>SYGN01000105.1 GCA_005799525.1 Opitutaceae bacterium | reverse complement strand
GCGGCGACCCAAGAGCCGACGCCGAGCGCGAGCATCATGTAGCCGAGCTGCGAGACCGTGGAGAACGCCAGGATGCGTTTGATATCGTTCTGGCCGACGGCGATCACCGCGCCGAGGAGGGCGGTGATCGCGCCGATCGCGGCGACGACGCTCAACGCGTGGAGCGGGAACTGGCCGGATTTGCCGACGGCACCGCAAAAGAGGAGCAGGCCGATGGCGCTGGCGACGCTGAGGCCGCAGACCGTAGCAGCGGAACCGAGCGCGCCGAGGGAGGTGGCTTCAAGGACGCCGTTACCGTTGTCGTAGAGAAGAAGAGAACCGGCTGAATCGTAGAGCCAGAGGAGGCCGAGCAGGAACCCGAGGTCGCCGATGCGTGTGGTGATGAAGGCTTTTTTCGCGGCGGCGGCGGCGGACGGTTTGTGAAACCAGAAACCGATGAGCAGGTAGGAGGCGAGACCGACGAGTTCCCAGCAAATGAACAAGAGCAGGAGACTATTGGCGACGAGCAGGCCGAGCATCGCGGCGGCGAAGAGACTCAGGAAGCAGAAGAACTGTTTGAAGTGAGCGTCCTCATGCATGTAGCCGAGGCTGAAAATGAAGATGAGCGTGCCGACGAACGTCACCATCGTGCACATGAACGCGGTGAGCGGGTCGAGCAGCCAACCGAGGCGCACGGTGTCGTTGCCGAGTTCGAACCAGGTGAAGTTGTGCGTGAGGTGCGCGGCGGGATTCTCGAGAGCCGTGCTGAGTGCAGCGCAGGAAATGAAGAACGAAAGGGCGAGGGCGACGATCGCGGCACCGGCGACGAGGCTGCGACCGCTGCGGGGCGTGAGCGCGCCGATGGCTGCGGCGACGAGCGGCAACGCAGGGATGACCCAAAGGTATTGAGCGGAGAGGCTCATGGAATGAGAATGACCAAGGCCTGATATCCAAAGTCCCATGACGGACCGGGCGGGCGGGCGTCTGAATCACGTTTCACCATAACGGACGCGGGCGGAAGCACCGCGCTAGGCAGAAAGTTGGTTTGATCCCGGTTCATCCCTGTAATCCGTGGTTAAAATATTTCATCCTTTGAGGCGGTTCGCTTCCTGCAGGCGGATGTTTTTTTGGTGGCGGTAGACGGCGATGATCAGGGCGAGACCAACGGCGGCTTCCGCGGCAGCGACCGCGATGGAAAACATCACGAACATCACGCCGGTCGCGGGGGACGTGACGGGGCCATAGCGCCAGAAGGCGATGAAGTTAAGGTTGGCGGCGTTGAGCATCAGCTCGATGCCGAGGAGGACGAGAATGGTATTGCTCCGGGCGAGCGCGCCGATGAGGCCGAGGCAGACGAGCGCGCTGGAAAACAGCAGGCAGAGAGGGAGCGGATCGAGGCTCATGGGGATTCCTGCTTCGACTCGGGGGCATCTTGGGCGGCGAGGACGACGGCACCGAGGAGGGCGACGGTCAGGAGAATGCCGATGATGAGCAGCGCGGCGGCGTGCGCGCTCATGAGCTGCATGCCAATGTCGCGGACGGTGGCGGTGGGCGCGGAAATTACGGGCGATACCCCCGTGCCACTTTGAAGCGGCGGGACGCCCGCTGGAGAAAGGCGCGCAAACGACGTCTTTAGAATGGCAGCGACAAGCACACCGAACACGGCAATGCCGGTGATGACGGCAGAAATCGCGCGCTCGACGGAGTCACGGGCGATCACCGTGTCGGCACGCGAGCGGCGGGTGAGGAGCACGGCGAAGAGGACGACCATCGAAACGGCCCCGACGTAGACGAGCACCTGGGCGAAGGCCACGAACTCGGCGCCGGCCCAGAGATAAAAGGCGGCGATGCCAAACCAACTTGCGATGAGCAGGAGCGCGCTATGGATAAGATTGCGCAACGAGAGCGCGACGGCAGCGGTCGCGAGCGTGAAGACGGCAATAAGGATAAGCGCGGCGGTCATGGCGTAGGGCGCGGAATCCACTCGCTGGCGCTCGCGGCTAGGGGGCAGGCGATCGGGCGTAAATTGCTCATACGGCGTAACGGTAAACGCGCGGGGCGACTCCGGCGCTGAGTTTGCGACCGAGGAGGACGAAGGGTCCGACGACGACGAGGACGCTGATGAGCCAGCGGAGAATTTGGAACGGGCCGGACCAGTGGAAGGAGAGGGACCAGAAGGCGGCGTTGCCGAGGTTGATCAGAGCCAGCGGGACGAGAAATTTCCAAGCGAAACGCGTGAGTTGATCCATCCGCAGGCGTGGGAAAGTAGCGCGAATCCAGATGAAGCCGAGGAGCAGCGCGCTGAGTTTCCCCATGAACCAGACGTAGGACGGAATAAACTCCAAATAGGGCGACGGCGCATGCCAGCCGCCGAGAAAGAGGGTGATGGCCATGCCGCTGAGGGCGATCATCCCGAAATATTCGGCCATGAAGAAGAGGGCGTATTTGAAACCACTATACTCGGTGAGATGGCCGGCGACGAGTTCGCTCTCGGCTTCGGGCAAGTCAAACGGCGAGCGGTTCGACTCGGCGAGGGCGGCGATCATAAAAATTGCAAAGCCGGCAGCGCCCCACGGGGTGAACACGTACCAATGCGGGATGACGTTGAATTGCCAGCCGGCTTGAGCGGCGACGATTTCGGTGGTGGAAAGCGTACCAGCGACAAGGACGACGGGCACCCAAGCGAGGAGGAGCGGGAGTTCGTAGCTGATGAGCTGCGCGAGGGCGCGCATGGCCGCGAGGAGGGAGTATTTATTGCGGCTCGCCCAGCCGGCCATAAAGACCGCGAGTTCGGTGGCGGCACCCGCGGCGAAGAAGTAGAGGACACCGGCATTGAGTTCGACGGGGACGAGGTGGCGGCCGTAAGGAATGACGGCGAAGGTGAGAATCGAGAACGCGAGCAACACGACCGGCGCGAGGAAGTGCAGCAGGTGATCGGCACCGCGCGGCACGACGTCTTCTTTGGTGAGTGACTTCACACCGTCGGCGAAGGGCTGCGCGAGACCGAAGAAGCGGAGCTTGGTAAACGGGATCGGCGTGCGGTTGGGGCCGGGGCGATTCTGGATACGGCCGAGAATCTTGCGTTCGGCGAGGGTGACGTAGGCGAAGAGCAGGCCGAAGACGGACAAAATGATGGCGATAGAAAGGAGGCTGTTGACGAGCCAGCGCCAGGGCTCGGGGAGCCAAGATGTCACCCAGTCGCGGGCGACGAGTGGGAGACGTTCGAGGAAGGCATCGGCGGCGCCCGCCGCCGATGACAGTGGAAGTTGAAGCAGGAAAGTTAAAGGTCCGGGAAGAGTCATGCGGTCAGGGGTGGCTTCGCCACAGGGGAAGCTTTGGCGACGGCGGCGGCGGCTTTTGCAGCGGCGGCGGCGGCGGCTTTTTCTTCGGCGGCTTTGCGTTCGGCGGCGAGGCGGGCGTCGACCTCGGCGGCTTCCGTCGGGTGAATCTCGTGATAGTAGGCGTTCGATTTCGCGAGCTGCTCGCGGTTGAGCAGGAGCGCGGAGAAACGGTCGGTGGTCGCGATCTCGTAAACCTGATCCATCTTGATCGCTTCAAACGGGCAGACTTCGACGCAGATCTGACAGCTCATGCAGACCGAGGTATCGATGGCGAAAACCGCGGGGAAAAGTTGGGGTTTGCCGGTGGCATCAGGCTTCTTGTCCTTCGATTTCTCGATGTAAATGCACTGCGGCGGGCACTCTTTCTCGCAAATCTGGCAGGCGACGCAACGGAGCGTGCCCATGGGATCGGTGGCATTTTCGGTGACGAGGAACGGGAAGTTGCGGTAGGCCTCGGGGAGTTTCGTTTTGACCTCGGGATACTCGATTGTCGTCAGCCGTGCAGGATCGTGGAAGGACCCCACGAAGTTTTTCGCGGTGACGCCGAGGCCTTGGAGTAATCCGGTGCCGAGCATGCGATTTTTGCTCCGCAATAACCTAGTTCATTTTCCGCCGAGCCGGAAAATGGGAGAGGTGAAGTGGGGCGTTCATGGATTGAGTTGGTTTGATCAAATAAGGTTTTCGTGTTGCGCGAAAATTCAGCGGTCCACTTCGCCGAGGACGATGTCGACGGAGCCGAGGATGATCACGGCGTCGGCAACAGTGTGGCCGAGGCACATATCCTCGAGGACGGTGAGGTTAATAAAGGAGGGCGGGCGGATGCGGTAGCGGTAGGGATTCGGGCTGCCGTCGCTGAGGAGATAGAAACCGATCTCGCCTTTCGGGCCTTCGATGCGGCCGTAGGCTTCGCCGGCTTTCGGGCGGAAACTGCGGAGCTTCGCCTTCGGGTCCATGATCGGTCCAGCGGGCAGACCGGCGAGGGCCTGCTGGAGAATCTTGATCGACTCGCGCATTTCCAGGACGCGGATCATGTAGCGGTCATAGACATCGCCGTGGTCGCCGAGCGGGACGCGGAAATCGAAACGCGGATACACCCCGTAAGCATCCACTTTGCGGAGGTCGTAATTGACGCCGGTAGCACGGAGCATGGGCCCAGTGACACCGGCGCTGATGGCGAGCTCGGGCGAGAGTTTTCCGACACCCTGGGTGCGGGCTATGATGATCTCGTTGCCGGTAAGGAGGGTCTCGAATTCGTCGAGGAAGGTGCCGTAGCGGTCGGCGAGTTTTTGCGCGCCCGTGAGCCAGTCGGCAGACGGATCGACGCGACAACCGCCGAAGCGCTGGTAGTTGCACATCATGCGGGAGCCGGAGAGTGATTCGAACAGATCGAGGATGTATTCGCGTTCGCGGAACGCATACATGAGCGGGGTGCCGGAGCAGCCGCAGTCCTGCATGAGGAAACCGGCGAGGCAGGTGTGATTCAGAAGACGCGTCAGCTCGGCGAGGATGACGCGGACGTATTCGGCGCGCTCGGGGACGGCTTGGCCGGCGAGTTTTTCGACGGCGAGGGCGTAGGCCCAGTTGTTCGTCATCGACGAGAGATAGTCGAGGCGGTCGGTGTAAGGCATCGACCCGAGATAGGTGACGGTCTCGCCGAGTTTTTCGTGGTTGCGGTGGAGATAACCGAACACGGGCTTGAGCTTCACGATGGTCTCACCGTCGAGCGTGACGATCATGCGGAAGACGCCGTGAGTGGACGGATGGTGCGGGCCCATCGAGACCTCGAGCAGGTCACCGTGGAAACTGTCGTGGACCTCGCGCACGTTGGCTCCGCCAACGTGCGGAGTTGAGAGTTGCGAACTGAGAGCTGCGTGATCGGAGGCGCTCATGGCGTGGCTCCTTTTACAGGGGCGGCGGGCGCCGCAGGAAGGACCGTCGGTGCGGCAACGAGAGCGGGCGGTGGCGGATAGTGGGCTTTGGTTTTTTCGAGGACGGTGCCGTGCGGAGTGGGCTCCCACTCGTAGTCGTCGGGTTCGGCGTAGTCGCGGCGCATCGGGTGGTCTTTGAATTCGTCCCACATCAAAATGCGGCGGAGATCGGGATGGCCGTCGAAGGTGATGCCGAAGAGATCGAAGGCTTCGCGTTCCTGAAATTCGCAGGAGCGCCAGACGGGCGTGAGCGAGGGGACGGTAGCTTGGTCGGTGCGGTTGCCGGTGCGCAGACGGAAAATCACGGGGCCGTGGCGGTGAGTGATCGAGTAGAGGTGATAGACGACCTCGAGAAAGCCGAGCTGGAGGCGCTTGGTCTTTTGTTCGACGACTTTAGGGGGGGCGGCCGGATTCGCCGGATCGGGCGTGGAAATGTTTTTCGTTTCAACGATTTCTTTTTCGGGCCAGTCGATGCCGGTAACGTTGGAGCACTGGTCGAGTTTGAGCGTAGGATCGTCGCGGAGAAATTCGGCGATGGCGCGGGCGTGGGCGGCGCCGAGGAGCAACGAGTGCTGGGCGGCGATGCCGGGATTCGTGACGACGGAGATCTCGGCGCCGGGAAATCGGGCGAGGAGGCGGTCGCGAATCTGCTCAGGGGATTCCATGGTGCGGGGGAGCGGCGAAGGAGAGAACGAGAACGATTCGGAGGGCGATGGGCTTTAGTCTTTTCGGACGATGGCGGGCGGGGCGGTCCAGACTTCGGGGTTGGCGGGCGGTTCGAGGTCGTGTTCGCCGAATTCGGGTACGGGGCAGTTGCACGGCTGGTCGTCGCGGAGGTGACGCGGGGCGTCGGGGCCGGTGAGTTTAAAGCCCTGAATTTTTTTCTGTAACTGGACGAGGCCGTGGAGAAGAGCCTCGGGGCGCGGTGGGCAGCCGGGGATGTAGATATCGACAGGGATAAAACGGTCGATGCCTTTGAGGACGTTGTAGCCCTGCTTAAACGGGCCGCCGGAAATCGCGCAGGCACCCATGGCGATGCAGTATTTGGGCTCGGGCATCTGGTTCCAAAGGCGAATCACCTGAGGCGCCATTTTTTTCGTGACGGTGCCGGAGACAATGAGGAGGTCGGCTTGGCGCGGGGACGGGCGAAAGACTTCGGAGCCGAAGCGAGCGATGTCGAACTTGGCCATCGACGCGGCGATCATCTCAATCGCGCAACAGGCGAGACCGAAGTTGAGCGGCCAAACCGAGTGGCTATTACCCCACGTGTAGAGCTCTTGGAGGCTGGTAAGGAGAATGCCTTGGCGGCGGAGTTCGTCGCGCTCGGCTTCGGTGACGGCGGGCGGTGGCGGGGTGACTTCCTGACTCAAAGGGCAATCCTCCGGATCCCTTTTAAACACGCAATACAGAGATGAATACGGATGGAAACCTGCGAGAAAGTAGGTTGAGGTAGATTCATCCGGATAATGGGCGGTTAACGTTTTTCATTTCCATTCCAAGTGACCGCGGTGCCAAGCCCACACGAGCCCCTCGGCGAGCAGCAAGATGAAGACGAGCATGGCCACGAGGGCGCCGACGGGCAGAGTAGTGAAGGTGACGGCGAAGGGCAGGAGGAAGAGCACCTCGACGTCGAAAATCAGAAACAAAATCGCGTAGAGATAATAATGGGCCTTGAACTGAATCCACGAATCCCCCGTCGCGGCGATGCCGCATTCGTAAACGGCACCTTTGTCGGCGCTGGGTTTGGGCGGTTGGAAGAAGCGGAACCACAGCTGTGCTACCGCTAGCAGTGCGAGCGGAAACGCCACCGCCACAGCGGCGAAGAGGGCAAGAAACGCATAGGGGTGAGCGTCCATCGTTTGAAAGATGAAACTCCAATTACGCTGAGGTCAAAGACAGAAACCACAAACACGTTCCCTAACTGCATTTTGTCGAGCGATTCGCGTGAATAGCCGAACGATTCGCGTGGATAGCCGACAAAAAGGAATGGTGAAGGAGGCGCGCCGGCGTGCGGGGTCGGGAAACTAGCGGGTATCACCGGCGAAATCACCGCGGGTGGCGCAATTGATCCAAGCCGTCGTACCGCCGGTGTAGTGCTCTTTTTTCCAAATGGGCACGCGGGCTTTGGCCTCGTCGATGATGTAACGGCACGCGTCGAAGGCCGCGCCGCGATGCTCAGCGGTGACGCCGACCCAGATGGCGAGTGCGCCGAGTTGGAGAAGGCCGACGCGATGGATGCAATGCGCGGCAAGAAGCGGGAATTTCGCGTGCGCCTCGGCGAGGATGCGCGCGCCCTCTTTATCGGCGAGCAAGGCGTAGGCCTCGTATTCGAGCGAGAGGACGGGCTGGCCCTCGTTGCAATTGCGCACCCAGCCTTCAAACGTGACGCAGGCGCCGGCGCGTTCGTCGGCGAGGGCGCGTGAGAGCGCAGTGGGGTCGAGGACGGAAGAGGAAATACGAAAACTCATAGCGGCAAGGTCCACGGTGATCATTTCGCGGGTCATGGCACCTCGTAAACTTCGACTAGGGCGACGCCGGTGGTGCTGGGGACGCTGCTAACTTGCGCGGTGTAGCTGCCGGACGGAAGATACAACAGGAGCGCACCGTCTTTGCTGCCATCGGCGAGGGCGAAGGCGCCGACTTGCACCGCCGCAGCGGCGATGAGCGCGGCGTCGGTGCCGGCAGACCAGCCGGTGTTTTCGCGCAGGAGTTGGTTGCCGCGGTAGAGTTGCAGACGCGGCGCGGCGAGGGCGCCGGTGACGTCAAAGGCCGCGAGGGCCGGACCGATGCCGCGGATGAGAAATTTTTTCGGAGCAGTTCCGGCCACGACGACACCGACGATCACAATATCGCCGCCCGTGCCGACCTCGGCGCGGGTCGAGACGTTGATGAGTTTCTGCGCTCCGGTGCTGCCAACCGCAGCGTCGTAGACTTCGACCAGCGCTACGCCAGCGGCGACGGCTGAGCTGCTGACTTGCGCGGTGTAGTTGCCGGGATCGAGGCGGACCAAGAGCGTGGCGTCGAGGCTCCCGATCCCCAATGGAAATGCACCCACACGCGCGGCGGCGGCGGAGATTTGCGGGATGGATCCGCCGATGCTCCAGTCGTCGTTGTCGAAGAGGGCAGCCGCGTCTTTGAAAATCCTTAGCCGGGGATTGGGGAGGATGCCCGGGACGCCGAAAAGCGTGAGGGCCGGACCGGAAGCGCGCACGAGCACATCCTTCGCGGTGGTGCCGTTGATGGCGAAGCCGGCGATCAGGGTGCGCGCGCCGCTGCCGGCGAGGGCACGCGTGGAGACGTTGACGAGGCGCTCGACGCCGTCCGGCGCGCCGGGTGCGGCGAGCGAGACCGAGGTCCCACCGGTGGGCTGAAACGTTCCGGTGAGAGCAGCGCCGTTGACCCCGAGGTTTCCGGAGTAGGTGAACAGGGGCTGGCCGACAGAAAACGCGCCGGTGGCGGCGACTTGACCGCTGGCGGAGCGTGCGCCGGTGGTATCCAGTGCGACGAGTTGCAACGTGCCATCGGCAGCGACGATGGCATGCATTTCGCCCAGAGCGGCGGCGATGGTGACACCCTGATAATAACCGGCGATCGAGCCAGACCCACCCGTCGCCAGTTTTTGAGTACCGACAAACGCGATGTCTCCGGCGACCAGGTTGCCCGTGACGGTGCCCGCGCCAATGACTCCGGTGACGGCGCCCGCGTAAAACGAGGCGAGCTGGCGCGTGGTGGTTTCACCGGCCGCCGTGAAGGTACCGTCGACTTGAACGATGAAACCGCGGGCGATCACCGCTTGGTTGGCACCGGCCCGAAAACCGATCAATGCGCCGACGGCATCGGGTCCGACGGAGAGCGCGAAAGGCTCGCCGCTCGCGAGCGTGCCGAAGTAGACTCCGGTAAACGGTGAAACGCTCACACCGAGTACTATCGGCGCAGAAACCAGCGAGCCCTCGCTGTGCGTGGCGACGAGCGTGTAGGCGCCGGCGTCAGCGGGTTTCGTCGCGGCAAACAAGAGGGTGATCTCCGTGGCGCCGGGCACGTCGACGCCGTTTTTCCGCCATTGATAAATCAGGGGGGAGGGACTCTGCACCGCTACGGTGAGCGTCGCGGGCGAGCCTGCGGCGACGGTCTGGCTCGGTGCGGAAGGACCAAAATTGATGGACGCACCGAGCCGGACAGAGACTGGCGTGGGAGTGGTGGAGCCGAATGAATTGGTGGCGACGACGGTGTAGGTGGCGGCGCTCGTGACGTTGGTGAGGGTGAGCGTCAGAGCGGTTTCACCGGCGAGGGACTGGCCGTTGCGGAACCATTGGTAAGTCGCTGCGGGATTGGCGGCCACGCCCGCCGTGAGCGTCACGCTGCCGGTAGGAATCACGGTGGCACCGACCGGTTGAGCCGTGATACGGGGTAAGCCGGCGGGGGGCGAGGTGATCGTCAAAATCGCCGCAGAGCTGGAGGCGACGCCCTCCATCGCGGTTGCGAGGACCGTGTAGGTGCCGGCCGCAGTGGCCGGTGCGTACGGCAGAACGAGCGCAGCGGCCGTTGCTCCGGGCAAATCGACACCGTGCTTGCGCCATTGGTAGCGGACCAAGCTCGAACCGGTCGCGGTTGCCGCGAAGGTCACGGTCGTCCCGAGCAATACCGACTGGCTCGACGGCTGGGAAGTGAACGCGGGAGCCGCCGGGAAATCAACAACCGCCACAGACACTTCGTTACTCGAAATCGAGCCAGCCGTGTTGGCTATCGTGACATCATAGCGACCGGCGGTAGCAGGATCGGGCGACAGGCGATAAGTAAACGACGTGGCGTTCGGAATGACCGCGCCATCCTTCCGCCACTGGTAGGTCACGCCGACGGTGGATTCCAATCCGACAGAGAGGGAGTCTCCGGCCGTGTTTCTAAACAGCACGAGAGAGGCGGGCTGCGTTTTGATGATGGGGAGCCCGGGGACGGGCGCACCGAGCATCGAAAGCGCCACGCTGTCGCTCGTGGCGGAGCCGTGGCGGTTGGTGACGATGACCGAGTAGCTGCCAGCGCTGGCGGCAACAGGCGATGTGATCGCGAAGGCCGCCGTCGTCGCACCGGAAATCGCGACACCCTCCTTGCTCCACTGATACGTGAGGGGTCGTTCGCCTTCGGCGGTCACAACGAAATTTGCGCGGGTGCCGGGCGTTCGGGTTTGGGAGCCCGGGTGGCGCAAAATCCGCGGGGCCACGCCAAGATCCAAGATCTCCACCGGGATCGTGCGGCTCGTAACTGGGGGGCTACCCGCTGCCGTCACAGTGGCGAGGTAGGCACCGGCGCTGGTGGCAGAAACACGTGAAATCACCCATGAACTGCCGGTGGCACCGGGAATCACCACTCCATCTTTGCGCCATTGGACGGTCGCGGTCTCGACGTTCAACAAGAGATCCAGTCGCAGGTAGTCGCCGATGGAAACCACCTCTCCGCCGGAAGAATAGGTGATGAGCGGCGGCGTCGCATCGACGGTGACTACCCCGGGGTAACTGGTCACGGAGCCGATGGCATTCGTGACCACGACCGTGTAGGCACCGGGGCTGGCCGGTTGAGGGCTCGCGAGTGAAAACGTGCGGCTATTATTCGCCCCGATGATCGGCACGCCGTCTTTACGCCACTGGTAGGTGACGCCGAGGCTCGAGCGAACGTTGACGGAAAGATAGGGCACAAAATTGCTCGGTGGCAGGCTTGAGCTCGCCGGATGAGTGGTGATCACCGGGACGAGCGCAGGCAAAACCGTGACGCGTGCGGGTGCGCTGGTTTCGGCGCCGGCACCCGTCCTGACCACGACCGTGTAAACGCCGGCATCGGTGCTGATCGCGTTGGGCTTGGAGTAAGTGCTGCCGACGGCACCCGCAGTCACCACGCCATCCTTTCGCCACTGGTAGGTGGGTGCAATGGTGCCCGTGGCATCGACCGTCAGCAAAATTTCCTCGCCCTGCCGGAGGACTTGGCTCGCGGGATCACCCACGACGACCGGGACGACCGGGCCGGGCACGGTGACGACGGCGGGTTCGGAGAGCGCCGCGCCCTGACGGTTGGTGACGAGTACGGTGTAAGCGTCCCTCGCACCGCTGGCAGCGGTGACGGTGAAGCGATAATTCCGGGTGATCGCATCCACAATGGAGGTGCCATTCCGCCGCCACTGATAGGTGAGATCGCCAGCTGATTCGCCATCCGACGGACGAGCACCGGACCCCACCGCCAGCACCGAGAGCGAAACGGTGTCGCCGATGGTCGCGGTCTGCGCCTTGGGCGACTCGTAAATGATCGGTCGAAGTGGAAAACTGATCGAAATATATCCGCTTGGGCTGGTCGCCGAACCCAAGAGATTGGTCACCGTCACGCTATAGGTTCCGACATCGGCGACCGTGGCTGAAGTGCGGGAAAAGGTCTCCTTGGTCTCGCCGGCGATCACCACGCCGTCCTTGCGCCACTGGTAGGTGAAGGGCGCGGTACCTTTGACCAAGAGGGGCAGACTAAACGAGTCTCCCTGCACCACAACCGCTGGAAACGAAATAGATTCGACCACCGGGGCGGCATCCGCAGTGACGGTGAGCACGTAGGGGCCGCCGGTGGCGATACCGGCTGAATTGACCACGACCACCGAAAAGATGCCGGCATCGGTCAAACGCACCGCACTCAAAGTGAACGTGGCACTGGTCGCGCCCGCGAGGTCAGCGCCGAATTTCTTCCATTGATACGTGAAAGGCTCGGTGCCCGTGACCGTCACGGCGAACGAAACCGTCTGGCCCTCAGCCACCGACGGACTGGTCGCTACGCTGGAAATCCGCGGTAGCGTTCCGCCTTGGGCGAAGACGATGCGCGTGCACGCGAAGAACAGCACGAACAGCAAAACACTTTTACGGCTCACGGATTGAAAAATTTCCGGACAAACACAAAAAAGACGGGTGAAAACCGCAAGCGGGAGCCTTTTCGTATTTAACCACCGGCCACTGGAGGGATAAAGACGATCCGGTCACCGTCGCGGAGCAGGGCGGTGGCGGCAACAAACTCATCGTTGACGGCGGCGCGGACGCGGTCGGCGGGCAGCGTGAAGGCGTGGCGGGCCCGGAGTTCGGCATAGAGAACAGTGGGCGTGGCGGCGGTGGTGGTGAGCGTTTCCTGGGTGAGCCCGCGCTGCTCACGGAGGATCGCGAAATATTCGACGTGGAGGGTGAGCATGGGTGTGGAGCTGTTACGGAAAGATGGAGAGCGGCACGGCGACGAACGCCGAGTTGATCACGGGGCGTGGTAGTCGGATTTGCCGCCGGTTTTTTCCAGCAGGCGGATCTCGCGGATCACGATGTCGTGGGTCACGGCTTTCGCCATGTCGTAGAGCGTGAGCGCGGCGATGGTCGCGCCGGTGAGGGCTTCCATCTCGACGCCCGTTTTGGCGTGGGTCTGGGCGTGGCAATGGATCGTGACGTCGCCTGTGTCGTCAGCGAGGAGGCGCGATTCGATTATGATCTGGCAATCGTCGAGCGGGAGCGGGTGGCAGAGCGGGATGAGTTCGCTAGTTTTTTTTGCACCCATCACGCCGGCGAGGATGGCCGTTTGAAAAATCGGACCTTTCTTCGTAGCGATCTCACCGGTGCGGAGGAGAGCGGCGAGTTCGCGCGGAAGGGAAACGATGGCGACGGCGTGGGCGGTGCGGCGCGTGATGACTTTGTCGCCGACGTTGACCATCGCGGGGCGGTTTTGCGCGTCGAGGTGGGAGAACATGGAGGAGAATGACTGAAGGACTAATGACTAATGTCCAATGCTTGATCGCCCTTGGCGGTTGGAAACCGCCGCTCCCTCCCTCATACCCACGGGTAAAACGGCGCGAGGGTGCCAGCGGGGAAATCGGCGGGGCCGGGGGGGAGTTCGACGAAACCGTCGGTGCTCACGAGACCGGCGAAATCACCGGAAGTGTTGCTCGGGTCGGGGGTGGCCAGCAGTTCCGCCCGTGGGCCGCTCGCAAGTTTCACGGGCAGGAGGCAAGCGAGTTTAGGCTTCCACGACGCGGACGCGGCGAGGGCGACGGTGCGTGGCGCGACTGGGGCTGCGCCGCTGGCGTGCGCGAGGCCGGGCAGCACGTAACGGTGAAGGCAGGTATAAGCGGAGACGGGATTGCCGGGCAGCGCGAAGATGGGCGTGTCCCGCGTGCTTTTTCCAAACCAAAAAGGTTTTCCGGGGCGCTGCGCGACGCACTGGAAAATCTTCTTCACGCCTTGGCGGTCGAGCTCGGCGGGCAGGTAGTCGAATTTACCTTTGGAAACTCCGCCCGCAATGAGCACGACATCGAACTCGGCGATGATGTGCCAGAGGAGATGCTCGATTTCATGGCGCACATCCCGCAGGTGGAAACGGGACACGTGGGGATAGCCGGCGGCGGCGAGCGCGGCGCTGAGGGCGTAATCGTTGCTGCGGCGGATTTGGTGCGGCGCAACCGCCGCGCCGACTTCGACCAGTTCATCGCCGGTGGCGATGACGGCGATTTTTGGCGACTGACTTACGGCGATGGTGGCGTAGCCACACGAGGCAGCCACGGCGATTTCACGGCCCGTGAGACGAGTGCCTGCGCGCACGATGACGTCCCTCGCGCGGTGGTCGCTGCCGCGGCGGTGGATGGCGTGGCCGGCTGGGAATTGCGCGGCGGCAGCTGAAACCGAGACGGTCGGCGTGGAGGTAAATCCGGCAACGGCGGCCGGATCGCGAGCGGTTTCCTCGTAGGGCACGACGCAATCCGTGCCGACGGCGAGTACGGCGCCGGTCATGATTTCGATGCACGCATCGGCGGCCTCACCCAGTTTGAAGGGCCGCATGCCGGCGGCTTGCACGCCTTCAACGCGGAAGTGGGTCACGCCGTCGGCGAGCGACGCGGCGCGCAGCGCGTAGCCGTCCATGGTCACCCGGTCGAAGGGCGGGAGATCGCGGTCGGCGCAAACATCGCCGCGCAGCAGGCGCCCGTGCGCCTGCGCGAGCGGGCAATCTTCGCGGTGAAACGGAGCGAGATGGGTGAAGATAAGTTTTTCCGCTGCGGCTGGCGTAATCATTTTTTGAAGGAGGCTGCTTGCAGGCGCGGAACACACTGACAGGTTCATCGCCTGCATCCGTCGTCGCCAAGCTAGGCCGCGACCCGCGCAGGCTGCAATCTCCATGGGCCCCCCCACCGATCAATTCAACCGCCCGTTGCGCGACTTGCGCATTTCGGTGACAGATCGCTGCAACTTTCGCTGCCCTTACTGCATGCCGAAGGAAGTGTTCGGAGCCGGTTATCCGTTTCTCCGCGACCCGCAGCTCATGACCCTCAATGAGCTCACGCGGATCGTGCGGGCGTTTCAGGCGCTGGGGGTGGACAAAGTGCGCCTGACGGGTGGCGAGCCCTTGCTCCGCGCCGATGTGCCGGAGCTCGTGCGAATCTTGAAGCAGGAGCTCGGCGTGAAGGATGTCGCGCTGACGACGAACGGTTGGTTGTTGGAAAAACTCGCACCGGCCTTGCGCGCGGCGGGGCTCGACCGGCTCAACGTGTCGGTGGATGCGCTCGACGATACGACGGCGGGAAAACTGAATGGCCTCGGCTTCAGCGTGGAGCGGGTGTTGCGCGGCATCGACGCGGCGGCGGCGCTGGGATTTCCGATCAAGATCAATACCGTGGTGCAACGCGGCGTGAACGACGGCGAGCTGTTGACGTTGTGCGAGTATTTTCGGGCGCGGGGACACGCGGTGCGGTTCATCGAATTTATGGACGTGGGGAACACAAACCACTGGTCGGTCGAGCGCGTGGTGCCGGCGAAAGAAATCGTCGAACGCATCGGAGCAAAATGGCCGCTCGCAGCAGTCGGCCCGGCCTATCGCGGCGAAGTCGCCGCGCGTTACCGTTACCTCGATGGGCGCGGCTCGATCGGTATCATCAGCTCGGTGACGGAGCCGTTTTGCCGGGATTGTCACCGCGCGCGGCTCTCGGCCGACGGAAAATTGTTCACGTGTTTGTTCGCCTCGCTCGGGTGGGATGTGCTCGGCGCACTGCGGGCGGGCGCGGATGCGGCGGGCTTGGAAACCTATCTTTCGCGAGTTTGGGGCGGGCGGCTCGATCGCTACAGCGACGAGCGGGCAGAACTGCTCGCGACGGGTGAGGCGCGGGCTAAAATTGAGATGAGTTACATCGGGGGGTGAGCAGAAATCTCATTCCGCTGGCGGGGCGATGCTCGGAATTCGCTCACTCCGGTTACGTCGATAAATGCGAAAGTCCGCGCCATCGCTGGTGAGCACTTGCGCCCGAGGATGTCATTCACTCAAACGCACGACACACGCGTCGGCAAGTTGGACGCGACCGGCGTAGCGCGCCATGAAGGCGCGAATCTTCGGTGGCTCCCTAGGTAAAAGGGGGACGACATCGAGGGCACCGAGTGGGATGACCTCGAGAAATCCGACCAGCGGGCCAGTGTCCAAAATAATACTAGGTGCGGCCATCACCGGGCAACGACTTCACGCGTTTGCCGGTGCACACAGTGCCGGCGAGATGGCCGACGTGAGCAATCATCGTGCGGACGGGAACGTCCACCCGTTTTGAAAACCCATTTTGATAACATAGGTCGCGCCTTTGCTGTCTTGCACGATGATCTCACATCTATTGGCGGCGACGCGCCGATGCCGGGTAAGATTGCGACTGAATTCGCGAAGGGTCGTCATCATGTCGGACGCATGTTGATGACATCGAACGCAAGGCAAGTGCGGTTTCAATGGCGCTGAGCGCAACGCACCCAAGAGGCGGGCTGAAGCCCCGCCCTACTGCTCACTCGTACCGCGCTGCGCTGCCGAAATAGTTGAGCATCCAAATTTCCTTCCAGACCCGGTAGCGGCCCTCGTGGGTGATCTTACCGAGGTCTTCACGGTCGTGGTGCGGGTGGAGGAAACCCAATTCGGTGTTCACCTGATCCAGTTCTTGCTGGACGGTGTTGAGGTCGGAGAGTGGTTCGGCGGAAAACGGCACGGGAGTCGCCTCGCCTGCGAGGAGCCGGGCGCGGTGACGGGAAAGCAGGCGCGGGAGCGAACGGTGCCACGGAACCCGCTCGACAAACCAGTTTTCCGGATAAAAACCGGCAAAAGGAATGTAGAGGTTGTCGGTGAGGTAGCGGCGCCCGTCGGCGGTGATCGAAGTGACTGCAAAACAAACCGAGATCGCGCCGTTCATCTGCGGAATGAAGGTCACTTGCACGCGCACGGTGGCTTGGTCGTCTTGGTAAACCGAGATACGCAAGTAAATGCCGCCGCCGACTTCGGCTTTGAGCGCTTGCGTCTGTCGAAAGCCCTGCGTGCGCAGCCACTCGCGAATCTTCAGGAGGCGCGGCTGCACGGGCCATTCTTCGCCGCTGGTATTGACGGCATAGCGAGGGAAAAGCGGAATCGGGCTGATGCTCAGCGCAGAAATAGCGAGCCAGTTGTAGAGTGTCTCGCCAACGAACCAGACGATAAAAAAGACTACCGTGAGCACCCAATACGGCCGATCAACGAGCTCGAAATCGTGGCACATTTGTGCTGCCCCAAACGCGAAAACTAACCAGCGCAACCAACGGTCGGCGATGGCTAAGAGCGGCGAAGCCACGCGCTGGTTGATTTGCATCAACACCAGCGAAACAAAAATCGTCGCGAGAATCAGATAAGTCGGTTCCACAGGAAAGTAAGGCGTAACAGGCACCGCTGGACGAAGCTAAAAATTGCCTGCCGAAGCGTGCGGTTGACTAAGAATTTAGCCCTGAAAATCAGCTGAGTCGCACGGGCATAATGACACAGACAAAGTTTTCGAGAGTCTTAAAGACGCCGGGGCTCACCTCATCTTTTACCTCGAAAAAGACTTCGTCCTTCGTCAATGCGCGGAGCGGATCCATCACGAAGGCGGGGTTAAAGGCGACCTGGAGATCCGGACCACTGTAGCCGATGGCCATAGATTCGTGAGCTTCGCCGAAATCCGGACTTTGCGCCGTAATCTCCAGCAGGTTGGTCGAGAGCTTCACCTTGACGGAATTGGCTTTCTCGGAGCACACGAGGGCTGCGCGGTGCACACATTGGAGAAACAGCTCGCGCTCAAGTTTGATGCGTTGGTGAGTCTCCTTGGGAATGACTTGATGATAATTCGGATAGTTGCCCTCGACGACTTTCGAATAGAGGTAAACGTGATCGATGAGGCCGCTGGTGTCCTTGTCGGTCGCGATCTGGAACGCCGCCCGGCGCTCGTTGAAGTTGATCTTCACCTTTTCGCCTTTGTCGAGGAGGCGGGTGAGTTCGCCCACTGTTTTGGCCGGAAGAATAATCGCACCGGCGCTGGCCGCGGGGACGTCCATTTCCTTGGCGATCAGGGCGAGCCGGCGACCGTCGGTGGCGACGAGGGAGAGTTTACCGTCCTTAAAATTGAAATAGACGCCGTTGAGGATGTAACGCGTCTCATCGGTGGACTGCGCGTAGGCGACACTCTTGAGCATGGAGACAAGCTCCGCCTGATCGAGGGCGTAGGCCTTCTCGTCGCCGAACTCGGGAAGCGGAGGAAATTCTTCCTTACCGATACCCATAATGCGAAAGGTGGACCCACCGGACGTGAGTTTGACCTGATGGTTGGGCGAACCGTCGAAGGAGACGTCAACGTTGGGCAATTCCCGCACGATACCGGCCAAACGTTTGACCGGGAGGGTCACGGAGCCCGTTTCCTTTACCTCGGCCTTAATTTTGCAGCGAATGCCCAGATCGAGGTTGGTGGTGGTGAGCGAAATCTGGTCCTTCTCCGCTTCAATGAGGACATTGCTCAAAATGGGCATGGTGGCTTTGGCGCCGACCACGTTGAGCACTTGGGCAAGGCCGTTGGCGAAGTGATCGCGATTGATTTTGAATTTCATGAAGGGGGCGGAGGAACGCGCTTTTTAGAAGCTAACAAAAGCTAAAAGGATAGGAGTTCAATTAGGAATTATATCCGTATTATTATGGGCTGCGAATAAGACCAGTAACGTGCGGGTTTTCCTCCGAGGAAAGGCGGTTTCAACCGGTGAGAAACGTCGCATGGTTTGCGCGTAAGCGATCGGTTATGCACAACCCGAAACTTGTTGGGGCACAGCACGCAGGTTGCTCACAGGTTGTCCGAGGGGTGCTGGACCGGTGCCTGAGCGGGACTATGCGAGGGCCGACGCCAGTGGCGGATCAGGCCGAAAAAAATGTAACCCAAGCAGATGGCGAGCAGCGCGTATTCTTTGAAGAAAAGGACGAAACCCACCAAGACCAAGGCCCCGGCAAACGAGCGAAATTTCATTTTGGTCTGCAGGTCGATCGCCTTGCCACTCGGGTAGCGCACCGTGCTCATCATGAGCAAACCGATCAAGAGCATGAGAAACGGCAACGCGAGCGCCCAAGCTTTCAGGGATTTGTCGGAGTCGGCGAGTTTGAGCAAAAACAACACTAGGGCTGCGACCGTGCCGGCGGCAGCGGGCACCGGTAGACCAACAAAATCTTTGTTAGTCTCCTTCTTCCCGGGTCGGAGCAAAGGGTTCGTTATAACGTTGAAACGCGCCAGCCGCATTGCTCCGCAAAGGAGGTAGACGAAGCCGATTGCCCAGCCGATATTACGAAACATCTCATAACCCTGCGTCGGGGCGATAATGAGATACATCACCATGAGCGTGGGCGCGACGCCGAAGGAAACGACATCGGCAATGGAGTCGAACTCGGCCCCAAATAGCGATTCCCTTCCGCCCATGCGCGCCAGACGTCCATCGAGACCGTCGAAGGCCGCAGCTCCAAAAATACACCACACGGCGTAGCGATAGTAGTCAGCAGGAGTGTGACCCAAATATTCGCCGGTGAGGGCCGTCTCGGACAAGCGTGCCTGCATACACTGCACAATGGCCATGAAACCGCAGAAGAGGTTTCCCGCCGTCATGAGATTAGGCAGAAAATAAATCCGGCTCGCCTGTGTGACGGTGTAGGGGTCCTCGCGGCGGGCGAGTTCGGCGGCCGCACGCGCGGCGAGTTCGGTGGGGGAACGACGACGGAAGTTCATTATTTTGTCAGGCTCTCCAAGTATCTCCAGAACTTCGAATGCTGCTCCACGAGCTGTTGTTCCGAGACGGGGAGCTTGTTGCGCAAGAGGAAGTCTTCGAGCGAGTTTTTATGCAAAATATAGTGCACGTGCAGCGCTTCGCCGTGGGCTACGAAATAGAATCTGAAATCACCCGCGCGCAGCCGGTAAAATTCCTTTTTCCCCCGGCGGAACCGCCCGAGCGGCTCCCGCGGATGGGCGAGATCTTCCGGACGGATGCTCGTCACCGGTTCGAGTACGTCGAGTTGGGCCAGTTGATCGAGCTGGTTGAGCTCGCGCATCGCCTGAGCAGAGAAGGTGACTTGATACATCGGCGGACCTCAGGTGTGCGGCGGACGAAGGTCCGGCCCGCGCTGCGTGCGCACAGCCGGAAGGGCCCGCGGAAAATACATCACATTACCCATAAACTGCTCACTCTCTACTCCCAGCTCATCGCGGCAACGCTTTTTCTCGAAGCGAAGCGGAGTGTCGAGGGTGGGCGGGTGGGCCGGGTGACGCCGCCATTTTCGTTTCCCACCATCCTGCCGCGTCCGCACGCTCCCGCCATGTCTGTGTCCCTGTCCGTGCGTCGGGACGACCGCCTTCGCCCTGGCACGCACTCGCGTCGACCAAGTGGGAAACGTCGACGAGACGAAAGACGGGGCACGGCGCGACGAGCGCGACGAGTTCATGCGAATCGACCGTCATCGCCTACCAGTTGCCGAAGAATTTTTGGAAATTGCCGACCAGCCGCCACGGAAAATTCTACGTGGCTCGACCGCGGCGGCGAGCAAGGCGGTTTTCCCAGCGCGAAAAATCATCCACGGCGAGTTGCTTCGCCTCCTCGTCACGGTCGGTCTCGAAATAATTGAGTTTCTTGCTGAGATATCTCGGTTCATTTCATGGTTTATCTCGTGAAATGAACATCTTATCTTATTTTTTAAACAATTTATAAATTTTAATTTTAATGAAAATTAAAATTCTATTTCGAATAATTAGATGTTTATCGCAGTGTTTCGTTTCGTGAATCGTTTCGTGGTGCAATCCGCGTTAAAAGTGGGGCCATAGAACGTCATCAAGCCCGAGTCGGTAGGATTTCTCAACGATGTAATTTAGTGTTTCATAACACGAAATATTTCGTGGAATGTTTCATGTAATCAATCGCAGGGCGCGCTCAAGGATGAGTTCGAAGATCTCATCTGAATCAAAGCACTATGCATAACGACGCTATTCTTTCTTGTAGTATCATGCCACCGAGGCGCATCGTGCGGCGCAGGGCCGGCGTGGGGCGGCGCGACGGGGTGACTGCGCCATCGACGAGCACCCGCCGCTGCGGGCCGAAGTTCACGAGCGCTTGCATCGTGGCTGGTCGCCAGAGGAGATCGCCGG
>SYGN01000104.1 GCA_005799525.1 Opitutaceae bacterium | reverse complement strand
TCGGCGGAGCCGAGGACACCGCCGCCGCCAAAATCGCCGTCTTCAAAGAGTGCGGTATCGAAGTCGCGGTGACGCCCTCCGACATGGCCGACGCCCTCCTCCGCTCCGCCAAGGCCAAGGGCGTGACGCTCACCTGATTCCGGCCAAGACCGCGCGCCCTCGTGGGCCGCACCGGCTACGCCGTAACGATGGAGTGAAAATGTCGGGCCGTCGCTTGCCGACGCGCCGTTTCGCGGCCGAAAAACGCGCAATGGCGGCGTGCGCCAGCCCTGCACGAAATGGTTTCCGTGAACTCATTCGTGGAAGGTGATCCGACGGAATGGCCGCGGCTACGGCCCGTGGCCGCTCCCTCCGTTCGGGGGGTGGTTGCGGATCATTTATGCGCCCCCATCCGCCGTCCCCGTAGCTTCGCCCCAAAAAACCTTGCGGGCACCATCCGTTAAAAGGGCAACCGAACCAGCAGTACGACCCGATCGACGTTCACGCGCGCAGGCCCTCCCGCTGCCACCCGTGCCAAGCCGCGCCAGCTCGCCCGACAAAATTCTTGCCGCTCCACTGCCCGCCACGCACCGTCACGAATGGCCACGCAGGAATTCTATATCCGCAACGAGACCGACTCCGAAGGCCGCGGCCCCTACAGTCTAGAACAAGTCACGTCGCTTTGCGAGGCCGGACAGATCACGCCAGCGACCCTCGTTTACGATGCCGCCACTGAGCAGTGGGTCGCCCTCAGCGCCAACGCGGAACTGATGGCCACCCTCCTCCCCGAGAAGAAAAAACTCGTCCTGAAGGCCAAGGAAATCAAAACGCTCAACCAGACCGACAAAAACGCCAAGGCCATCACGGTCGATGATATGCTGGCCGCCGCTGAGGGACTCACGGACGACACCACGGACAAGAGAGATCCTGCGATCGCCATGATGCGCGCAGCCAGGGTCGGCCTGTGGTCTTGCCTCGGGGCCCTCCTCGCCAGTGCCGCTGGCGCCATGCTCCCCCATACCGATGCCTTGCTCTCGATGGAACCGGCGAAAATCTTCGCGCAGCCCATCATGCTCCTCGGCCTGCTCGACGTCTTCCTCGCCGTCATGCTCGGGCTCGGCATGGTGAGCCTGTATCCATTCATTCGTTTTCGCGCCGCGCTCGGTTTTGGTTTTCTTGGTTTCATGTTTGTCGCGCAAGGTCAGCCCTTGCCGGCCCTGCTGGTGGTGATCGGTTCGACCGGGCTCTATCTGTGCACGCTTTTTGTCAGCATGCTGCCGGTGGTGATCGTCGCAGGCGCCGCCGTCGGTGGCATGGGCGCGCTGAGTGGGTATCTCCTGTCGCGCTGATTCTGTGCCGCACTCCGGACCACCGCCCTCCACGCTCACCGCGCAGCTCTCCCGCGTCAGCCAGCGTCTGACCCACGTCTGGAAAAAAGAGATCTGGGCTTGCGCGCACCTTCAGGACACTTCGCCCCGCGGCTGGTTATTCGCGTGCTTGCGCGTCATATCGATCACGGGGACGGTTTTTATTGAAACCAAGGTTCCGAGTCGCGCTGCAGCGCTCAGCTTCAGCTCGCTCTTAGGTCTCGGCCCGCTCATCGCCATCGCCGTCCTCGTCGGCGGATTCATTCTCGGCAAGAATGACGATCCCAACCTCGTCGCCAACCAGGTCGGGGCTCTGCTTGAGCAGGTCGCTCCGCAACTACGCTCCCTCCAGACCGCGAACAACGCCGACGCCACCATCGGCGAAGCCGTCAATCCGGAGCTCGTCTCGATGCTCAACGGGTTCATCACGAGTGCGCGGTCGGGCTACGGCAGCGTCTTCGGAGCACTCTCGCTCATCGTCATCGTCCTCCTGATGTTCAAAGGGGTCGAAGACGCGTTCAACGACATCTGGTGCATCCGGCTGGGCCGCTCGTTGCTCATGCGTATCGTTTTTTACTGGACGATCCTCACGCTTGGCGCGGTCCTCTTTTTTGCCTCGGTCACGCTCGTCACTGCAGGCGCAGCCGTTAACGTTTTCAGTGAACCTTTGAGCAAACTTCCCGGAGGCGCAGGTCTGATCGCCATCCTGCGGTGGTCGCTCCCGGTGTTTTCACTCACCCTGCTCGTCGTCATGCTGACGCTCGTTTATCGAGTGATCCCTAATACGCACGTGTTCTGGCGCGCCGCCTTCGCAGGTGCCTTCGTCGTCGCCGCGCTCCTGATGCTCAATAATTTCTTGGGTTTCTTTTATGTCCGCCGCGTCATCCAAACTCAGGATCTCTACGGCAAACTCGCGGTTCCGCTCGTGCTCATGCTGGGCCTTTATATCTTTTGGCTCTATGTTCTAGTCGGCGGCGTCATCAGTTACGCCGTTCAAAACATCCACTTCCGCAGCAGTCAGGCCGCGTGGGGCCAACTCTCCGAATCGATGCGCGAACGTCTGTCGCTCGTCGTCCTGCTCACCATTGGCCGCCGTTTCCAAGCCTGCCTGCCGCCCATCACGGCCTCCCAACTCAGCGATCTCCTCAAAGTTTCGACGCAGATCCTCAATGAGTGCCTCAACCGCCTCGCCCACATGCATCTCATTACGACGCTGCGGCCCGCTGAGAATACCCCGGCCACCGAGCACCGTTACCAGCCCGCTCGCCCGCTCAGTCGCATGAATCTCTTCGATTTCAAGACGCTCGACGACAACTTCGGCGAGGACCCCATGGGGCAATCATTGGAGCGGATTGACCCGATTCTCCAACACTACGACGAGGGCCTCCATCGACTCGGAGATCAGGTCTTTTTCCGGAAGAGTCTCGAACAACTTTTTATCGAGCACCCGTTCGGCGAATCTCGCCCGCCTCTCACGCTCGACCAGCAGCCACGTTGACGAAACCGCACCCCGGCCGGCGCCCACCGCACGCCCTCCCTCGTCACCTGTTCCCTGTCGTGGACCACCGCTTTTCAGCCTCCCGGTTCGCCGTGCAATCCCCCCGTTCCGTCGTGAATTCGCCCTTGCCACGCGAGGGGCGCAACCTAGCGTCCGTCGTTTTCCCCTCATGATTACTTGGATTCAGAAGTATTTTAAGCACCACTTCCGCGCGATTTTTGGCGTCCTCTTGGCGCTTATCATCGTCTCGTTTGTCTTCACGATCGGCGCCTCCGGTGGCCTCGGTCAGGGCGAACGTCGCATGGTCGACCGCCATTTCTTTGGCTACAATCTTGGCCTCCAGCAAGATCAGCAACGTCTCGTCGGCGACGCCGGCCTCAGTGCCAATCTCCAGACGGGCGCGATGGGTGGCCTCGAAGCCGAGCAAATCCAGAATTACGCGTTCCAGCGCGCCGCGACGCTCCACCTCGCCGATCTGTGGCATATCCCGGCACCCACCACTCCTGAAATAACCGACCAAATCAAAACCCTGCGCATGTTCGCCGGTCAAGACGGTCAGTTCGACGCCAAGGCCTACGCCACCTTTGTCGATAACCTCAAAACAAACCCCCGAGGGGTCAAAGAAGGGGACGTCCTCCGGGTCCTCGCCGCCGATGTGCGCGCGGACAAGGTCAATAAACTCATCGCTGGCCCCGGTTACGTTCTGCCCAGCGACGTGAAGAGCCAACTCGCCCGTGCTGACACATCCTGGACCATCGCAACCGCGAACGTCGACTATGCAAGTTTCGCCCCGACCCTGAACCCCTCCGAAGCCGACCTCACCAAATACTTCGAAGAAGAGGCCGCCCGATACCAAATTCCTCCGCGGGTCGTCGTCACGTTCGCTGACTTCTCCTCGCTCAACCACCTCGCTGGCATCACCGTTTCCGAAGCCGAGGTCCGCGGCTACTACGACGCCAACCCGTCCCGTTTCCCGAAAGCGGCCACCGTCAAACCAGCCGACGACAAGACGCCCGAGAAGTCAGACCCGGCCGCCGACTACGCCGCCGCCCGGCCGCAGGCCGAAGCGACCTTGAAACTTGAGCGTGCCCAGAAACTGGCTACAAAGTCGGCCAGCGACCTCTCGCTTGCCCTCTACGAAAATAAAGTTACCGCGGCCGGCCTCGACGCCTTCCTCGCCAAACTTAAGCTCAGTGCCAAGTCCCTCGCCCCCTTTACCCGCGAAGCCGGTCCCGCCGAGCTCGGCGGATCCCGTGACGTCGCGACCGAAGCCTTTAAGCTCCCTCGCGAAGATCGCTACTACTCCGAAGCCATCGCTGTTCCCGCCGGAGCGGTGGTCCTCTTCTGGAAAGAAACCCAACCCGCCCGCAAGCCCCTCCTCACCGAAGTCCGCGACAAAGTCGTCGCCGACTGGACCGAGGGCGAGAAGCGTCGCCGTTTCGTCGAACTCGGCAAGACCATGAAGATCCAACTCGAGGCTCGCATCAAAGCTGGCGATACCATGGAGGTCGCCGCGGCCACGACCGCCACTACGGCGAGCGTGAAGATTGAGGCCAAGAGTCTCGCCGCCTTTTCGCTGCGCAATCGCCCCCAAGATGCAGATTACACGGTGCTGGGTGCCTTGGACCGCCTCGAAAAAGGTCAGCTCTCCGAAATGCTCATTGCGCAGGACAAAGGTATTTTCGTCTACGCCACCGAAAAAGTGGCTCCCGACCTCACCGAAACCAACCCTCAGTTTGTCGCCACGCGCCTGCAAATCGCCGGTTACACGGCTCGGTTAACCGCCGGAGCCTACATCTCCGAACTCGTCGAACAGGAGCTCAAGAAGTCCGAACCCAAGGCCCCCTAAATCCCTGTCGTACCTCCGGCGCGCATTCTCGTCGTCCCTGGTCCCGTCCGAAGTGCGTCGTCCCCACACGCTTCCTTTTTAATGATGATACCACACCGGACAGCAACCACTTTTCTCTTTTAGGCGCCACGCGCCCACATTCGGCTCGCCGTCGCTCACGCGTCGTCGTGAAATCCTCCCCGATGCCGCTCCACGCCTACGCCCCGCTCTCGACGCCGTGCCGTCTGTGCGGCACAGGATTCGAGCACGCTGCGCAAGCCGGCATCGCTCCACTCGCAACCTGTCCGACCTGCGGCCAAGGCGTCCGGCGCGTCTCCGTCCAAGCTGTAAATTCTCCGAAACTTTCCGCCCCACTTTCCGTCTCGCGCGCTCGACAAGCAGGCTTCACCATTCTCAAGCGTACTTCCGGCGGTGAATTTGAAAAACAGTAACTTTCAAACCAAAGCCAGTGCGTTAGCCTCCTACGTCGATCCTCCCATTTCCCAAGCCATGTCACGCCATCTCACTCCCGCCCTCCTCGCCCTCGCCCTCCTCACCCCATTCGCGCCCGCCGGTGCCCAAACCACACCCGGCAAGCCGCTTTCACTGGAGGAAGCCGTCGGGCTCGCGCTGAAGAAAAATTTCGATATCCAGATCCAGACGTTTACGACCCAGAACGCGCGCGAGTCGTTCAACGCCTCCTCTGCGATTTTCGACCCCACCCTCACGAGCTCGATTAGTCGCTCCGTCAGTCAAGCCGCGTCGAATACCAGCCGGCTCGACGGATTCCAACTAGAGGGGCCCCGCAACGATGGCACCACCGTCCGCGCCGGCGTCAGCCAGCGCCTCGCCCCCACCAACGGCGTCATCGGCCTCTCCGCCAACCTCACACGCTCGGCCACCAATTCCTCCAACGCCCTGCTCAATCCCAGCTTCGGCAATGGTCTCACCGCCACGCTGAGCCAACCCTTGCTCCGCAACGTCGGACGCGAAAGCGCCACGTCAGCTTCCCGCCGCAGCAAGCTCGGGGTCGACATCGCCTTGCTCGGCTACACGAGCCGCATTCTTACCGTGATCGCGGCGACTGAGACCGCTTATTATAACCTCGTCTCCGCGCGCGAAACCGTCCGCATCCGTCAGCTCACCCTCGAGCGCAACCAAAACCTCTTCGATGAAAACACCGCGCGTCGGGCCACCGGCGTGATGACCGACCTCGATGTCCTCACCGCCGAAGTCGGCGTGGCCAACGCCCGCCGCGCCCTCATCATCGCCCAGCAAACCGTCGCCGATCGCGAAGATGCCCTGCTCAACGTCATTAACCTTCCTGAATTCGACTCCCGCCCCGGCCCCGTGCGCTTTGACGATTTCAAGGGTAACGTGCCTTCCTTCGCCACTTCTTATAAGCTCGCCCGCGAACGCTTCCCTGACGCTCTCACGCAACAAGAGGCGATCAAGCAATTCGAACTCGACCTGACCGTGGCACAAAAAAATCTGAAACCCACCCTCAACCTCGATGCCTCCTTGGGCTACACCGCGAAAGCCACTAAAGATGGTTACGGGGGCGCCATTGCCAACATCCCCAACGACCACGGCAATAACTGGAGCCTCGGCGTCAACTACTCGATGCCGTGGGGCCAGCAGGCCGACAAGGCCAACTACCGTAGTTCCCTTAACACCGTTCGCTCCCAAAAAGTCCGTCTCGAGCAACTCGAACAGGCTCTCGTCGTCAACGTTCGCGGCGCCGTGCGGGCCGTCGAGACCCAACTCGTCGCGGTCGAGATTGCCGGCAAAGCCACGGAGCTAAGCGCCCGGCAATACGACCTCCAGAAAGCCCGCTTCGACGCCGGCCTTTCCACGGCCCGCCTCGTCCTCCAAGCGCAAGAAGACCTCGAGACCGCTCGCTTCAATGAACTCGCCGCCAAAGTCGCTCTGCGCCAAGCCAACGGCGAGGTGAGTCGCCTCGAAGCCTCGTCTCTCGGGCGTTACAACGTCCAGCTGCCGCAGTAGAGATCCCCGAGGCATTCACGGCACATCCTTGCTTCGTGTGCGAGCGCGTCTGCTCGCGACTCCTTGGCCTCTTGCCCGCCTCGTGCCTAAACCCAAGCGCGTCGCTCGCCGACGCGCTTTTATATTTTCTTAATCCGCACTCGCCGAGCCGCAGTCGGTCCGCTTTCGTCCCTTTCGTCATGCCGACCGCCCTTGTCGTTCGCCTCGTCTTCTGGCTCTGGTTCGGTGCCGCATTTTTCGCTGGCCAGCAACTGCTCCTACTCCGCCTTCCCGTGCTCGCGATTCCGGCCTTGGTGATCAGCCTCACCACCTTGCTGCTCCTCGCCTACTTCCGCTTCGGCCCCGTGCGCACGTGGGTGGATGCCCTCGATCTCCGCGCCCTCGTTCTACTCCACGTAATGCGTTTCGTCGGCATCTACTTTCTCGTCCTCTATCGCCGCGGGCAGCTGCCCTACGATTTCGCAGTGCCCGGCGGTATTGGCGACATCATCGTGGCCACCCTCGCTCTCCCGATCGCCTTGGCTCCTCTCGCCGACACGACTCGGCAACGCGCCATCCGCATTTGGAACATCATCGGTCTGGTCGACATCGCCTTGGTGCTGCTCACCACCACCCGCCTCAGTCTGGCCGATCCCGCCCACCTGCGCGCGCTCACGTACCTTCCGCTCAGTTTGCTCCCAACTTTCCTCGTGCCGCTCACTATCGCGACGCACGTCGTCATCTTCGTGCGTCTCGCGCGCAATCAGTCCTCGGCTTGAACGTCCCCCTCCCCGCCTGCGTCTCTGGCTGTCATCCCGGTGCTAGTGTCTCCCTCCAGTATCCGTCGCCTTCGTGACCGCTTTTTCGACGGCGCCCACGGCTTTTCTCTCCTCGAGCTCAGCGTTGTTTTATTGATCATCAGCGTGGTCGCCTCGCTGGCCGTCCCCGTAGTCAAGCAAGCCAGTCTTGAAGCCCGCTCCACCACCGTGGTTAACGACCTCCGCATTTTTGCCGCCGCGTTGCAAACCTACGCCCGCGAACGCGGCGACTGGCCAGCGGGCAACAGCGAACCCGGCGTCTTTCCACCTGGAATGGAAGGTTACCTCCGCACGACCAACTGGGCGCGCCGAACACCCCTTGGCGGTTTCTACACTTGGTCGCCCAACACGCTGCAACAGGGGCAGCGCTACCGCGCCGCGATCGTTATTGCATCCGTCGGCACCGACAAAATTTCGTCAGACCGCGCGCAACTCGTCGACGTCGACCGCAAGCTCGACGACGGCAGCCTCGACACCGGCCAACTCCGCCTCGGCTTCCGCAACCACCTCGTTTACGTGCTCGAACCTTGAGGAAGCCGCATGGTCACCGTCACGACCGTCAATCTCTCGGCCGACACATCCGCGGCTGATTCCCGCCTCGGCCCGTCGGAACTCGGCGTGCTCACGCCGGATGAGTTTCGCTCACTCCTCGACCGGCTTCGCCGCATCGATTCCGCCCAACCCAACGACGCCGATCCGCACCTCGTCGTCACCTCCGCTGCGGGTCGTTTCATCATTCGCACCGGTCAGGGAAAACTTTTCCTCTTCGACGCCCGCGATACCACCGCACCCTATGGCCTACGCTCGCCGGAGGAAATCGTCACTCAGCTCGTTCCCCAAATCACCCAGGCACCGTTCGCCTTCCCGTCCACGACCCCCACCAAGAAACCCAAGGCGGCCCCGCATTACGCCATCGCTTCCGCCTTTGTCTTCGCCGCCCTCGGGTTGAACGGCTACACGATCAACTCCGTTTTTAGCATCGAGAGCGTCGCTCAGCCCCCCGCGGTCGTCGTTCTGACCGATCTCAATGAACTAACCACTCGCGGCCGCGACGCCATCGGCAGCTACGCCACCGGCAGTCGACCCGGCGACCGCGTGATCACGGTCACCCCCGATGGAAAAGTCCGTTTCTCCGAACTTGGCTCCCGGGACAGTAGCTCGATCAACACCGACACGTTTCGGCTCGGCCGCCGCGACAAACGTCTCTGTCTCCTTACGCTCGAAAGCGGCGTCGTCGATTTCGTCAACCCCGACACCCTACTCTACTACCGCGACACCTATCGTCGGTCGAAGTAGCGTCGGCCTTGCGGTCAAGACACGGCAAACAACTCCGACGGTATGCGCACGGCGTCCGCCGCCAGCACCCGGTGGGCCGGCAGTTGCGTCCGAAACCACGTCCGCTGTTTCTTCACCAACGCACGCGTATTCTTCGCAATGGCCATCGCCAACTCCGCCTCCGGCAATTCGCCATCCAGCATCGCCCGCACCTCGCGATACCCGATCGCCAGAGCCGCGCTCAGATTTTTCTCCAGCCCCTCGCCGCGCAACCGCCGCACTTCCTCGACCAGCCCGGCGTGCAACATCGCCGCCACCCGCGCCTCAATCCGCCGATCTAAATCCTGCGGCTCGCGGTCCAATCGCGTCAATTGCACCTGCCAGTCAGCAAATGCCCCGGGCTTCCGCGCAAATTCGTCAGTCACCACCGCCAGCGTCTTACCCGACGCAATACACCGCTCCAACGCCCGCGTCACCCGCCGCGGATTCGCGACGTCGAGCGCACCCAAACCGCCGGGGTTGAGTTCCGTCAACCGCGCCAGCACCTCCGCCCGGGGCAACGCGGCCACCTCCGCTCGCAATTCACCCGACACCACAATATCATCCGCCACTGGCGCGAAAAAACTCTTCAGATAAAACCCACTCCCGCCCGTGACCAGCACCGCCCGCCCACGCCCCGCAATCGCGTCCACCGCCCCCCGCGCCTTGGCCACGTAATGAGTGACATCGCTCCGCTCGGTCACCGCGCACATGTCGATGAGATGGTGAGGCACCCGCGCCTGCTCCACCGCCGTCGGTTTCGCGGTACCGATATCCATGCCACGATAAAACAACAGCGAATCGCACGATACGATTTCCGCCCCCTGCTCCTCCGCCCAGCGCAACGCCCATTCCGTTTTGCCGACCGCCGTCGGCCCCGTGAGCACATGGAGCATCCGTTTCATTTGCGGGGATTGATCATGCTTCATCCGTGGCATCCAACCCCATTCCGGTCAAAAATTATCTCCGTCTGAAAACGCTCTTCATTGTTAATCCCCACTCCGGTCGCGCCGGACGCGCGCTTGCCGCCGTGCGTGCTTTCGCCGCCACGCACGACGCCTGTGTCTCGCTAACCGCGCGACCTCGTCACGCCACCGAACTCGCCGCGCGCGCCCTCGACGAGGGCGTGGCACTCATCGTCGCCGTCGGCGGCGATGGCACGCTCAACGAGATCGCCGCCGTCCTCACCGGCACACCCGCTACGCTCGGTCTCATTCCTTGCGGCTCTGGCAATGGCCTCGGCCGCCACCTTGGTATCCACGGCACCGTCACTCGTGCACTCACCCTTCTCCTCAGCGGCCAACCTCGCCTCATCGACACGGGCCTCGCCGACGGTCACCCGTTTTTCACGGTCGCGGGCCTCGGTTTTGAAGCCGAAATCGCCGCGCGCTTCAATCGCCTCCCTCGCCGGGGATTTTTCCGTTATCTCACCACTAGCGCCGCCGCATTTCAGCGCTACAAACCCCAGTCATGTCGGATCGAATACGACGGGAAACGGACGGATTTCCTGCCCTTCACTCTTGCCGTCGGCAACTCCGACCAATAGGGCAACGGTGCCTTTATTACCCCCGGCGCCAGCGTGGACGACGGCCTGCTCGACCTCACCGCCATCTCACGCGTCGGCCTGTTGAACGCCCTCCCACTCCTCGCGCGACTCTTTGGAGGCACCCTCACCCGCTCGTCCGCGGTGCTCAACCTACGGGCCTCGCGCTTCGTGATCGAGCGCCCCGCTCCCGGCCTCCTCCACACCGACGGCGAACTCCACTCCGCCCCGGCCCGCGTCGAATTTGTGATCCGTCCTGCCAGCCTCCGGCTCATCGCGCCCATAGCGCTTAAAGTTCGTTAAAGTGCAGTGAACGTTTCAGCTCGCGAGGTGTGATCTCGCCCTTGACCAGATAACAGGCTCCTACTTCCAAGCCGCTTAAGCTCATCTTCAAAAATGGAATAAGAGGTAAGAAAACAATCCGCCCACTCCCGCCTAGTAACCTCCGCCTTGTCTGCGCGCGACGCCGGTCGCGAGATCCGCCGCTTTCGCTCCGAGTTCTGAGGCGATTTTTGCCCGATCCGCTAGATTGTCCCGGATCACGTTCACGAGGGCGCTGCCGACGACCACTCCGTCCGCCACGGCCGCCACCTGCGCGACTTGTTCCCGGGAACCAATCCCGAAGCCCACCGCCACCGGCAAGAGCGTGTGCCGACGGATCCGCGCCACGGCTTCGGCGATATTTCCCGCCACCTGATCCCGCACGCCAGTGACACCTTCACGCGACACGTAGTAAATAAATCCCGTCGTCACCCCCGTGATGATCGGAATCCGCGCGTCCGGTGTGGTCGGCGCCACGATAAACACCGTATCCATTCCGTGGGTGCGGCACGCAGCCGTCACTTCGCCCGCCTCCTCCGGCGGCAAGTCCAGCGTGAGGATACCATCTACTCCCGCGTCCTTGGCGGTGCGTACATAGGCCTCGACGCCATTCGCAAACAAGAGGTTGTAGTAGGTATAGAAAATGATCGGCGTTGCGCTCGTCTCGCGTAGGCGGCGCACCAACTCAAGCACGCGGGCCGCCGTGATCCCGCTCTCCAACGCGCGCTGCGCCGCGAGTTGGTTGGTCAGACCATCCGCCAGGGGATCAGAAAACGGAACCCCGAGTTCCAAGACGTCGACCCCGTTTGCGAGCAACGCGCGGCACGCCGCCAACGACGTGTCGAAGTCAGGGTCCCCCGCGCAAACGTAAGCGACGAAAGCGGCACGATTTTGAGCACGGGCGCGGGCGAAACTTACAGCGAGACGAGACATACAGAACTCCATCGCCGCAAAATCCACCGGTCGGCGCAAAGAGATTTTTAATCCACCTCGAACTCAGGCGTCCAACCTGAGCCGGAAGAGCGGCAGGGCGTCGGGTCGTATAGTGCCCTGGGTACGCTGGAGATCGCCGCGCCCACCTGACGACCCCATGTTAGCCTCAGGTTAACTTCGCCTTGGGTTGACCGTTCATCCGCCTGCTGCGGCACTGCCTCGCACTGCACACCTGCCTCGCCGCGACACCTTCTCCGAACTCGGTACTCACAAGCTCAGAAAATCGCCTGCGTCCAAGTCTCAAAAAGCGGGTTTTTCCCGGCGATAGCGGTCAAACTCGAAGAAGAAGGCGCCACAAGGGTTGTTCTAAAACCAGTCGAATGAAGGTCAGATCGAAGGTCATGATCTAACAATTGACAGAGCGGCAGGTAAGCAACGTCCCCCAGCTTCGAGGCCGCACCCGTCGCGAGGCGTCGCGACACCCTCGGTTTCCTTTCATCTCAGCCCTGTACCTGCACCACCAACGTCTCACCGCCGAACGTGACCTTGTCACCGCCGACGAGCTTCTTTCCTTTGCGCGTCTCGACCGAGCCATTGACCCACACTTCGCCGTCCACCACCGCCTGCTTCGCCTGACCGCCGCTCTCGGCAGCACCGGCGAATTTGAGGAATTGCGACAGCTCAATCGGCGCAGCCCGGATGAGCACAATGCGGCTAGTGGACGATGCGGATTTCGGCTTCGCGCGCATGGTTGTGTGCCTGGGTCTGAACTATTCGGTGGCTGACTTGCGGAAAATCAAGATGTGCTGTTGCGGCAGCACGTCGATCTGCCGGACGAAGGTCAAGGGATGCACGGCCATTTCCTTTTTCACCTGTGTCGTCGTCATCTTGTGCAGCTTCTTGATCGGTACCGCCGGATCTTCCCCCCGATATTCCACGAGCACGAGCCGTCCGCCGGACTTCAGCCCCTTGATCATCGCGCGGGTCATCTCAAAGGGGAAATCGAGCTCGTGATACACATCGACGAGCAGAATCAAATCCGTCGAGTTCGCCGGCAGCTTCGGATCCTGCACCGTTCCGAGAATGGGTTCGACAATTTTCTCCACGTTGCGCTTGCGCATCTGCGCCATAAGCAACTCCAGCATCTCCGGCTGAATATCGTTCGCAAAAATCTTTCCGGTCGGCCCGACCATCTGCGCCATGCGCCACGAAAAATAGCCGCTCCCGGCGCCCACGTCGGCCACCACGTCGCCCGCCTTGAGATCGAGCGCGTTGAGCAACAGGTCCGTCCGCTCCTCCTCTTCCCGATTGCGCCGCTCCAGCCAACCGGCCGCCTGATGCCCCATGACTTGGGCAATTTCGCGTCCAAAATAAAACTTCCCGATCCCATCGCGGTCATGCTTGACCTTCGTCTCATAAGCCGCCCCCACCGGTCGTGGTTGCTCCGCCGCACCGGCCAAAAAAGGACCTACGCAACCGCAGAGCAGAACAAGGAATTTCGAAGTGTGCATGAGTAAATCGACGTGACACCCACCCCACTCAGCAGGCCCTTCACGACAAGGTGTGAAGACCACTCGAAGACTGCGTTGAAAGCGAGCCCGAGAAACAGCGCAGCTCATCTTCGGATCAATCCCGGTTACTGGCATTTCGCAGGGCCGTCGTTCGTTGGCATGCCGATCCTTCCCGGCCCGAGCCGGTACGAAGACGGGCGGCGGACCTGCAAGTGCCACCCACAAATCTGCGATTACTGAGATGCGCCACTCCCCCTCGCCCATTTCCCTCCGGGCCGACGACCACGACTCGTGCGCTCAAAAACAGAGTGACGCCGCACGATTCCTTTGAATTCTTTCCTCGATGCTATTGCCTCGCGTTCCAATCCCAATCAGCCAGCGCCGTCACTAACCTTCTCTCCCTCATGTCCGAGGAGATCACACCTCAGAAAACCTGCTGCGCTCCGCCGCGCGATCCCCCCTGCGATCCGCCCGCACTTGGGCAAAGCGCGGCTTTCATTCGCATCACCCACGGATCGACCGACGCTATGCAGCTCATCCCGGGCGGTGAATTTCTCATGGGCAATGAACGTGACTACGGTTTTCTCGCAGACGGAGAAGGCCCGGTTCACGCAGTGAAGCTCGCGCCGTTCTATCTCGATGAAACCTGCGTCACCAACGAAGCCTTTAACACCTTCGTCAATGCCACCGGATACCATACCGAGGCGGAGAAATTTGGCTGGTCCTTCGTTTTCTGCGGCCACTTGAGCCCCACGCTCCAGCTAACAACCGCCCGAATCCGCGTTGCCGGCAGCGAGTGGTGGTGCCGGATAAAGGGTGCGTCGTGGCGGCACCCTGACGGCCCCGGTTCCACCCTTAAGCAGCGGTGGTCTCATCCGGTCGTGCAAGTCTCCTGGCATGACGCCTCCGCCTACGCGGCGTGGGTCGGCAAACGTCTCCCCACGGAGGCGGAGTGGGAATGTGCCGCCCGTGGCGGTCTCGTGCAAAAAAAATTTCCGTGGGGCGACGACCTTGAACCCGATGGCAAGCATCGCATGAACGTCTGGCAGGGCATCTTCTTCACCCAAAACATTGGAGCCGACGGCTACTACGGTACCGCGCCTGCCAAAAGTTTTCGGGCCAACGCCTACCGTCTCTACAATATGACGGGCAACGTCTGGGAGTGGTGCTGGGACTACTCCGACACCGCCTACTATCGAGCGTCTCCCTTTGAGAACCCCACCGGGCCCGCCATCGGCGAGCGCCGCGTCATGCGGGGCGGCAGCTACCTGTGTCACGCCAGCTACTGCAATCGCTACCGCACCGACGCCCGTTCCAGCAACACCCCCGAGAGCGGCACCACCAATCTTGGCTTCCGTTGTGCTCGCGACGTTTAGCGCACCCTGACACTTTCCGCATTTTTTCGCTTCGTGCCGCGCGCTCCTGCCAGACTTCCCGGCACTTCTCAGTAAACGGTTCACGTCGTGAGCCGTGGTTCACCTTCCTTCCCAACCTGTCTCCTTCCCCTCGCACCCATGTTCACCCTCGGTATCGACTACGGCACCAACTCAGTCCGCGCGCTCGTCGTGCGTTGTTCCGATGGCGCAGAGCTCGGCTCTTGCGTCGTCAATTATCCGTCCGGTCAGCAGGGCGTGCTGCTGGACCCCAAGGATCACCACCTCGCCCGCCAACACCCCGGCGACTACCTTTTCGGTCTCAAAAAATCCGTCCGCGGCGCCCTTGCCATCGCGAAAAAAACGCAGGGCTTCGCTGCCAATAAGGTGATCGGTCTCGGAGTTGACACGACCGGTTCGAGCCCGATTCCCGTCGACGCCCACAACCGTCCGCTCGCCCTCACCCCCAAGTGGAAGCAGCACCTCGATGCCCAATGCTGGCTTTGGAAGGACCACACCTCCCACCGCGAGGCCGCCCAAATCACTGCGCTCGCGGCGAAACATCGCCCTCACTTCATCGCCAAGTGTGGCCACATCTACTCGTCCGAATGGTTCTGGTCGAAGATCTGGCACTGCCGAAACGTCGCCCCGAAAGTCTTCGCGGCCGCGCACTCGTGGGTGGAACTCGCCGATTGGATTCCGTCCGTGCTCGCTGGAATCAATGATCCCCACCACGTGGTCCGTGGTGTCTGCTGCGCCGGCCACAAGGCCCTCTACGCTGACGATTGGGGTGGTCTGCCGGACAAAGAATTTCTCGCGCTCCTCGATCCCGCACTCGCCGCCCTCCGCGATCGCCTTTACGAAAAGGCCTACGACGCCAATACCGCCGCCGGTGCCCTCGGCGCCGAGTGGGCAAAGCAGCTCGGCCTGCCCGCCGGTCTCCCCATCGCCATCGGCGAAATGGATGTCCATTACGGCGCCATCGGCTGCGGGGTCGCCGAAGGCGTGCTCGTCAAAATCATCGGCACGTCCACCTGCGATTGCGCCGTCGTTTCGGCGACGAAGAACGTCCGCGATATTCCCGGAATCTGTGGCATCGTGAAAGGCGCGATTCTGCCCGGCTTCTACGGTATCGAGGCCGGCCAATCTGCCGTCGGAGATATTTTCAAGTGGTGGGTCGAAGTCGTTTGCCGCGGCGACGGCGCACTTCATGCGACGCTCACCGCCGAGGCCGCGCAACAAAGCCCCGGCCAGTCTGGTCTGCTCGCCCTCGATTGGAACAACGGCAACCGCACCATCCTCGTCGATCAGCTCCTCACCGGCCTCCTCCTCGGCCAAACGCTCTACACCACGCAGTCCGAGATCTACCGCGCCCTCATCGAAGCGACCGCCTTCGGTGCCCGCGCGATTCTCGAACGCCTCAAGGAATACGGGGTACCCGTCGATCGCATCGTGTGTGCCGGTGGCATTGCCGAAAAAAACCCGCTACTCATGCAGATCTACGCTGACATCACCGGCTGCACCATGCAGGTCTCCGGCTCTTCACAGGCCTGCGCGCTCGGCTCCGCCATCGCCGCCGCCGTCCTCGCTGACGCGTATCAGGATTTCCCTAACGCGCAGAAAAAAATGACTTCCGTGCAGGCAAAAAGCTACCGCCCCATCGCCGCCAACCGCAAAGTCTACAATCAGCTCTACACCCTCTACCGCACGACCCACGACGCCTTCGGCGGAGTGAACAAGTCCTCCGACCTGTCCCGCGTGATGAAAGCTCTCCTCGCGCTCAAATCCGCCGCCCAAGCCTGACTGCCCCACCCCTCAGGCCCGCACTCTGATCGCTCAGCTCCGTTCTGTCCCCAGCGAGCAATCAAATGACGAATGGATTGTAGCGAAGCTCGTTTGCGACCGTGGTCAGCGGACCGTGTCCGGGCGCTATGACCGTGTTCGGCGGTACGGCGTTCAAAACCCGCCGCAGGTTGATCTGTAGTTGGGTGTGGGAAAAGTAGCCTCCGCCAGCTGAGCCCGCAAAAACGAGATCACCCGAGATCAACAGCATGCCGCCGGTCGTCGCGGCGGGCGCACGTACCAGATAGCAATTGTGCGCCGCAGCGTGTCCCGGTGTCGCATAGGCAGTGATGGCGAGAGAGCCGAATATTTTCTCCTCTCCCTCCCCGATGGGATGGCCGCGCGCGATCTCCGCGCCTGACGGCACAAACGCGGTGTGCACGTCAAAGCGCGCCATGACTTCGCTGAGCCCGCCCGTATGTTCGGCCTCAATGTGCGTGAGGAAGACAGCGTCAAGTCGCCGGATACTGTCGGGCCACGCACCGTCAAGTGCCCTGACCCCGGTGCCGGTATCGAAGAGCACCGCGCGATCACTGCCGCATTCCCCCACCAGATAGGCATTGGCCACCCCGATACCGTGCGGCATGTGCAACGGCCAAACACAGAAAGGAAGCGCTCCAATTTCCGGTTGCGGGTAATGGCCCGTGCCGAGTGCGCAGAGACCGACCTCGTTGAGTCCCAGCACGGCTGCAAGACGACGGAGTTCTGCGGTGGTCAAGTCGGAGCGGTAATCGATCGCGTCAAGTATCCGGCCCGCGCGCACGTCACTCCGCAGAGCGAGCGACTCGTCGTTCAGACCGGCACGATGCATCGCTTTTTCAAGCACGTCGCCCAACTCATCTTCGAGCGGCGGGTTGGTTTGATGGGTCGCCACGGCGAAAGTGTAACGAGAAGAATTTGGGCAGCGCAAAATTGATTTTGTTTTTTCTCACGAATGTCTCACGGTGGGAAAATGAACGCCGGACAACAGGAAATTCTCGATATCTTCACGCGCACCCGCGCTCTCCTCCAAGGGCATTTCGTCCTCCGCTCGGGACTGCATAGCGGGCACTACTTTCAATGCGCACAGGTCTGTCAACGGATGGATGCGGTCCAGCGACTCGCGGAGCTGCTGCTGGCACGGGTGCACGCCCAGGGTTTGAAATTCTCCACCGTACTGGCTCCGGCGATGGGTGGCCTTGTGATCGGCCAAGAGATCGCCCGACAGGCCGGCGCTCGCTATATTTTTGCGGAAAAAGAGAATAACGCACTGGTGATGCGGCGCGGCTTCACGCTCACGCCCAACGAACAGGTTCTGATCGTCGAGGATGTCGTCACCCGCGGCGGCCGCGTCCTCGAGGCCCTCGAAATCGTTCGGCAAGCCGGTGGCCAATCCGCCGGTGTCGCGATGCTGGTCGACCGGAGCGCCGGCGCTGCTCACTTTGAAGTGCCAGCCATTTCTCTCTTGGAACTCAGTTTTCCCACCTTCCCGGCCGACGCTGTGCCCGAGTGGTTGGCGAAAATTCCCATCGAAAAACCGGGAAGCTAACCGCGATTCCGCGCAGGGTCCCCGCTCACGATCAGGCATCGTTCGAGTCAGCGCCGAACGCGCCGGCCTCACTCGGCCGCATCACTTAGCCGCCTTGGGTACGTTGACGACCGCGTAGCGGATTTGCCCGCGGTAAAACACCGTGAGGAGATCATTTTCTCCGTTTTTCCTGAGCGCAGACTTCGCTGTCGCCAAATCCGGGACCGGGATGCGGTTCACTTCGATAATGATCACGTCTGGAGCGAGGCGTTCCCGAAACGGAGAGTCCTCGGAGATATCCGTAATGATCAGGCCGCCAATACGCGGGTCTGCAATTCCGAGCCGCCGTCTCGTTTCGCCGGTGAGCGGCGTGACGTTTACGCCGGGAAACAGCTCGTTGGGATTTTCGGTCAGCGTCCCGAGCGTCACCTCGATGATCTGCTCTTGTCCGTCCCGGGCAATTTTCACCTTCGTGGCGGAACCCGGGACCATTTGTGAAATCCGCAGCCGCAAGTCTTCGAGCGAAGTGACCAAGTGACCATCCAAGCCGAGAATAACATCGGTCCGCTTGAGCCCCGCCTTCTCCGCAGGACTATCCACGTCAATGTCAGTGATGAGGACGCCCTTGGTGTCCTTGGCCAGCCCGAGCTGTTCAGCGACATCCGGGGTAACACTGTCGGGGCGGCTCACGCCCAAATAGCCGCGCGAGACCCGGCCGGTCATCACGAGGCTGTTCATGATGGATGCGGCGAGGTTCACCGGAATGGCAAAGCCGATGCCAAT
>SYGN01000103.1 GCA_005799525.1 Opitutaceae bacterium | reverse complement strand
CCGCAAAAACCGCTCGCGCGGCAACCACACACCCGCCGACCTTCTCGCCCAACGCGCGCCTCATCTCAGCCCCAAAGTCCTACTGCTACCCCCCGTCTTTCTTGATGCCCAGGTGGGTCAGGATCTGTCTGGACCTCCCGGAGTAAGAGCGAAGGGGATTTCATAGGCCGAAAATGGGTTAGGTATCCAGAGGTCGCGTTGCTGCCATGGGCCTCGGGTTGGTTACTTGGGGTCGCGCCACGCCTGCTGCATGAAGGTCGTAAGTTCCTCGACGATCCGCGGGTTAGAATTCGCGACGTTAGTAGATTCGGTCGGGTCACGGTCCACATTGAACAGTTCCACGATGAGCGATTTGCCCTCAGCGGACTTCTTTTTCTTGGCGGAGGATTGGGCGGATGTGTCTGCGGAGGCGGTGTTGAGATGGAGCAGTTTCCACGGCCACTTGAGCACGGAGCGCTTGCCGCCTTGTTCGTTGAAATTCCAATAGAGATAGGGGTGCTGCTTCTGTTGCGCGTTGTTTCCGAGCAGGGTCGGCAGGAATGAAATACCGTCGCACTCCGCCGTGATCTTGACGCCGGCGAGGTCAGCCGCCGTGAGCATCAAGTCCTGAAAGCCGCTGACGTGCTCGTTGACGGAGCCGGGTTTGATCTTGCCGGGCCAGCGCACGATGAATGGCACGCGAACGCCGCCTTCGGTGAGGTCACGCTTCGTGCCCGTGAGGCCGCCGCTGCTCTGGAAAAAGGCGGCCTTGTGGCCGCCCTCCGAATGGGGACCGTTGTCGCTGGAGAACATAACGATCGTATTCTCATCCAGGTTCAGGGCCTTCAGTTGCGCCATCACTGCACCCACGTCGCGGTCCACGAATTTCATGGCGCTAGCAAAAGCTTTTTCCACAGCGGGCCAGTCCCGCGACGCGAAGTCGGGATCGGCGGGTGCTTCCATGCCATGGCCGAGCGGCGAGGTTTCGTCCGCTTCGTTGTTCGCGTGGGGAAGAATGGGCGTGTAATAAAGGAAGAACGGTTTGGTCCGGTCCTTCGCGCGCTCGGCGAGGTAGCGCTGCACGTCTTCAGCCAGGAGCTGGGGGGCCCACTGCTTCCGGCCGTCGAGCAGGGCCACACCGGTGCCCGGTTTGTTTTCCGAGCCGGGAATAATTTGGTTGTCGGACGACACCTTGGCCCCGTTCCGAAAGAGGTAAGTGGGGTAACCATTGTGCGCGTGGGCCGTGTCCACGTAGCCGAAGAAATAATCGAAGCCTTTTTTCTGCGGATCATCCGGTGGCAGAGGCATGCCCAGGCCGTATTTCCCGATACACGCGGTCAGGTAACCCGCATCCTTGAGCAGCCGGGCCACGTTGAGATCCTTGTCGGGCAAGTGACCGGGGCCATTGGCGCGAATGCGGCTGTGGCCCGTGTGCAGGCCGGTCATCAGGACGCAACGCGAGGGAGCGCAGACCGTGGAGCCGGCATAGTGCCGCGTGAACTTCATGCCCTCGCTCGCCAACCGGTCCACGTTCGGGGTCTGCAAAGTCTTTTGGCCGTAACAGCCAAAATCGCCATAGCCCGCGTCATCCAGCAGGATGTAGATGATGTTGGGTTGGGTCGGCGACTGTGCAGGCCCGGCGGCCGGGAGCGCGGCCGGCGAAGTGAGCAAGAGCGCGGCCAGGGTGATGATGTTAAGGGGATTTCTCATAGCGTAATTCATGGTATTCCAAGGAGCCGGCCGCCATCTCGACCAAGCAGCGTGGTCGATCGATTTTGAATCCGTGATTCAAGCCCGGTCGCATAGCGGTTACTTCAGCTGCGCCGCCGCTCGGGCGGGCCGGATAGTCGGGTCCGGGTTGCCGGCTCGTTCCTCTTTTTCAGCTTTGCCCCCTCGGTTGTGGGCCACGTCGGGGGCAAATGATACAGGGAAAGATGCGGCCAGCCGTTTCATCTGAGTTCGGATTTCCGGATCGCTCGAAGCCGCGAGGTTGGTCCACTGCAGGGGATCGCGCGCCATGTCGTAAAACTCCTCGGTGCCATCTTGGTAGCGGATGAAATACCATCGCTCGTCGCGCACGGAGGCGTTGCCCTTGCCGTAGACCGTGGTGGACGGGTAGGGCCAAGGCGTCTTCGGCTCGCGCAACAATGGGGCGAGGCTGCGCCCGTCGATTTCCGGTTTGGCCGGCAATCCACATGCCTCGATCAGCGTCGGGAAAAGATCGATCAGATTGACCACGCGCGGGCAGTCTTGTTGCGACTTCATCCCGGGCATCCGGATGATCAAGGGCAGCCGGGTGGATTCCGCCCAAAGCGTCGCTTTGCGGAATCGCAGCTTCTCGCCGAGGTGCCAGCCATGGTCGCCCCAGATGACGACGATCGTGTTGTCGCGGGCCGGGCTTTTCTCGAGCGCATCGAGGACGTGGCCGACACAATCATCCGCGTAACTCATGGCGGCCATGTAGGCCCGCACCGCGCCCTTCATCAATCTTGGATCCTGACTCGCCCATTTGAAATCGGAAGACGGACTGAATTTCGACCGGCCGTTGGGAGCGACGATATCGTCAAGATCGTGGAGGCGAACTTCCGGGAGCTGGATGCTTTCCAAGGGATGACGGTCGAAGTATTCCTGCGGCACATACCAGGGCAGGTGGGGTTTGGATATACCAAGGGCCAAAAAGAAGGGTTTCGCCGACGGTTTGGCCAATTGTGCCACCGCCCACTCGGCTGCCTTCCAATCTTTGGAGTCTTCTTTGGGGCCTTTGGTAGTTCCCCAGGCAAACTCCGTTCCCTCGCCCTCGCCTCCCTCGCTGCCCTCGCTCTTCATTACGGGCAAAAGGGCAGGCTTGCCATCGAGCAGATTTCGATTGCGCGAGGTGACGCGGTCCAGGTCTGGACGCGAACCGCTGCCGCCCTCTGATGGTTCCCAGTGATCAAACGCCCAGTGCCCTTCGTCGCCAGGATGTTTGTGGAAAATTTTTCCGGTCGAAAGCGTGCGGTAACCATGTTTCGAAAAATACTCCGGGAGCGTGAGGTGGGTCTTAACCAATGCCGAACCCAACATGTTCTGGCTGTTGGCATAAGCCCCGCTCCGGTGCGGCATGAAGCCGGAAAGCAACGCCGAGCGCGACGGACCGCAGACCGGTCCCGCGCAGTTCGCCTGTTGAAATACGACGGACCCGTTTTTCGCAAATAGGTCCATCTTGGGCGTGGCCGAGCGATTTTGCGGCGCGCCACCGAAGGCGCCCACCCAGTCGTTCATGTCATCCATTGCGATGAAGAGCACGTTGTAGGGTGCGCGCGATCCTTCGGCGGCATGGAGCGTGACGAACGCCAAGCAGAGCGAAGCGATGGCGGCCGATCTGCAGGGCGGAAATATGCGGTCAAGTGACATAGTTTTTTAAGCGGAACGGGAACATGGCGCGGGCAGTAAAAAGAGGTGGGGTGAAAATCGCGACGGGAGCTGCCGGCATCACAAGTCCGATAGTATTCGTGACGCTCCGGCGAGCCCATGGACATTCCGCATGGCTCGCTGGACTTTTTGTTTACGCGACTTGAGAGGAGCGGCGAGAGGTCTGTCTTAATGTCTAGCCAAGAACCAGGCGACACGGCCAACTCCAGACGTAATTCAAAAAGTCCAGATTGATGCCAAATTCGTCTATGTCCGATGCTCTGGGCAGTGCGTATGATTCTTCGGTTTCTGTTCTCCCGTTTCGTCAACCCTGCTACCATGCCGATTTCTTCCCCGATACCTGTCATCCCGCGTCGGTTCCCGTTCGCGCTTCTGCTTTGTCTGCTTGGGTTAGCCTCCGTCGCCTGCGCCCAAGCGGTCGCGAATTCCTCCTCTCCGGCCTCGCCGACGGATGATCCCAAGAATGCCGCCACTTCAGAAGTGGTGGAGCTCACTCCGTTCACCGTCACGTCGACCTTGGATCGTGGCTATCAAGCGCAATCGACCTTGGGTGGCAGTCGCCTACGGACCAATCTCAAGGACGTCGCCGCACCCACCACCGCCTTCACCGCGGAATTTCTCAACGACGTCGGCATCACGAACACCGACGATCTCGCGCGCTACATGCTCAGCACCGAATATGACTTCGGTGAGAATGCCGGGCCGGGGCAGAATTTTCTCGCGAGTAACAGCACGCGACAGCTGCGCATGAGAGGTCTTTCGGGTGGTACCGTCGCGGTGAATTTTTTCAAATCCGATTTTCCGGCCGACACCTTTAGCACGGAGCGTATTGACCAAGCCCGCGGCCCGAATTCGATTCTGTTCGGCATCGGTTCACCCGGAGGTCTCATCAATGTGAGGAACAAGCGGGCGCTGCTGGGTAAAAACGCCGCCTCGGCCGCCGTGCAGGGTCGTTCGGAGGGCGGGCTGCGTGAAGAGGCCGACTACAATCAGGCGATCGGCGAACACATTTCGCTCCGGGTCGCCGCAGTGAAGGAACAACGCGGCAGCTGGCGCAACTATGAGTTCAGCGACTCGGAACGTGCCTATCTCACCGGGAAATGGCGCGTGGGGCAGAAAACCGAGTTCAATTTCGATCTGGAGAAGGCAGACCTCAATAAGCGCACCATCCGTTCCATCACGGCCTACGATGCCTACACCCGCTGGGCGGCCGCCGGACGCAACGTCGGCGCCATCAATGCCGCGCAGCAAATCTCAGGGGTCGCGGCCACTAATACGCCCTACCTAGTTTTGGACACGGCCTCGGGCGCCGTGACCAATTGGGTCAACAAAACCCGGAGCACCCTTTGGACGGCGATTGATGGCGAAAATGTTCCCCTGTCTGATTTCAACGTGTTGCCCAAGGAGACGTCGGTTTATGGGCCGGGTTTTGGTCTCGATACGAAATACGCCCGTCTCGGGGCCTATCTGACCCACTCGTTTACCCCCAACCTCAACCTGGAAATCGCCGGCATGCGCACCGACAGCCATACGGAGAACTCGGATCCACAGACCGCCAACACCCGGGCCATCATCGTCGACACCAACCCGACCCTGCCTTCCGGCGCCGCCAACCCCAATGTCGGCAAAACCTATGTGGAGGGCCTGCCTCAGATCGGATTCGCAGACACCCGCAGTGATTCAGTGCGGTCGGTGCTTTCCTACGCGCGAGACTTCGGCCGCTGGGGCAAACACACGTTGGCCGGGGTTTACCAATATGACTTTGCGAAGCTGTCTCAAATCGCGGTTCGCGAACAAATCGTCTCACCCAACGCGCCGACATTGACCAGCGCCATCAACAACAATAATCGTATCTTCCGCCGCAGCTATGTCGACCTCGCCGGCCCGAGCCGCAATATCGTGATGGCGCCTTACAACCGGCAAGCCTTGGGCACGATCACGGAAACCCTCAGCGGCAGAAGTTACACGACCGCTTTGGTGCCTTTTAACGTCAACGGCATCCTCAACAGTTTCGACAGCCAGACGATGATCGGAATGCTGCAAAGCTCCTTCTGGAAGAATCGGATCAAGACCATTATTGGCACCAGCCGCGATGATCGCAACGACTACGCCTCCACGTCGGTGCTAACGCCCGTGGCTGGCTTTGCTTCCGGCATACCGGGTCCCGTGCGCAGCCAGACGCCCACCAATACGGTCGCCACCAGTGTTTCGTTTAGCGGAGTGCTGCAAGCCACCGAGTGGCTCGGCCTGACCTACAGCCAATCCGGCAACAGCGGCCTGCCCACCTTTGGAGGACGGCTGAATGTCCCCAATTCAGATGTGGCCGCGTTCGCCCGTCCGCCCACCCCAAAAGGCAAGAGCCAGGACATCGGATTTAAACTGGATCTGTTCAAGAACCGGCTGTTTGTCACGGCCCAGTATTTTCAAACCAGCGCCGATCGGGATTTTGATTTCGGTAACATTACGTCGTCGATCAACCCGATCTGGAGCGCCCTCGCTTTGGCCGGAAAAGTTCCGAGCGGCACCGTGCAAAGCGGCACCGGCCGGACCTTTGACAACCGCACTCAAGGCTACGAGGTGGAACTCACGGCCAACCCCACGGCGTATTGGCGGGTATTCCTCAATTACAGCCAATCGAAGTCCGCCCAAACCAACATCGGGCAAGAGGATTTTGCTTACATCGCCTTTTGGCGCCCGACTTGGGCGGCCAATGCGGCACTGCCCCTTAGCACTGGCGTCGGCACCATCGCCACGCAGCTCGCGGCGCTCGATGTCCGGACGTTCACCGACTTTACGCTCGCCAATGGGCGGCCCGCACTCGGACAGATGGAGCACAAGCTGAATCTCGTATCTAATTATGAGTTCACCCAAGGAGCATTGAAGGGCGTCACCGTGGGCGGAGGCGTGCGCTACACCGGCAAGCCGATCAATGGTTATCGCGCCACCGGCACACCCGGTGCGATCGTGGGCACCGTTTCTTATGGATCGGAGCAAGTGTTTCTGGACCTCAACGCGGCCTACCGCCGGAAGCTTCAGCTCATGGGTAAATCCGTCGCCTGGTCCTTGCAGACGAACATTAACAATGCACTCAACAATGATGCCTTCATCCGGATCAACACCGCTCGGGACGGCGTGTTGACGGCCTATCGGTTCAATCCTCCTCTCGAGTGGATCATCACGACCAAGTTCAGTTTTTGATGAGTATCCCCCAATCGAATACCTGAATCTGGCCGGCCGCCGGGGGCCCGGTTAGAATTCCCACCTATGAATCTTCCGCTCGCCATCGGCTCATTTCTTTTTTTCACCGTCGTGGTGGCGTTGATTTCGTGGTGGCAGACCCGCCGCGAGGACAACAGCGACGCGCAAACTTACTTCCTCGCCGGTCGGAAACTGCCGTGGATCCAAGTGGCCGGGGCGTTGTTGCTGACCAACCTTTCCACCGAGCAGCTCATCGGTCTGAATGGTGCAGCGTCCATCCACGGCGCGGTGGTGATGGCGTGGGAGGTCGTGCCGGTGTTCGCATTGATCGCGATGGCGTGGTATTTTCTGCCGCGCTACTGGTCCGGTAATATCACCACGGTGCCGCAGTTCCTCGAACAGCGCTTCGACGCGACGGCGCGCCGGATCATGGGCATCGTGTTTATTATCACGATCGCGCTGAACATCCTGCCGTTTGTCCTCTATTCCGGTGGGTTGGCGATGAGCACGATCTTCCATGTGCACACCCAACTCGGTATTTCCGAGGGCGCCTCTTTCCAACTGATGGCTTGGAGCATCGGCATCATCGGCACCTGTTATGTGCTGTTCGGCGGCATGAAGGCGGTGGCACTATCCGACACGCTCTACGGTGCCGGCCTGCTCGTGTGCGGTCTCCTCATCCCGGTGCTCGCGCTTTTCAAGTTGGGTGATGGCGACTTCCTCGCGGGTATGAACCGCATGTTGCAGCACCAAGCTGCGAAGATCGACCCGGTAGGTGGGGCAGGCTCAAACGTGCCGTTCGACACGCTCTTCACGGGTATGCTTTTCATCAATCTCTTCTACTGGTGCACCAACCAGATGATCGTGCAGCGCTCCTTCGGAGCGAAGAGCTTCGCGGAGGCTCAAAAGGGGATTCTCGCCACCGCCGGCCTCAAGCTGCTGGGGCCGTTCTTCCTCGTGATCCCTGGTATCATGGCGGCGGAAATGTTCGGCGCCGCCGCGATTGGCAACGGCGACCTCGCTTATTCGCTGCTGGTTGACGCCGTGCTGCCGCCCTATCTGGTGGGTTTGTTCGCCGCGGTTTTCCTCGGCTCCGTGATCAGCTCCTTTAACGGTGGACTGCACAGTGTTTCGACCATGTTCAGTCTGGATCTCTATCGAGGCTGGCTCCGGCCGGGGGCTTCGGATCGCGAGATGGTTCAAGCGGGCAAACTCTTCTGCATCGTGATCATGTTCGTCGCCATTTTTACCACCAACCTGCTGGGCAGCTCTTCGGAGGGAATTTTCACGATGATGAAGCAGGTGATGTCCGCCTTTAAGCTGCCCCTGCTCGCCGTGGTCGTCACCGGTATGCTCAGCCGGCGGGTGCCGGCTTGGGCGGCCAATGTGTCGATGATCCTCGGCGTGTTCACGTCGATTTTGCTGAACTGCCTGTGGGGCGTTGGTTTCCTGGGGTTGGGGCGCTTCGACGTTTCCTCGTTGCACATCCACTGGCTCCATCTCGCCGCCCTCAACACCCTGTTGCTCTGCGGATTCATGTTGATCGTCGGTTGGTTCGCCTCCGCTGCGCGCGCCGTCGCCAGCGCGAAGCGGGACGGCCTGCCGTCCGACGTCGCGGTGGATCTCACGCCCTGGCGTGGCCTGCGCGTGGCCTCGGTGGTGGTCTCCGTGCTCGCGGTCGTGCTCTATTTTTCCCTGTGGCGTCTCGCCCATTCCGGCTAAAACCGATGGTCATGAGCAAGCCAACCGAAAGCAAACGTCCTGGCGCCGCGCCGGCCAAACCGCGCAACCGCGTGTTGCCGCCCTTGGATCCGAAGGCTTTCTCGCTGGAGGGCTACATGGCGGACGACAAGACGCGCGTGTTCAGTTTCAATGGCCGCAAGCTCGTATCGGTGCTCGGTCGTGAGAACTTTCCGGGTGAACGGATTTTCAAGCTGCCGACCAAAGTTGTGGAATCGGCTAACCGGCAGGCCCTGACGGCGGCCTTGCTGCCGTGCCGCCTCGGCTATTTTCCCCGGGCCAAGGGACAAAAAGTTTCGCGAGCCAATGGCGATTGGGCCTTCACGCTGCTCTACTGCCTCGATGGCGCGGGCACGCTCGATCTTAGCCAGGGCAAGCACCGGATCACCCGTGGTACCATCGCGCTTCTGCGGCCGTTTGAATTTCACGCCTACGCAGCCGATCCGGGCGACCCTTGGTCCTACTATTGGATTCACTTCAACGGCACGGTCGCCCAGCAGTATTACGATGTTCTGACCACCGGCGGAAAAAACACCTGCATCGCCGTTCAATCGGATCTCCGTTTCGTCGAGACCTTTGAAAAAATTCTCGGGATCTACCAAGCAGGCCAAGCCTACAAGGATCTCGTGCAGGCCTCCTCGGCGATGCATCAACTGCTCGGCGATCTCTTTGGACAGGTGTGCCATCGCTCGGCCGTGCAGGAATCAACGGCCACCCGGATCGAGCGCACGCTCACGATGATGCGCAAAAACCTCGGCGCACACGTGAGCATCCACGAGTTGGCGGCCAGCACCGGTATGTCCCATGCGTATTTCACCCAGCAGTTCCGCAAGCACACCGGTCAGAGCCCGCGAAGCTTTTTCAACCGGCAGAAAATTGCCAAGGCGTGTGTATACCTCGCCGAGACCGACACCAAGGTGGAAAGCATCGCTCACCTCGTCGGCTATGCGGACCCATTTTATTTCTGCCGCCTGTTTAAACGTATCACGCAACGGACTCCGACCATGTATCGCCAGTCGTTCCGCAAAACGTCCCTCGCCATCGTCGAACCGGACCCGCGCCATGAGTAAAGCGCGGCAATTCCAGATAGGTTCGAGTTACAGCGTCCCCATGTGGCGAAATTTCCGCGCGGCGTGATGGGCAAACACCGCTAATCCACCAGAGTATTTCCTATGTCTAAACGACAGACCGTTCTCTTCCTCGTCGATACCCAGGGAGCCAATTGTGTCGGTTGCTACCGCCCCGAGTTGGCGCTGGGCACTCCGAACATCGACCGACTCGCGTCCGAGGGTGTGCGGTTTAACGGTGCCTATACGTGCTCGCCGGTCTGCGGGCCCTCGCGCTCAGCTCTGTTTACGGGGCTCTATCCGCATAGCAACGGCGTCCTCGGTAACGATATGGCGCCCCACCTCGATCTGCCCACCTTAGGTCAGCGCCTAAGCGACGCCGGATTTGCGACCGGCTACATCGGCAAATGGCATTTGGACGGCAGTGACTACTTTGGGGATGGACGCTGTCCGCCGGGCTGGGACCCGGCCTATTGGATGGACGGACGAAACTACCTCGAGTCATTGCCCGATGACGAATCGCGCGCACTTTCTCGGTGCGTGTTGGACGCCAAAGGGGTGGCCGCGCACGGGATTACCGCCGATTTCACCCATGCGTGGCGAATAGCCGAACGGGCGAGGGAATTCATCCGCGTCCACCGGGATCTGGATTTCCTGTTGGTCGTCTCGATCGACGAACCGCACCACCCGTTCATTGCTCCGGAGCCCTACGCCAGCGCATTCGACGAGTTCCTCTACCCCGTGCCCAATGCGGACGATCCGCTTTCGGACAAACCGCTCTCACAGAACGAATGGGCCCGGCATACCGAGTCCCATCGGACCCAATTGGCTCGCATCGGAGACAAGGCATACTTGCGCCATCCTCACCATTTTGCATGCAATAGTTTTTGCGACTCCCAAGTAGGCCGGGTGATGGAGGCAATTAATGCCGAAACACCCGGGGCCCTCGTCATCCATACCAGTGACCACGGTGACATGTTTGGTAGCCACGGTCTCTATGGCAAAGGCCCGTGCATGTATGAAGAAATTGTCCGCATCCCGTTCATCGTTCGATGGCCCGGGGCGTCGCCTGCGGGCGCAGTATCGCAAGAACCGGTATCCCACATCGATCTGGTGCCAACGCTACTCGACTACTTCGGGATGACGGTTCCGTCCATCCTTCAAGGACGTTCTTTACTGCCCCAGATGCGTGATCCGGCCCACCGCACCAATGATTTCGTCTTCATGGAATTCAATCGGTTTGAAATCGACCACGACGGCTTTGGTGCGTTCGCGCCGATACGCAGTGTCTTTGACGGACGCTACAAACTGGTCATCAACCTGCTCGATACCGATGAATTCTACGACTTGGCAGCCGATACCCTCGAGCTGCAGAACCGGGTCTACGATCCGGCGCTCACACCTGAACGGGAACGATTGCTCGATGAATTAATAGCCTGGATGAACCGCACCCGAGATCCCTTGCGGGGGCCGCATTGGGCGCGCCGACATTGGGGAAGCCGTCAAGGGTCAACGTGGGGAGGACCGACGCGACCACGACCGTTTGATGAGGCGTATTATCCGAAAACCCTGCTCTACGACACCGGAAAAGTTATAGACCGCTTCGAGTATTCCAAACATTAGAAACTTCCGGTCCTGGGTGGAGCCGATTGAGCGCGACAGATTTCTCCACGTCTGAGTCTGCCTGCCGAAGGTATTCCCCCGACCAGTGACTGAAAATCTAACACGTCTGACGTGTCGCCGCAATCAAGCTCGTGCTCGGCGCGAACGCGAAGCCCCCGCATGGCCACACGGGAAATCTTACCCGTGAGGCCATGCGCGGGATTCCAAGGTCAGCGCGGGGCACGGGCTGCTGCATAAACAATCATGGCGGCGGCCCGCGCAGGTTTCCAGATTCCCGGGTTTTCTTCGCTCCTAACGTTCTCGATTTGGTCCACGCTGGGCAGCCCGTTCGGCCGGCGAACCGAACACTTCGCCAATCGTTAAAAGGGCCGCGTCCTTTCGCGTTAGCGGGACTCGGTGAAACTGGTGACTGAGTGCCACTCGGACACTTCCTGCAGGAGCGCGCGCTCGACCTTGGTGACCACATGCTCGAGTGCACCCCAAGTCCGGGCGGAGCTCGCCTCCTTGCGGGCGGTCTCGAGGCGGCCGCGCATTTCTCGGTAGCGCGCCACGCGACGGTGCAAATCGTTGATCGAGATCAGTGACATGCAGCAGGCCGCCAGCACCCGAAAAATGATCGGGCCGAAGCCGAAGACCTAGGCTTCGAACCAGCGCGGAACCGTGTCGATGGGCAGCACCGTGTTGATCGCGTAGGCGGCGGTGCAGAGGATCGCCAGGACGGAGGTGATCATGAACCCAGCCCGCAGGCGCCGGAGCAGCGGGGCGGAGCGTTGCTCGTTGCGCACGAAATAGGCGAGCTGGGCGTCGATGCGCTCGCGGAGGCAACGCTGCTTAAAGCCTTCGAATCTTTCCGGCTGCAGGCGGGCAGAGCGGCGGTGCAGAACATCCAACGAGCGGCGTAGCGGGGCGAGCCCCGACCAGTCCATGTGCTCGAACAACCGCGCCGTCTGGGGAAGGCCCCAGGTAGCCAGCGCACTGCGGGCGATCTCCGCCGCGAGGCGGCAGCGCGCCCAGTCGTGCCGTTTGTGCTGCTGGCGCAGCACCACGGCGACACCGAGGGCCCCGAACAGGCATGCGAGTTTACCCCAGGGCAGTGCGGCGACATGGAGGTCAAACGCGAGTGACGCCGTCGCCAGCTCCGTGGCCAGGACATGTAGGCCAATCGTTACCGTGGTGAGGAGTCGGAAATGCGGGGCGCTGTGGCTCGCGGCCGCATCGACCTTCTGCTGGAACTGGAAGACGGTGCGCAGTCCCCGATCTCCGGTTTCGGGCGAACGACTTTCCGCTGAGGGAAGTTGATTTAGCTGGGCCAGGTGGTGGTCGCCAGATTTCAGCGCCTCCATCCGCTCGCGGCGCACGACGAGCGTGACGGGGTCGATCACAATGACCGGCCGACCGATCTCGCGGGCGTAGGCCACGACTTCGGCGGTGCCGCCGCGGCCGTTGGCCGGCAGACCATCCCAGACGGCGAGCAACAGGTCGCAGTGGTTTACGGTCCCGTGCCGCAGTCGAGATAGGCGTCGTTGCGCTCGGCCCGCTCGCTGAGCACGCGGACTTGTTCTGCCTCGCCGAGCAGCTCCTGCGCGTTTGCCCAAGCGACCGAATCGAAGTCCGTCCGGAACTCTGCCGACGAAAGCGGGAGCAAAGCCTCCCAGCCCAGCTTTAAGTCCAAGGCCGTCCGGGCAAAAATAAGGTCTGATCCATCAGCCACGGAGGATAAACCGATCCAGTCGACGCTGGTATTTTCTTTTAGTTCGGTGAGCACCTCGCGAATCGCGCGGGCGACACCTTCCTTTTCTGCAAACCGGCGGTGGCCCGTGAACCCCACCACGTGGAAAATAGGGAGGCGGTTGCCCGTTGGGCTGCTCTCGCCTTCGTAAAACCGGGCAGGAGGTTGGCCCGCACCCGGCTTACCGAGTCCCCGCTCGACCGGATAAGTTTCAGCGGTGTTCATCGCATCCGTAACCTTACTAGCGGCCAGTTCCATAGCGTGTCGTGTCGTTCCAAGGATTCGCTCGAAGACGATGAAGAGTCCGTGAGTGTGGCAATGAGGAGACGGCGTCACCATGGCCCGCGAAGACGCTCGAGGCGGCTACGGGGATGTTTTTTTCGGGGGGGGGTAGAAAGCGTCCCCTTGTGGAGGAAAAAGGCAGGAATCATTACGGATTATTGGCGTGAGACCGCGGAAGACGACAGTGAGTCGTGTCGGGAGCAGCCGGCGCGAGTGGTCGTGACCAAAAAGGTGGTAACGCCGCGTTGCCGGAATGGCGGCGGGGAGGCGCTGGCGCGAATGGGACTGGTGGAAATCGCCCGTAACGCAGGATCGCGGTACAGAAGTGAACGCCCGCCCTCAGCGTTTTTACCTGATGAAAATATCCCCACGAAGCGTAGGGGGGTTCTGAATACTACTGAAGCTGGATCCCGCCTTGCAGGTCGCGGCGAGCGAACTGCGTTGGGATGAATTGCCAGCGTTGCCACCGTGGGGCGCGCAGGTCGCGCAACCAGGAGTGACGAGCCCGTTGGTGGGCCTCCACGCGGGTGCGTTGGTGGTCGCGGGCGGGGCGAAGGGTCGCAGCCTGGGTGCGTGAGCGACCGTTCAAATTGCCGCGGCGGCTCGCGTATGGAGTGAGTATGAGCAAGCCCGAAGACGTGATCAAAAGTGCTGACGGGCTGGCAGCGAAGAATTCGACGCAGCCTCGTGCAAAAATATAATCTCCTCGCGGCTAGCGGGGTAACTGAAAGGTGCGTGATCGCCGTGTTCGTGCTCGCACACCTCCGTCGCTCTCCCCTTATTAATCTCATTCGAACCATGGGCCCACTTCCCCACCTCTACCGTTTGACCTTAGCCCTGCTCTCGGCCTCCTTCGCTGCTGCCGCCGAGGCACCCCTCGCGCTCAACCAAGTCGTCGTCACGCCCAGCAAATTCGGCGTCGCCGAACAACGGACCGCGGTGGGCGCCACGCTCACCAGTGCCGAATTGGAGACGCTCCCGCAAATCGGCGACGACCTCTATCGCTCGATCGCCCGCCTCCCGGGGTTGGCGGCGGATGATTTCACGGCCCGCTTCTGGGTGCGCGGTGCGCCCAACTCCCAGGTCCTCGCCCGCCTCGACGGCGTCGATCTCATCGAACCCTTTCACCTCAAAGACGTCCAGGGCGCACTCTCGATTGTCGATCCCAAGACGATCAGCCGCCTCGACCTGACCACCGGCGGATTTACCGCCGACTACGGCAACACCCTCTCTGGAGTGCTGACAATGGAAACCAAGGCCGCGACGACACCGCACACGTCCCTCGGTCTGAGTCTAACCGGCATCGGCGGCAGCACTCAGGGTGGATTCGCGCAGGGCCGAGGACGCTGGCTCGCGGCCGCGCGCCGTGGTTATCCCGACGTCGCCCTGCGCGTCTCCGGGCGCGATGACGATATCACCCCGCGCTACTATGACGTGACTGCCCAAGTCGAATATCAGTTGACCCCGGGGCACACGGTCTCGCTGCACGCGCTGCACGCCAGCGACACGCTGACGTATCAGCGAACCAACAACCCCTCGCTCGCAAGCAACTACGACAGCGACTACGTGTGGACGCGGTGGCGGGGTGCCTTTGGCCGCACCGTCACCGGCGAGGCCGTCCTCTCGTTCACCCGGCTGACGCAAGACCGTCGCGGCACCGGTTCGCTCGATGGGTTTCCCTTTTCTTTGCGCGATCAGCGCGCGTTGAAGGTCGTCGCTGTGCGCAATGACTGGACCGTTTTGCTGGGCGAACGCGCCCTGCTGCGCGCCGGCCTCGAGGCAAAATCGGGTGCGGCCGATTACGACTACGCGCTTTCCCGCCGATATAATGACGTCGTGGCCGGACGGGTGACGCCCCTCACCGTTACCACCCGGGCCGCACCCCAGCCCGAGGGCGATTCGCTGGGCGGCTTCGTGTCCGCACGCCTTCGTCCGTTCGCCTCGCTGGTGGTCGAGCCCGGCCTCCGCCTCGACCGGCAAGCTCTCCCCTCCGAAGCACACTCCAGCCCCCGCCTGAACGCCGCCCTCTCAGTCGGCCGCGCCACCGTCCGGGCTGCGTGGGGTGCCTATTTCCAGCCGCAACGTCTCCACGAACTTTCGATCACCGATGGGGACACCCGCTTCCATCGCGCCGAGTTCGCTGAACATCGGGGGCTCGGTCTGGAGTATCCACTCACACCCGACATCAGCCTCCGCGCCGAAGCCTACGAGCGGCTCACGTCACGCCTGCGCCCCCGCTGGGAGAACCTCGACAATGGTTACGATCTCTTCCCCGAGACGCAGACCGATCGCGTCCGCCTCGATCCGCAGAGTGCCCGGGCGCGCGGCCTCGAGCTGCTCATCGCGGGCCGCGCGGGTCCTCATATCCGGTGGAACGTCAGCTACGCGTTGGCGCGCACGGAGGAACGCTTGGCCGGGAACTGGGTGCCCCGTGCCCGCGACCAGCGTCACACCGTTTACGGCGATATCACCTACGCACCCAACCCGCGCTGGCAATTCAGCGCATCCTGGCAGTATCACAGCGGTTGGCCCACGACCGATGTCGTCTATCGACTCGCGGCGCTCACCAACGGTCGCTGGAGTCTGGTCTCAGCCAACGGCTCCGTTTACGGCCTAAGCTTGCCAGACTACCATCGCCTCGACCTCCGTGCCACCCGCCGTATTGAGCTCTCGCGCGGCGAGCTCCGGCTGTTTGTCGACATCTTCAACGCCTACGATCACGTCAATCTGGTGGGCTACGACCACCGTGTCACCGTCACCGGCACCCAGGTCACCAACGTGCGCAAACCCCGTGAGCAACTTCCGCTGCTGCCCAGCGCCGGCGTTAGCTGGGGCTTCTAACAGGCCGTCATTGCGAATAAAGCGCCGTCTGCTCATTGGAAAATCCTACCCAATTCCGCCCACGTGTGTTTCCTAAACTTTTTTTCACCCGTCTCTACGGTTCCATGGCTTCCCCCCCAAAGAAACCCCAGACAGTTAAATTGATTCTCCGACTCGTGATCATAGCGGGGATTCTCGGCGCTGCCGGCTGGGGCGGGCGGACGCTGTGGAAACAGATCGGGCCGGGGTTGTTCGGCACCAAGCGGGAGGCCAAGATCCCCACCGCAGCTGTCAGGGTCGCCAACATCTCGGAGGAAATTGTGGCCGTCGGCCGCCTCCGCGCCGTGTTTTCCACCGAGCTGCGCGCAGAAATCAGCGGCCGCATCATGAAAATCTCCGTGATCGACGGCGAAGCTGTGAAACGTGGCCAAGAGATCTTGCGACTGGACCAGCAGGATATCCTTACGCAGCTCCAAGAATCCGACCGCAATATCGAAGCCTCGAAACTGAAGGTGGCGCGCGCCAAACGGGAATTTGAGCGCCAAAAAGATCTGAAAACACGCGAGTTGATCACCGTGAAAGACTTTGAGGAAACCCGCACTACGCTGTCCCTCACAGAAAACGACGCGGCCGTCTACGATGCCCGCGCCGCGAACTTGCGCGACAAGCTCGCCAAAACCGTCATCCGCGCTCCCCACGACGGCACGCTCCTGCTCCGCGACCTCACCGAGGGCCAACTCGTCACCAGCGCCGCCGCCACCAACGGTGGCACGCTCCTTGGCGAGGTGGCCGACCTCAGCGCCCTGATGGTCCGCACCAACATCAACGAAATCGACGTCGCCCGCCTGAAAGTGACCGATGTCGCCCGCGTCCGCGTGGACTCGCTGAGAAATATGATGCTCAACGGGGAGATCAAGCGGATCGCCACCGTCGCCACCGAATCTCTCGGTGATCGCACCCGTGTCTTCCCGGTCGACGTGGTCGTCGATGAGACCGACCCGCGCTTGCGCCCGGGGATGTCCGCGACCGTCATGTTTACGCTCGCCCACGTCGAAAACGTGCCGGCCGTGCCGCTCTCTGCGGTGTTTTCCAACGCCGACTCGGTCCGCTACGTTTTTGTAAACAAGGGCGAGACCTTCGAGGTGCGCGGCATCGATATCGGCCTCGTCGATACGCGGAGAGTCCAAATTATCTCCGGGTTGGTCACCGGCGAGCTCGTCGCCCTCATGCGACCATTGGAATATACGGGCGAAATCCCGATCGCCAAGCCGACCGCCCCCCTGAAGGCCCGCAGCAAACGCAGCAGCTTACCCTGAGCCCACGCCCTTGAGACTATTAACCATGGGGATTGCCAGCGGCTGGAACGAGGTGCTCGCGCACAAGCTGCGTTCCTTCCTGACTCTTTTTGGAATCGTCCTCGGGGCTGCCGCGCTCGTGGGTATGCTCGGCGTCGTCAAGGGACTCCTCCGCGGCTGGGAAACGATGATCTACGAGACCGGCGGGATCGAACGCATCAGCGTCATGTCGCGTCTGGCCCCTGACGCTCAGCGGGAAATCGCGAAGCTCTCGCCGGGGCGAACCATGAACGACGTGGATGCGATTCTCGACGCCGTCCCCCTGGCCCAACGCGTCACCGCCGAAGTCGCGATCCCGGGCGGCGGCCGACTTGCCTACCAAGGCCGCGCCACCGGACAAAATGTCCGGGGCGTCCTGCCGGCGACGTTTATCATGGACCGCTTCGACATCGCGATGGGCCGCTCCATCGCCGAGCTCGACAACGAACTCCAGACTCAGGTCGTCGTCCTCGGGGCCGGCATTGTCGACCAGCTCTTTCCCCGCGGCATCGATGCGCTCGACCGCACGATCACCATCAATGGTCAGCCGTTCACCGTGGTGGGCGTGTTGCGCGAATATCAAAATTCACTCGGCGCCGGCGGCGGTTATAGTTCCAAAAATTCAGCGGTCTTCATTCCGCTCACCACTCTGCAAACGCTGTTCCGCATCGATGAAAACGTCGACGTGTTGAACGTCAAAGTCGCCGACGTCGCGGACATCCCGCTCGTGCTCGACCAGATCAACAACGTGCTCACCCACACCCATCGCGGCATTCAGGACATCCGTTTCGAGACCCGGGAAGATTTACTCCAGCGCTTTGAAGCCACGCAACGCAGCTACGTCTTCTCACTCGGCGGGGTCGCCCTCATCGGCCTCATCGTCGGTGGCATCGGCATCATGAACGTCATGCTCGCTTCGATCAACGAACGCGTCCGGGAAATCGGCGTCCGTCGTGCGCTCGGTGCCAAACGCCGGGACATTCTCGTGCAGATCCTCGCCGAGACCATCACCCTCGCCCTAGCCGGCGGGCTGATCGGCATGGTCGCGAGCATCGGGCTCATCAAGTTACTCCAAAAAGTCGTCGTCGAAGCCAACCGCCCCGAACTCTCGCCCGCCGCACTCGCCATCGGCATCGTTTTCAGCGGGCTCGTGGGAATTGTCGCCGGATTCTACCCCGCCATCCGCGCTTCGCGCCTCAGTCCCGTCGAGGCCCTCCGCTCGGACTGAACCTCAGACGAGATTGACCGGATCCACATCGAGCACCTGCGTGATGTCGTCCGCCCACGCAAAGCCCGCGCGCAGCTTCATCAGTTCCGGCACGACTTTTGTGACCGCATTCGTGAAATACCACAGCTGCCACCGATACTCGTCTTTGATCTTCTCGATCGGCGACGCCGACGGACCGCGCAACTCGACGCGATCCCCGAGCGTTTTCTCTACGAGCTTCGCCCACTGTTCCGCGAAAAATTTGAGCTTCTCCGGATTCGGCCCGCGAAAGAGGTGATGAATCAGGTGGCGATACGGAGGATAGTGAAAGTCTTTGCGGATCTTCAGCTCTGACGCCGCAAAGCCCGCGAAGTCCGCGTGGCGTGAAAACTGAATCGCCTCCGCCTGCGGCGTGAAGGTTTGCACGACGACTTCGCCTGCTCGATCCCCCCGGCCCGCGCGCCCCGCCACCTGCACGAGCAGTTGAAAGGTGCGTTCGTTCGCCCGGAAATCCGGCACGTGCATCGACATGTCCGCATCGACCAGCCCCACCAGCGTAACGTTGGGAAAATCCAGCCCTTTGCCGATCATCTGCGTGCCGACGAGCACGTCGATTTTCCCGGCGCGAAACTGCGCGAGCACCTCCCGAAAACGATTCTTCTTCGACATGGTGTCGGTATCCATCCGCTCGATCTTCGCCTGCGGCAGCACCCGCTTCACCGCCTCCTCGATGCGCTGCGTACCCAGACCCTTCCAGCGAATCTCCGGCGCAGCACACTGCGGACACCGCACCGGCGCCGGCTTCTGCGCTCCGCACAGATGGCAGCGCAAGGTTTCGTCCGAGCGATGATACGTCAACGCGATGCTGCAGTGGACGCACTCTTCCGAGTGCCCGCATTTGGTGCAGAGCATCGACGACGAATAGCCGCGGCGATTGATGAACAGAATCGTCTGCTCCCGCTTCTCAAAGCGATCTTGCATGGCGCGCACCAGTCGTCCGGACAACAGCGGCAACGACCGTTGCTTCATCGCCTCGACGCGCAGGTCGACGATATCGATGAAGGGCAGCTTGCGCGAATCCACGCGTTGCTTGAGTTCAACGAGGCGATATTTGCCCGACTGCGCATTGAGAAAACTCTCCAGCGACGGCGTGGCCGATCCCAGCAGACACACGGCGCCCGTGAGCTTCGCCCGCATCACCGCCACGTCGCGTCCGTGGTAACGCGGAGTCTCGTCCTGCTTGTAGGCGGGCTCATGCTCCTCATCGATGACGATCAACCGGAGACTTTGCACCGGCGCAAAGACCGCGGAACGCGCGCCCACCACGACCTTCGCCTCCCCCGTGGCGAGCGCCAGCCAACCGTCGAGCCGTTCGCCCTCGCTCAGATGACTATGCCACACCACGCACCGGTGTCCAGGCGCAATCGCCTCCAGCCGCGAGCGCAGTCGTGCCACGGTCTGCGGGGTGAGCGCCACCTCGGGCACGAGAAAAATCACGCCGCCGCCCGACTTAAGCGCGGTGTCGATCGCCCGCAAGTAGACCTCCGTTTTGCCCGAACCCGTGATACCGTGCAGCAGCGTCACCCCAAATTTTCCCTCACCCAAACTCGTCGTCATCGCCTCGACCGCCGCCTGTTGCTCCGGGTTCAGCGCATGCGGCTGAGAGGCGACGAGCTCCCCGGACGAGTGGTCGTCGTCGTAGGCGATGCGCTCGATCCGTTGCGTTTCCTCCCGCAGCACGCCCCGCTTCACCAGCGCCGCCGCCACGCCCGCGGTCAGATCGAGTCGGGAGAGCACCAGCGTCTTTCTCTGCGGCCGAAACTGCTGCTCAATAAACCGGTAGAGCCGCGCCTGTTGAGGTGCCTTTTTCTCCAAGGCGGCCAATTCCTCGACACTCAGCCGCTGTGCCAGCGAAAGCTGTTTCTCCTGCTTCAAGCCCGCGCCGTTGCGCACCGGCGCCGGAATCATGGTCTCGATGATGCTGTCGAGGCCGCACGCGTAGTAGCCGGCCATCCAGCGCGCCAAAGCCAGCAAGTCGCGCGGCAATGCCGGGAACGGATACACCACCTGCGCGAGTGACTTTAGCCGATCCACCGGAAAATCACTCGGCGGACCGAGCTCACCGACGATCCCGAGCCGCAGCGTGCTCCCAATGGGCACGCGCACGAGCGATCCCACCCCCACGGCCGCGCCCAATGTTTCGGGCACACGGTAGTGGAGGACCTTGTCAAAACCGGCGAGCGGGTGGACCCCAACGATCATTGGCTCGCATCACGCCCCCGCGTCCGCGACAACGCAAACCCGAAGCCTCGTCGCGCGCACACGAACGCATTGACACCCCCCGCGCACGCACGAAACAGTCGCCGTGTGAGTATCACCGCAGCCCGTGAAAAATTCGGAGTATTCCTTGTGAGAAAAGGGCTCCGCGCGACCAGTCAGCGACTGGCCATCTTCGATGCCGCCTTCACGCTGGAGGAGCACTTCACGGCAGACCAACTGCTCGATCACGCCCGCAAGCTGGATGACTCCGTCTCGCGTGCGACCATCTACCGGACGCTGCCCATCATGACTGCCAGCGCTTTGCTGCGAGAGGTCGATATCGGGTCGGGCGAGAAATTCTACCGCCCCAATCGCGATGGTGCCACCACGCAAGTCGCGCAGGTCGTCTGCGTCGACTGTGAGAAAATTTTCGAGATCAGCGCACCGTTCATGGAATGGTATAGCAGCACCGTCTCATCGAAACTGGGCCTGACCCCCGCCTCGCAACGCCTTCAGGTCAGCGCAAACTGCGACATTTTCCGCCAAAGCGGCACGTGCCCGCGGCGCGGCTAAGCGGACACTCCGTCAATTTTTTCTCGACCTATGCCCAAGGCACGAACCCACGATCACGCGTTTGAAATCAGCTTTTTTGAGTCGGTGCTAAGCCGCGACCCCGCCTACACCGAAGTCGTCGAAATCCTCGGCGGCCTTTACACCCAACACGGCCGGATCGCCGACGGGCTGAAGATGGACCGGAAGCTGGTGAAGCTCCAACCCGCGAACGCCACCGCCCACTACAATCTTGCCTGCAGTCTCGCGCTCACGAAACGCAAAGCCGATGCCCTCCGCGCTCTCCGCTCCGCAATCGACCTAGGCTATCGCGACTTTCATTCGCAATGGGTCCGATACCCCGAAGCTCGCTTCGGCTTGGTTGGTGTAGCGACGAGCGTGAGCGAGTCGAGCGCGTCTCGCCTCCAATCGTTCACGCTCGTGGCTACCAGGATTGGCAAGGGTAGGGTGGACATGATGGGTGGCTGGATCAAATGCCCCGGAGCTTGCTCCGGGGATCTTTACTTTGCCGGCGTGCCCACGAACTCCTCGCGGGTGACTCGACCGTCGCCGTTTTGGTCGAAGTTTTTGAAACGCTGCTCGAGATTCGAGCCTTTCTGGCACGCGAGGTACTCGGCAAGCGTCAAGATGCCGTCGCGATTGGTG
>SYGN01000102.1 GCA_005799525.1 Opitutaceae bacterium | reverse complement strand
TCGCGGCCCTCGACGAGGTTTTGATACATGCCGAAGACGTCGGAGCCCCATTGCGGCTCGTAGGTGCAGAGGGAGCCGGGCGCGTGCAAAATGCACGGATCGATGAGCCAGCCGGAGCCGACTTTGAGGCGGTAGGCTTTCGAGAGATCGAGGATGCCGTTGTCGCCCTTGTTCCAGTTGGCGATGCACTGGCGGACCTGGGCCTTCGTGGTGCCGGGCTCGAAGCCCATGAAGGTGTAGGGAAAATTATTGCCAACGGGATTGTGCTGGGGAGGGAAGTAGTAGGACTCGGGTTTGCCTTCCTGGCCGACGAGTTTCGCCTGCTTCTGGGACTGGTGCATGTGGTGCGGGATCGGGCCCATGTTATCGAAGAACTTCGAGTAAACGGGCCATTTGCCGTATTTTTTCCAGATGGATTTACCGACGAGGGTGGCGCCGCAGTCTTCGACAGCTTGCGCGAGGGTCAGGCGTTTGTTGCCGATGACGGCGTAGCTGAGGCCTTCGTCGGCGGCGCGGCCTGCGTTGGCGGTGACGGTGGTGGAGGCGAACCAGCGCTCGTCGATGCCGCCGCGGTTCAGACCGTAGGCGTAGGTGTCATCGGGGTGGAGCTTGATGCGGAGGCCGGGCTGCAAGAAGGAGCGCGGCACCCAGGCGGGCGCGAGGCGGAGGAGGCCGCCGGTGGCGGAGAGCTCGGCCTCGACGAGGCTTTGCGTGGATTTTTTGACGATCTTGAGATCGAGGACGGAGGGAATCATGGCGTGATAAAGAGGGGGGATGAGAGACGGAGAGAAGGGAGCGACGGGTGAGGAAGGTGAAGCGGAGGGCGGACGCCGGTGCAGGCGGGAGGCGGGAGGCGGACGGGTTGGGTGGTCGCGAGCAGAGGGTGAAGCTTAGCCCATAGCCGTCTGACCGACTAGGAAGGCGACGGCGAGTTTTTGTTTAATTGCGACGGGTGCGGCGGGGTTGGGTTGGCAGCGCGGCGGACCCGGGGCGGGTGGTGCGCTCAACTCTGGCAGCGAGTGCGGTAAGCGCGCGGGGTTTCGCTCATGATGCGGCGAAACTCTTTCGTGAAATGGCTCTGGTCGGCGAAACCGAACTCGTTGGCCACTTCGGCCAGGCTTTTTTTTGAAAAGACGAGCGCGCTGCAGCTCATGCGCACGCGGATCTGGCGAACATAATCGTGGGGCGAGCTGCGGTAGATGGTGCGGAACTGGCGCTCGAAGGCACGCACCGACAATCCGCAGGTCTTGGCGAGGTCGCGATTGGTGATGGATTCGCTGAAATTCTGGCTGACGAAACGGATCGCGGCGCTGAGGGGGGAGTCGGCCGGGGTGCCGGGTTTTTGTTCGTTGAGCGGACGCGTGACGCCGGCGGTGCCGACGACCCGGCCTTTGGCGTCATGGACGGGGATTTTGGAGGTGACGCACCAGCGGGCGGTGTGGTCGAAGCGGCCGACGAGTTCGACGCGCGAGATGATGCGTTCGCCGGCGAGGACGCGCTCGTCGTCCATGCGGTATTGGTTGGCGAGGGCGAGACCGCAGAGATCGTAGTCTGTGCGGCCGATGACCTCGGCGCGGGATTGGAGGCCGAAGTTGAGGTAAAACGCTACGTTGACCCACTGATAGTGGCCGGCCTCGTCCTTCATCCATAACAGGGAGTCGGCGACAAAATCGAAAAGCTCGATGACCTCGGACGCGACGGTGCCGATGCGGGTGAGCGTGGCGAGGGTGTGCGGGTCGCTTTGCATGGGTGAAATACCTCGGGAAACAACCATCGCGGTGACGGAGATGCAAATTTTTTGTGCCCCGCAGCGCGGAGAAGGCACCGCTCCGCGCAGGTTAGGGAAGCCAGTAGGTTTTTGTGGTTGGCGCGGAGGCCAACGAAACGCTGGCGCATGGCGCTGGAGGACTGGGGAGGGGACGGCTGAGGCCGGTGGGATTGTCGAGGAGGCGTCGCACGTGCACACGCCGCGCCGTGAGGACGGTTGCGAGCGTGATCGGGCGGGTACGAGCGTGAACTGGTTTTCACTTGTTGATGCCATGATAACGATGCCAGTCATCATCGATGAGAACGATCGTCGATTTGCCCGAAGAGCAGTTGGAGGCGCTTGCCCGGGTGTGCGCGCAGGAGAAAATCTCGCGCGCGGAAGCGGTTCGGCGGGCAGTGGCTGGTTGGATCGTGGCGGCGACGCCACCGCCGTCGGCTGAGGTTGGTTTTGGCGTGTGGCGCCACAAGAAACTCAAGGCACGGCAACACGTGGACCGCTTGCGGGCAGAATGGGAACGGCCATGAAAGCCATCATCGATAGCGATGTCCTCATCGATTTCTTGCAGGGGGTGAAGTCTGCGCAAGCGGAACCGGCGAAATACTCCCGTCGGGAGATCAGCCTTCTTTCGTGGATGGAGGTTATGGCCGGAGCGGAGGGCGAGACGGAAGTTGCGGGCTGCCGGGACTTTTTGGCTACTTTTGCGGTGCATCCGGTCACGTCTGAAACGGCGGAGGAAGCGGTGGGTTTGCGAAGGGACTGCCGCTTGCGTCTGCCTGATGCCATTGTGTGGGCAACCGCTCGGGTGAATGGCGCCCTGCTGGTCACGCGAAACACGAAGGATTTTCCGGTGGGAGAGCCCGGCATCCGCGTGCCTTACGCGCTGTGATTGCGGTGGGAAAAACCGACAGAATCAGATTTTTTTCGCGTTCGCCTATGCCGTTTGAGCGCTGCGGCGGCGCAGCTGGCCGCAGGCGGCGTCGATGTCGGGGCCGCGGGAGCGGCGGAAGTGGGCGACGAGTTTATGCTCGCGGAGGATGGCCGCGAAGGCGTCAGCGGTGTCGTCGGTGGAGGGCTCGTAGGTCTTGCCCTTTAGGCTGAGGCCGGTGGGGTTGTAGCGGAGTAAATTCACGTGCATGCGACGCGCGCCGACGACGGTGGCGAGGGTGCGGGCGTGATCGGGCGAGTCATTCACGCCGCGGAGGAGACAATACTGGATGGTGACAGGGCGGCCCCGGCTGGCTTGGAAGCGGTCGGCAGCGGCGAGGATGTCGGCGATCGGGAAACGTTTGCCCATGGGCAGGAGTTGGGCACGGGTCGCGTCGTCGGGGGCGTGGAGCGAGACGGCGAGGTGGACGTTCAGGCCGGTAGCCGTAAGCGCGTCGATTCCGGGGACGATGCCGACGGTGGAGACGGTGATTTGACGCCAGCCGAGGGCACCGAGCCGGTTGTCGGCGAGGCGGTCGATGGCGGCGAGGACGTGGTCGAGGTTCATCATCGGCTCGCCCATGCCCATGAACACGACGGTTTGGAGCTTGCGGCCGGCGGCGAGGGCCTCGCGGCGGAGGGCCAGAAATTGCTCGACGATTTCGCCGGCGGTGAGGTTGCGCTCGAAGCCGGTCTTCGTGGTCGCGCAGAAATCGCAGGCCATGGCGCAACCGACTTGGGAGGAGATGCAGCCGGCGGCGCGATTGGGGCGGAAGTCGGGCATGAGCACGGACTCGACGGTACGGCTATCGTGGAGACGGAGGAGAAGTTTTGTCGTTCCGTCGGCGGCGACTTGGCGGGCGGCGAGGGAGCTGGGGAGGTTGAGCGCTGCGGGCCGAGCGCTGAGAGCTGAGAGCGGCGAGCGGAGAGCTGGGACGGAGAAGGTGCGGAGTTTTTCGGCGAGGCCGGCGGGGAGACGGAGATGTGGGGGGGCTTCGTCGGAGGGCAGGCGTAAAGCCGGCGGCACGATTGCGGCGGCGTCGTCGATCGCGCCGCCGGTCGCGTAGAACGCGCGGAGTACGCGGGCGGCGTGCGAGGGCTTGTAGCCCCACGCCGCGAGTTCAAGCTCGAGCTCGGCAAGGCTGACGTGAGCGAGGGCGGGGTTCACGGCTTCGCTTCGAGGCCGCGGCGGACGAGGAGGTGCTTGAGGTCGGGTTCCTGGCCGGTGAAATCCTTGTAGAGTGTCAGGGCTTCGGCACTACCGCCGCGGGAGAGGAGGGTGGCGCGGAACCGGTCGCCGTTGGCGCGGGTCAGGCCGCCGTTTTGGATGATCCAGGCGACGCTGGCGGCGTCGATCACCTCGCTCCAGATGTAGGAATAGTAACCGGCCGAGTAGGCGTCGCTCGCGAAGATGTGCGAGAAATAAGTGGAGCGGTAACGTGGCGGCACGGGAGCGAAGTCGAGCCCGACTTTTTTCAGCGCGGCGGCTTCGAAGGCGAGCACGCTGTCGGCGGCGGGGATTTCGCTGGCGGCGAGCTGGTGCCAAGCTTGGTCAAGGAGGGTGGCGGCGAGGTATTCGGTGGTCTTGAAACCTTGGTTGAACTGGGCGGCGGCGGTGACCTTCGCGAGGAGTTCGGCGGGGAGCGGTGCGCCGGTTTCGTGGTGCTTGGCGTAATTTTTTAGGATTTCGGGCCACGTGGCCCACATCTCGTTTACTTGCGAAGGATACTCGACGAAGTCGCGCGGGACGGACGTGCCGGCGAAGCGCGGATACTTGACGGCGGAGAACATGCCGTGGAGCGCGTGGCCGAATTCGTGGAAGGCGGTGTTGACCTCGTCGTGCGTGAGGAGCGTGGGTTGACCGGAGGGCGGTGGCGGGATGTTAAGGTGGTTGGCGATGACCGGGTTTCGGGCGAGCAACGTGCTTTGGCTCACGTACGCGCTGGCCCAGGCGCCACCGTTCTTGTTGGAACGGGCGTAGGGATCGAGGAGGAAGATCGCGAGCTGCGAGCCGTCGGCGTTGAAGATATCGAAGACGCGCACGGTGGGTTCGTAGACGGGGAGGTCGTGACGTTCTTTGAAGGTGAGGCCGTAGAGTTTCGTGGCGGCGAAAAAGATGCCGTCAACGAAGACGCGGGTGAGTTCGTAGTAGGGGCGGAGCTGGGCGCCGTCGAAGGCGTAGCGGGCCCGGCGGACTTGCTCGGTGTAGAAATCCCAATCGGCGGCGGCGACGGGAAAGCGGCCCTGCTCGGCGTCGACGAGTTTTTGCATATCGGCAGCTTCGCGGCGGGCGTTGGCGACGGCGGCGGGGGCGAGTTGGGCGAGGAGTTGGTTGAGGCGGTCAACGCTACCGATCGTCTGCTCCTCGAGTTGAAACGCGGCGTGGTGAGGGTAGCCGAGGAGGGCGGCGCGCTCGGCGCGTTTCTTGGCGATCGCGGCGACCGTGGAGCGGGTATCGAAGTCACCGCCGCGGCTACCGCGGGCGAGGGAGGCTGCGAGCAAGCGCTGGCGCGAGGCGCGTACGGTGAGGCTTTCGAGTGGCGGCTGGCCGGTGGTGTTTTGGACTTTAAGGAGAAACTTGCCGGGCTGGCCGGCGGCTTGGGCGTTGGCGGCGGCGGTGTCGATTTGGGTGGTCGAAAGTCCGGCGAGTTCCTCGCGAGTGGCGAAAATAACGGACGAGGCGTCGCGCTCTTTGAGGACGTTTTGCGTGAAGGCGGTCTGCAGGGTGGCGAGTTCGGAATTGAGCGCGCGGAGCTGGGCCTTTTTGGCCTCGGGGAGTTGGGCGCCGGCGCGTACGAAATCTTTGTAGTAGCGCTCAAGGAGGCGCATGGACTCGGGGTCGAGACCGAACGTTCCGCGGCGGTCATAGAGCGACGACAGGCGGGCGAAAAGAGCGGGGTTGAGGCGGATGGCGTCGTTGTGCGCGGCGAGTTGGGGCGAGAGGGTGCGCTGGACCTGTTGCATCTCGGGGTTGGTGTGGGCGCTGGATAGGTTGCTGAACACGGTACCGACGCGGCGGAAGAGGCTGCCGGAGCGTTCGAGAGCGACGACGGTGTTGTCGAACGTGGGCGCGGCGGTGGCGCTCGCGATGGCGGCGACTTCGGCGAGTTGTGCGGACATGCCCGCCTCGTAGGCCGGCAAGAAATGGGCGTTTTTGATGAGGTCGAAACGCGGATAGTGGAACGGCAAGGTGCTCTCGGTGAGGAGTGGATTGGCGGTCGCAGCGTCGGCGGCGGAGAGGCTGACGGCGGCGCTCAACAGTGTAGCATGAGTCATGTGGAGAAGGAGGGGAAGTAGGTTTGGCATGATTGTAGCGTGGGCCGGGAGGGAGGCTTGGCAAGGGAGCGGAGCGTAACTCCGGCGGCGGGTGAGCCGTCAAGCCGCGTACCTTGAAAACGATTTCGATTTTGTGGTGGGTGGTCGGATGGCTCGCGCTGCGCAGCGGGGCGGCGGAGTCGGCGCTCGTCACGCGCGAGTGGGCGGTGGATGGCGTGGTGCGGAAGGCTCTCGTGCAGGTACCGGCAGCGGCCCAGCAGCCGACGGGGGCGGCGGCACCGGTGGTGTTCGCGTTTCACGGGCACGGAGGAGGCATGGTGCAGGCGGCGCGCTCTTTTCGGGTGCACTCGCTGTGGCCGGAGGCGGTGGTGGTGTACATGCAGGGCCTGCCGACGAAGGGGATGACCGACCCGGAGGGGAAACTGCCGGGCTGGCAGAAATCGCCGGGTGACTACGCGGATCGCGATCTGAAATTTTTCGACGCGGTGTTTTCGACGTTGAAAAAGGAAAATCAGGTCAATGCAAAGCGCGTCTTCTCGATGGGCCATTCCAACGGGGGGCAATTTACCTATCTGCTGTGGGCGATGCGCGGGGACGTGTTTGCGGCAATGGCGCCTTCGGCGGCGGCACCGGGGCTCGGCTGGTTTGAAAAATTGGAACCGAAGCCGGCGCTGCACGTGGCGGGCACGCATGACGAGTTGGTGAAGTTCGCTGTGCAGGAGCGCACGATGAACGTCGTGAAAAAACTCAACCACTGCGCGGCCGAGGGCGAAGCGTGGGCGCAGGTCGGGCCGATCACGGGGACGCTGTATCGCGCGACGGGGGGCACGCCGTTTGTGTCACTGATCTATCCGGGGACGCACAAATATCCGGCGGAGGCGCCGGCGTTGATCGTGCGGTTTTTCAAGGAACAGACGGCGCCGTGAGCGGTGTAACGACGGTCAGGTGTTCGAAGTAACGTCGCAGGTAGCCGCGATCTTTGGCCGCGAGCCGGTCCGCTTGGACGGTGGCGTGCGCGCCGACGAGAAAATCGGGACTGACCTGTTCGCGTGGTCCGCCGGCCCGGCGGTAGGCGGCGAAGGCTTGGCCCGCATGGTGCGCCGAGGCGAGGGTGAGCGGGTCGAAGGCGAGGCCCAGATCGTCGAGGGCGGATGCCAGCGCCGCACGTGCAGTGATCCCGGCGGAGAGTTCGGCGATGACGACATCGCAGACCACGAGACCGCCCTCGGCTCGCCAACGCTTGAGCGAGTCCAGCCACGCCGTTCCGTCCGACTCGCCCTTGAAAATGGCGAGCAGGACAGAGGTATCTACGGCGGTCTTCACGAACGGCGAGTGGGCTTGGACGCGGGCGGCAATGAGACAGTGCCCCGAGTTTCGTCGAGGAGTGCGGAAGAGGAGCGACCCTTGAGCTCGGCGCGAAATCGTCCGAGTGCGGAATCCATGCGGTCGGCATCGAAAACCTTGGTGGCTTTGAGGTAGGCGGCTTGCTCATCGAAATCGAGCACTTGACCGGGTTCGAGGCCGAGCCGCTCACGAATTTCGATGGGGATGGTGATCTGCCCTTTGCTGGTCATGACGGCTTTCATGGGTCCAGAGATGGCGCGTTCAAAGTAAGCATTCAAGTAAGGAATCTAGTCCGATTCGGAAGCGCCACAGTTGAGGGAGACGTTTTTCGAAGAGGAAAACGAGACGTGAAGACGGCGAGGGAAACTGCGGGTGGCGAGGAATCGGACGCTCCGGTGGTGTCACCCAAAAAGGGGCTTTCCATGCCGAGTGGGCTCGCCTAAGGTGAGGCCGATGAAACCCCGCGCCCTCGCCCTCTCGTTCTGTCTATATCTCGCGGCCGCCCTTGGCGGGGCCGCAGCCGAGCCTAAGTTTGTACCGCTTTTCAACGGTAAGGATTTGGCCAACTTCAAGGCGGAAGGGGCCGCGGCGTTTTGGCGGATCGAGAAGGGTGTGCTCGTCGGTGAGAACATCGAGACGAAGAAGGAGCACTACCTTTGGACGCAGAAGGACTACGGCGATTTCGTGCTGGAGTTTGACGTGCGCTGGAAGGCGACGACGGATCGCGGAGTCGACACTGGCGTCGAGATGCGCAAGCCGAAGATCCAGCTCCAACTCGGCGTCTCGGGCAGCTTGCGCGTCGACATGTCGGGCTCGTTCTACACTGGGGGCAAGCCGGCCTACCCGGAGATCGGTCAGGCCAAGGATGCGAAGAAATTGATGAAGCCCGAGGGCGAGTGGAACACGTTCCGCATTCAGGCGAAGGGCGACACGTTCACGTGCTGGATCAACGGCAAGAAAGCCGCGGAATACACCGATGCAAAATTCTCCGGAGCGGCCCCGTTGGGGTTTCAGATTCACGGCGGCGTCGTGATGAAGTGCGAGTATCGGAATATCAAGATCGCGGAGCTATAAGGAGGGCGGGACGGTTTTGACCCAGAGTATCTTCTGGGTGAACTCCACGCGCGCCGACGGCGGACACTGTGCCTGTCGGCGCTTGAAGCTAGGTGAGGAATGCGGCGTCGATTGATCTCACAGCGGTGAAAAGCATCGGCGCGAGGAAAAACCAGTCGTGATGTTCAGCGCAGGCCGGCCCTATTTTAGGATGCTATACAGGTTCGCGCTGTCGTCGGTCCAAAGGGCGGCTTTGGGGGCGTCCTTCTTGGGGTCGGCGCTGGCGGCGTAGATGTCGGACTTGGCGAGAAAGGCTTTATTTTTCGTCAGCAACATCCACGTCGTATCATAATAATACCAGCTCTCTGTGTAGGCGTCGGAGATGCACGCGGTGCTGAGTCCAAATTCTTGGGCGAGGCGCTCGACGACGGGTTGGAGGTCGAGGTAGCGATTTGAAATATGGACGGCGATGACGCCGTTGGGCTTGAGGTGCTGAAGGTAAATCGCGAAGGCCTCTTTCGTCAGGAGATGCACCGGGATCGCGTCGCTGCTGAAGGCATCGAGTGCGAGGAGGTCGAGGTTTTGCGGCTGTTGGCGCGTGAGTTCATACTCCATCTCGAGGCGGGCGTCGCCCATGATAACGTCGAGTTTTGCGGGGCATTGTTCGAGGTAGGTGAACGGATCGCGGGCGAGTTTTTCGACGGCGGGGTTGATTTCGTAGAGGCGAATGTAGTCGCCGGTTTTGGCGTAGACCGCAAGTGAACCCGTGCCGAGACCGACGACGGCGTAGCGTTTGTTGGTTTGCTCGGGCAAGTGAGCGAAGGCGAGGCCGATGCCGCTGGTGGGGCCGTAGTAGGAGGTGGGTGTGAAGCTGCGGTCCGTGCCGACGAATTGGATACCATGCGTCGTCGCACCGTGCATGAGGAGGTGATACTGTTCTTCGGGATTATCGGGCGAGTAGTCGAAGACCTTGAGGGTGCCGTAGAAATTGCGGGAGGAGCGGATCACGGACGTCGTTTCCTTACTCTGCATCTGCTCGAAGAGTTGGTAGCTCTGCCCCACAGCGAGGAGAACGACGACGAGGCCGAGGGAGCGACGCCATTCGGAGACGATGCGACGGCGCTTGAGGTCGAGGGCGCAGGCCAGGAAGACGGCGAGGCCGGCGGCGATTTTCCAGGCGTGCTGTTTGTAGAATTCCAGCAGCTCTCCCGTGAAGCCGGCGCTGCCATCGAACGTGGCTTCGAGCGCGGGCACGGCGATGGTGGCGAGCATGGCCCCAACGGTCGCGCCAAGGACCAAGGTGCGGCTGCGGTGGCGAAAGCAGACGAGGGCGAAGACGACGGCGAGGACGGCGAGGCCGACCTGGAGTTCGCGATATTCGTTAAAGACAGCGGGCGCGACGACGGCGACGAGCAGGCCGCCGAGAGCGCCGCCGGCCGAGATGAAGAGAAAATAGGAGGTCAGGTAGCGCTGCGCGGGCTTTAGTTGGTAGAGCTCGCCGTGGCAGATCATGCAGACGACGAAGAGAGTGCCGGTGTAGCCGGCGATCTGGAGTTTCATCGGGGCGTCGCTGCCGGCGTTGAGCAAGCGGATGAGGCCGGCGATACCGATGATGAGCAAGGCGGAGAACACTCCGCGGTGATACCAACGAGCGTGGTCGAAGCAGATGACGAACGTGAGCAGGTAGAGGGCGAGCGGGAGCACCCAGAGAAAGGGGATGACGGCGACCTCTTGGCAAAGTTTGTTGGTGATCGCGAGGAGCAGGACGGAGGCGAGCGCGGGGAGGGCGATCCAGAGCGCCTTGTCGGGCCAAGCAGAGTTGAGGGCGGAGGTTTGCGCGTTGAGAGCAGAGGGCTCAGAGCTGAGCGCCGGATTGTCTGAGCCGGAATCGGGCTCGGGCACGGCGGCGGGCGTGTGTTTCCAAACGCGGAGGGCGCAGAAGCCACAGAGAAGGACGAAGAGGCCTAGGCCGACCGACCACATGACGGCTTGTTCTTGGCGAGAGTAGCGGACGTCGAAGAAAATTGGATAGCTCAGGAGTGCGAGGAGGGAACCGATGTTGGAGAGGGCGTAGAGCCGGTAGGGAGAGACACCGGGATTGGTGACGCTGAACCATTGCTGCATCAAAGGACCGGTGGCGGAGAGGACGAAGTAAGGGAGCCCGATCGTAACGGTGAGTAGCAGGAGAATGTGCCACGTCGGATCGCCGGTGACGTGGGATTTCCAGACTTCGTTTGGAGTGATGGGGAGCAGCGCGAGGGACAGCAGGAGGAGGCAGAAGTGGAGCACTGCCTGCGCGCGGGGCTTCAGCAGCGTCGAGGAGAAATGCGCATACGCGTAGCCACCGAGCAGCAACGTTTGGAAGAAGAGGAGGCACGCCGTCCACACGCCGGGACTCCCGCCGAACCACGGGAGGATGTATTTGCCGATGAGCGGCTGGACTTGGAAGAGGAGGAAAGCACCGGTGAAAATGCTAAGGGCGAAGGGGAGCATGAAGGGATAGAAAAGAGGCGGAGTGGTGCCTCGGAGCGAGCCACAAACGCTGGAACTCCGCCAGACGCGCGGCGTGGGAGAGTGTTTCGGGAAATGTGCGACGGCTTGCGATCGGCTGGCTGGCGCTCGCCGCTACGGAAGGACCCGGACTGCTTGTTTTTGCGGGTCTGCTGCCAAGTGGTTTTGTCGCCGGAATTTTCGGCACTGCGGGTGCCGCTGAGGTCGGCGTGGTCGCGGGTGGGCAGCAGCTTCGCGGGCTCGGCTTTTTTCACGGCGTGCGGGGGGGCGCGAGCGAGGTTTTTCCATTCGTTCGGGTCGGCCACCTCGTTGGAGAGTTCTTTGTCGCCATTTTCGGAGCGGAGGTAACGCCAGCTTTCGACGCGTACGGCGTGGTTTTTGTAGCGGTAGGTCGTGATCGCGGGCTGCGTCCACGGGGTACGCGGATTGGCGAGGGGCGAACGAACGCTCGAGCCTTCGACGTGCTTCGGCGTGGGAAGTGACGGAGTGCCAGCGGCGATCGTTTTCGTCGCCGCCGGTGGTGAACGGGCGCAGGCCTGGCAGCAGAGCGGTGCGGGACGGGTTGCAGACCGGAGCGGCGAAGACGCACGGGTGAAGACCGTGCCGAGCTTGTCGAGACGATCCCTGTTCGGCGTGCGCGTCGGGGTGTTTTTTTGGGGGGGTAGCCAACCCAGTCGCGGAGGTCGTCGATGGCGATGCAGAGGACGTTGGGGCGCGGGGCTTCAGCGGCGCGGGTGGCGGCAGTGGCGACACCAAAAAGGCGAAGGTTAAGAGGAGGAGGTAAATGAGCTTCGTGCGGGGAGGGGTGCGGCAGAGGCGCTCTGAATGGGGACGATGGTCAATCGCTGGGCGAGTGCTTGGAACTGGCGGTTGCGGGAAATACCGTTTCTTTCGGGCGATATGTTCATGCGATTTTTTGGCCGAGGTTTTCTTTGGTTGCTGGTCACGGTGGCGCTCCCTGGCGCCGAGACGGTGGGCCAGGTGAGGACGCTGAAAATCACGATTCTGTCCACGATGCTCGCGGACGGTGACGAGTTGGGCGAATGGGGGTTTGCCGCGCTCGTCGAGGCCGACGGACGGAGGATCCTCTTCGACACGGGTGAGCACACGGATGTGGTCTTGAAAAATGCGCGGTCGCTTGGACTGGATTTGAGTACGGTGACGGACGTCGTGTTGAGTCATGCCCATTCCGACCACGTGGGAGGTTTCCTGACGTTGCGGCGGTCGGTGGTGGCGAAGGCGCCCTTGGGGCTGGCGCGGACGCACGTGGGCGAGGGGATGTTTTATCCGCGCACTTCGGGCGTGCCGCGGGTGGAGGGGAATCCTATGATCGCGATCAAGGGAGCGTATGAAGGTCTGGTCAGCTGAATCTGTGGGTGAACTCGGGTTCGGGTAGGTGCCCAAGATTGTGATAAAGGGCGACCTCCATCGCCCGGTAGGTGCGAAAGCCATAGGAACGTCTGGTGACCACGCGGATTTTATTGTTCAGACCCTCGACTGCGCCGCTCGACAACTCGCCCTTCGCTCTAAACCAATTTAAGAGCAGCGCTTCATGGCGACGGAGCATCCGGGCCACCTTTTGCATC
>SYGN01000101.1 GCA_005799525.1 Opitutaceae bacterium | reverse complement strand
GCCGTAGACGTTGTCGACGCGGCCGACGGCGGGCCAGAATTTGCTGGCGAGCGTGAAGCGGTCGGGGAAGGCGGCGGTATCACGACTGTACGGACGGTTCCACGTGTCGGAGCAGACAGCCTTTGCGGTGTGCGGGGCGAGCTTGAGCGGGTTGTTGGCTTTGTCGGACTCGCCGGTGACCACGGCCTGCATTTCGCGGTGGATCGAAATCATCGCGTCGCAGAAGCGGTCGAGCTCGCTCATCGCTTCGCTCTCGGTGGGCTCGATCATGAGCGTACCAGGAACCGGGAACGACATCGTGGGCGCGTGATACCCGTAATCCATGAGACGCTTCGCGGCGTCTTCGACTTCGAGGCCGTGCTTTTTCCACGCGCGGAAATCGATGATACATTCGTGGGCGATGAGACCGGCATTGCCGCGGTAGAGGACGGGGAAAAAGGGATCGAGGCGTTTGGCGACGTAGTTCGCTTTGAGGATCGCGTGTTTAGTCGCTTCCGTCAGGCCATCGGGGCCCATCATCCGGACATACATCCAAGAGATGACGAGAATCGAGGCGGAGCCGTAGGGGGCGGCGGAGATGGCTCCGATATGCTGAGAGCCGAGGGCTGAGACCTGAGCGCTGGAAGCAAACGTGACGGGCGTGACAGGATGCGACGGCAGGAACGGCGCGAGGTGCGCGGCGACACCGATGGGGCCCATGCCGGGGCCGCCTCCGCCGTGCGGGATGCAAAACGTCTTGTGGAGATTGAGATGGCAGACGTCGGCACCGATGTGGCCGGGGGACGTGAGCCCGACCTGGGCGTTCATATTGGCGCCATCCATGTAAACCTGGCCGCCGTGCGCGTGGATTGTGGCGCAGATGTCTTTGATCGAGGATTCGAAGACGCCGTGCGTGCTCGGATAGGTGACCATCAACGCGGCGAGGTTGTGCGCGTGGGCGGCGGCTTTCGCGGTGAGATCGGCGACGTCGATGTTGCCGTTGGCATCGCAGGCGACGGGGACGACTTTGAAGCCGCACATGGCGGCGCTGGCGGGATTGGTGCCGTGGGCGCTGGTGGGAATGAGGCAGATGTGGCGGTGACCTTCGTCGCGGGATTCGTGATACGCCCGAATGACGAGGAGGCCGGCGTATTCGCCTTGGGAGCCGGCATTGGGCTGGAGCGAGACGGCGGCGAAGCCGGTGATCTCGCTGAGCCATGTCTCAAGATCTTTGAAAAGGTTCGCATAGCCACGCGTTTGCTCGGACGGGGCGAAAGGGTGGAGTTTGCCGAACTCGGGCCACGAGACGGGGAACATCTCCGAGGTGGCGTTGAGTTTCATCGTGCACGACCCGAGGGAAATCATCGAGTGGCAGAGGGACAGATCCTTCGCTTCGAGCCGCTTGATGTAACGGAGCATTTCGTGCTCGGTGTGGTAGCGGTTGAACGTGGCGTGAGTGAGGAACGAGGAGGTGCGGGCGTGGGGCACCGCGAAGGTGGCGAGTGGAAGCGTGGACGTCGAAGCGGACGTTGAAGCAGAGAAGTCAGCGCTCGCGGATTCGCTGAAGCAGGAGAGGAGCGTGCTGAGGTCTTCGACCGTGGTGGTCTCGTCGAGGGAGATGCCGACGGAGGAGGCGTCGATGCGGCGGAGGTTGAACTGCTTCGCGGCTGCGGCGGCGTGGACGCGTTCGGCGCCGACATTGGAAACGGTGAGGGTGTCGAAGACGGGCTCGGCGTTCACCTTGGCACCGAGTTTTACGAGACCTTCGGCGAGGAGGGCGGTGAGGAGTTTTACGCGGCGCGCGATTTTCTTGAGACCCTCGGGGCCATGGTAGACGGCATACATCGATGCCATGACGGCGAGGAGAACTTGGGCGGTGCAGATGTTGGACGTGGCTTTGTCGCGGCGGATGTGTTGCTCGCGCGTGCCGAGGGCGAGGCGCATGGCAGGGTCGCCGGCGTTGTCTTTGGAAACGCCGACGAGACGGCCGGGCATCTGGCGCTTGAAAGCGTCTTTGGTGGCGAGGAAGCCGGCGTGCGGCCCGCCGAAGCCGAGGGGAACGCCGAAGCGCTGGGCGGAGCCGACGGCGACATCGGCGCCGAATTCGCCGGGGGCGCGGAGGAGGGTGAGCGCGAGGAGATCGGTGGCGACGATAGTGAACGCACCCGCGGCGTGGGCGGCGGCGAAGAATTTCTCGAAGTCGTGAATCGAGCCCGTGGTATCCGGATATTGGACGAGCACGCCGAAGCAGGTGGCGGTGGGCGTGAAGGTGCGGTGGTCGCCGACGATCACGTCGATGCCGAGGGGTTTGGCGCGCGTGCGGACGATGTCGATGGTCTGCGGGTGGCAGGCGGCGGAAACGAAGAATGCGTGGTTGGTCTCGTCGGCGCCTTCCTTGAGACGGTGGCACATCATCATGGCTTCGGCGGCGGAGGTGCCTTCGTCGAGCATGGAGCCGTTGGCGATTTCAAGTCCGGTGAGATCGGTGACGAGCGTTTGGAAATTCAGAATGGCCTCGAGGCGGCCCTGAGAAATCTCGGCTTGGTAAGGCGTGTAGGCGGTATACCAGCCGGGATTTTCGAGGATGGTGCGCTGAATGACACCGGGCGAAAACGTGTCGGAGTAGCCGAGGCCGATGGCGGTGCGGAAGACTTTGTTTTTGCTGGCGATGGCGCGGAGTTCGGCCAAGGCGGAGCTTTCGCCGAGCGCTGCGGGGAGGTTCATCGCGCCACGGCGGATGTGGGGCGGAACGGCGGCGTCGATTAGGGCGTCGACGGACGGATGGCCGAGGAGAGCGAGCATTGCGGCGGTGTCCGCTGCGTTATCGCCGGTGTGGCGGCGGGCGAAGGTGTCGGTGGGAGCGAGGAGATCGCGGAGCGTGGCGGGCGCGGAGGTGGACATGAAGAAAACGTGAACCGTACGACGTGAAAGAGGTCGCGCAACCGTGATTTGCGGAGAAAAATGGCGTAATAGGGTTTGTTTCGGTCGCGGAAGCCGGGCTGTTTTGCGGGTGATGACAACGAAGCAGGAGCGCGCGGTGTGGATCGATGGGCGCTTGGCGGAGCTTTATCCGGAAACACCGGTGCCGCTCGACCACCGCGACGCTTACACACTCCTCGTGGCGGTGCTGCTGTCGGCGCAGTGCACGGACAAACGGGTGAATCTCGTGACGCCGCACCTGTGGGCCCTGGGCGCCACGCCGGAGGAAATGATGCGGGTGCCCGTGGCGCAGATTCAGGGCGTGATCCGGCCGTGTGGACTGTCTCCGCAGAAGGCGAAGGCGATTGCGGGGCTTTCGAAGATCCTCGTGGAAACGCACGGCGGTGTGGTGCCGCGAAGTTTCGAGGAGTTGGAGGAGTTACCGGGTGTGGGGCATAAGACGGCGAGCGTGGTGATGGCGCAGGCGTTCGGAGTGCCGGCGTTTCCGGTCGACACGCATATTCATCGACTCGCGCAGCGGTGGAAACTGACGAACGGAAAAAACGTCGAGCAGACGGAGGCGGACTTGAAACAACTATTCCCGCGCGAGCATTGGAACGTTTTGCACCTGCGGATTATTTTTTATGGCCGAGAGCACTGCTCGGCGCGCGCGTGCGACGGGACGGTGTGTGAGATTTGCCGGACGGTGGTGCCCACGCGACAGCGGGCCGTGAAGACGAAAAAATAGGGCGACCGGAATCCTAAATATTACCTCAGGCGAAATGGGGAGCTCTCCGTAAGTGAGCGTAATGTCTGCAACGTTCCCCTTGTCACCTAGCAGGCGGGCTCGCTGACTCCGGACTATGCCAAACGTGAGCAGATTTTGGATCTCGGTGTGCCGTTCAGCGTGGGCATAAAAGGTTCAGGTTAACTCCCCACTTATGACTCCCCTATTCTGTGCTTTCACCCGGCGCTCCTTCCTCGCGCGAACCGCCCAACTCACCGCCGCAACTATCGCGGTCCCCTGGATCGCTCGGGCCGCGCCGCCGGCGGCGAAGATTCTCGATACAAAAGTGATCTCGCAGCAGCCGGAATATTATCATGGCTGGTCGACGGTCGCCCGCCGGCAGAACGGCGAGTTGTGGGTCTCGTGGTCCGGCGGACGTGAATCGCACGTCGACCCGTTTGGGCAAGTGCATGCGATGACTTCGCGCGACGACGGTGCCACGTGGACTTTTCCGCGGGTGCTGTTCGACAGCGCCACGGATGACCGCGACTCCGGAGTGATTGAGACGGAGAAGGGCACGCTGCTCGTCACGACATTTACGTCGCTCGCGTATGAAGAGTATTTGCAGAAGGCGAGTGTGTTCGGGGAGCACAGGGACACGGGCTGGACCTCGAAAAGCATGTCGCCGGGGCAGATAGCGAAGTGGAAGGCCGCGCACGCGCGATTGAACGACGTCGAGCGCAAGGCCGAACTCGGCGAGTGGGTGATCCGATCAACGGACGGCGGCCGGACGTGGTCGCCCCGCATTCCGACGATCGTGAACAGCCCGCACGGACCGATCCAACTGCGGGACGGTCGGTTGCTTTACGCCGGAAAGCAGTTGTGGACCAAGGAGCGGAAAGTCGGCGTCGGCGTGTCGTCGGACGACGGTCTCACCTGGCAATGGCTCGCTGAGATTCCCACTCGCCAAGGCGACAAGGTTGGCAGTTATCACGAACTGCACGCGGTTGAAACCGCCAACGGCACGATCGTCGCGCAGATTCGGAATCACAACGACGCGGACAAGGGTTCGACGCTGCAGACCGAATCGACCGATGGCGGCCTGACCTGGAGCGCGCCTCATCCGATCTGCTATGGCTTTCCCTCGCACCTGCTCCGGCTGCGCGATGGCCGCCTTTTGATGAGTTACGGTTTTCGCCGGCCACCGTTTGGAAATCGGGCGCGAATCAGCTCCGACCACGGCAAGACGTGGAGTGACGAAATGGTGGTTTCCGCAGATGGGAAAGATGGCGATCTCGGTTATCCGAGCACCATCGAACTCGCCGATGGGACGCTGCTGACGGTGTGGTATGAGAGTATGGCCAAGCCGAAGCTCGCCGTGCTCCGACAGGCGAAATGGCGGCTGGAATAGTTTTCTACTGTCCGCGGAATGGTGCCTGCGAAAAGGCTGCGGTACGAAAGTACGCAGTCGGAGCAGTGCCCCCATGCTGACGAGGGGGTGTAACTGGAAGTGAAGCCAGGAGCCCGAAGGAAGGTTGGGACGGGTAACGGGAGCGAACGATGAATAGCGGATGGCAGTGCAAGTCGCGCGGGCCGAACGCCTTGGTTTTTCGCTAGACAAAGCGAGCCGACTACGGCTCGCTTTGCTGGGACGAATCCTCCCGCATAACCCGCCGGCCCCTTACCTGACG
>SYGN01000012.1 GCA_005799525.1 Opitutaceae bacterium | reverse complement strand
CCTGCTCCGCGACGCCCATCGAAACCTTCAGCGAAAACTGCAGCGTGATCACCGACGAGCCGCCGGAACTGACCGACGACAACTGGTTGACGCCCGGTATCTGACCGAAACGGCGCTCGAGCGGTGCAGTGATTGAACTCGCCGTCACCGCCGGGCTGGCACCCGGGTAGAACGTGAAAATCTGGATGGTGGGAAACTCCACCTGCGGGAGTGCTGCGACAGGCAGGAGTCGATAGGCGAGGATGCCGGAAAGCAGCAGCGCGACCATCAGGAGGCTGGTCGCCACCGGACGGAGGATGAACGGGCGCGAGAGGTTCATTATTCCTTCTTTTTTTTCTTCTTCGCGCCGTCGCCCTTGGCTGCACCTTCGGCACCGGGAGAATGGGCCGCTCTCGCCGGATCATCGCTCACCACCGAAACCGCGCGGCCTTCGCGCAACCGGTCGATGCCTTCTAGCACGACGAGGTCGCCGGACTGAAGTCCTTTCGTGATCGACTGCTGTGCTCCGTCGGATGGCCCGAGTGCAATGTCACGCACCGTGGCCTTGTTCTCCGCGCTCACGACGTAAACGTAGGTGCCGCGCGAGCCATATTGCACGGCGACACTCGGGATCACCAAGGCGGCCTTCAACGTGCGCACGCGGAGCCGGACATTCACAAATTGATTCGGGAAAAGTTTCTCGTCGGTGTTGGCAAACTCCGCCTTGAGCCGAAGGGTGCCGGTCGCGAGGTCGATCTGGTTGTCCACGGTCTTCAGACTGCCGGTGGCGAGCACCAAACCCTCGCTCCGGTCCCAAGCCTCGACGACGAGTTGTTCGCCGGCGCGAAGCGGCTCGACGACTTTCTGCAGCTCCATCTCCGGAATCGTGAACATCACCGAAATGGGACGCGTCTGCGTGATGACGACCATGCCGCCCGCATCGCCGGCCCGAACGATATTGCCGGCGTCGACTTGGCGGAGCCCCAGCCGGCCAGCGATCGGAGCCTCGACTTTGGTATAGGCGAGTTGCCGCCGAGCATCTTCGACCTGCGCCTGCGCGGTCGCCAAGGCACCCTCGCGCTCCGCCACGAGGGCCTGCTGCGCCTCCAATTGCTGCGGCGAAATGAGCGTTTGCGCATTGAGCACTTTGAAACGCTCCAAGTCGCTGCGCACGGTGCGAAGCTGCGATTCGCTCAACCGGAGCTGCCCTTCCATTTGCGTCAGCCGCAGCTGATAGGGCAGTGGATCAATTTCCGCGAGCAGCTGCCCCGCGGTCACCTCTTGGCCCTCTGAAAATGTGACCCGCAACAACTGTCCCTCAACGCGGCTGCGCACCGTCACGATGTTCAGTGGCACCACCGTGCCGATGGCGCGCAAATGCACGGACAAGTCTCGAAATTGCGCCGCCTCGGCTTTCACCGGCACCGGCTGGGCATTGCTCTTACTGCTGCGAAAATAGCTTCCGCCGCCGCTGGGTTTCGGCGCCTCAGCACGAAAGCCGAAATACCAGACGCCTCCCGCGAAAACCAAGGCGACAGCACTATAGAGAAACCAGCGGCGGGACGATTGAGGGTGCGGCATTTCGAAAGGAGGTGGATCGTCGGAGATCGTGGACGTTGCCCGTCAGACGACCACGCAGGGGGCAGCGTTGCTACAAAAAATTTTTACTCAGCGAGTTTCGCACCCGCTGAGCGGGGCGACCCGATCACGCGCCCCCGAGAAACGCCGCGACGCGCGGCACCACTTCGTCCCGCGCGTCTTCGAGCACGTAGTGGCCGGCATCAGCGAGGCGGTGCACTGCGGCTTGGGGCAGAACCTCCCGCCACTTGGCCAGAAACGAGTCGTTGAAACAAAAATCACGTCCACCCCAGACGATCATCGCCGGTCGGTCGCGAAAGTGTCGCAACCCCTGCTCCACCTCCGCCAGCGCCGCCCAACTCCGATGCGAGGCGTCCACCGGAATGTCGCGCACAAACGCGCTCACCGCCACGCGATTCGCCCAAGAATTATAGGGAAATAGAAATCCGGCCCGCTCGTTTTTTGTCAGCGAGCGCCGCTGCATCGACATCCACGTCGCCGGCCACGCAAAGCCATTCAGGCCGCGCACCAAGAGCGGTCCGATCAACGGAGCCTTGCACAGGGCGATGCGTGCCGGAATGCGCGTCGACGCGAATGCCGCCGTATTCAACACCGTCACGCGGCCGATCAATCCCGGATGGCGCGCTGCAAAGCCAAACCCAATCGCGCCGCCCCAATCGTGCACGACGAGATGCACCCGGCTCAATTTCAGTGACGCCACCAGTGCTTCGACGTCGGCGATGCGGGTTGCCAGCGTGTAGTCGTAGTTTTCCGGCTTCTCGGAAAGTCCCATGCCGATGTGATCGGGCGCGATGCAGCGCATCGTCGGCGCGAGCGCATCCACCAATGTTCGATAGTAAAACGACCACGTCGGATTGCCGTGCAACATCAGCACCGCTTCGTCGCGCCGCGGCCCCTCGTCGACGTAGCTCATCCGAGCACCACTCGCCGTCACCAACAATTTCGGCGCGAACGGGTATTCGCCGGCGAGCCATGCGGGGATCTGCATCGTCGCTACCATTCGACCGCGAGCATCAGACAATTCAGACCGCTCCCGATACCCAGCAAGCCGACCCGGTGACCTTCCCGGACCGCGCCGGCGTCGACGGCGGCACACAACGTCGCGGGCAAGGCAACCGAGCCCGTGTTGCCCAAGGTCTCAAAGGTCGAAAAATCTTTCGCCAGATCGAGACCCAAGGTCTCATAGAGTTTTCGCCGATGGGTGCTGCCGACTTGATGGCAAATAAATCGGTCAAACGACGCCCCCTGCTCGGCGCCAAACTCCCGCCACGTTGCTTGCGCGAGGCCCACGCCGGCGATCAACAACTGCTCCGAATCCGTCTGCATCGCGAGCGCATCGGCGCCGTGCGTATCACCCTGGCAAAGCTCACTATGCTGGGTCGCGGCGCGCGCAATACCGCCGAGCAGACGATGCGCGTGGCCTTTCACGAGCGAGCGATGACACACCATCGCGGCCACCGCGCCCGAGCCAATGGTGAGGTTGGCAAAATACGGTTTGATGTCGTTTCGCGAAAGAGTTTTTGCCAACAACGTTTGCACCGTTTGCTCGACCAACGGTCGACCATTCTCACCCGAAACCACCAGCGCGCAGCGAATCTGGCCGGATTCGATCAGACCGGCCGCGACCGTCAGCGAATTGAGAAAACCGAGACACGCATTCGAGAGATCGAAAATCTGGGCGGTGGACGGAAGGCCGATTTTCCGATGCGCAAACGACGCCGTCGCCGGTTCCAACATGTCGCGACTCACCGCCGCGTGGACGAACAACTCGACGCGCTCCGCTCCGAGCGCGGACTTCACCAGCACCGCCCGACCCGCCTGCGCACTGGCATCCGACGGACGCGTGCCGGTCGGCCACATCCGCCGCTCGCGGATGCCCGACATGAGTTCGAGCCGCCCGCCCGGCAGCTTGAGTCGCTCATAGAGCGGGCGGAGCCGCTCCTCGATCGCGGCGGAACTCCACACCTCTTCGGGCAAAGCGACAGCCAACGACTCGATGCAGACGTTGTCGAATTTCATTCGGCGGCGTTCACTGCTCCATCCGCATCGCGAGCCGGATAATTTCTTTGTCGAATGTGTTCGCGCCCAGCCCCGCGTCGACGATAAGCGTCGTGCCATTGATTCCGCTGCTCCGCTCGCTCAGAAGAAAAACCACGGAGTTGGCGACCTCCAGGGTTTCGAGGTTTTTTTTCCGAAAGGTGAGCTTCTCCGCATAGAGATAGCTTTCCAGATAGCCGGGAATGCCCGCCGACGCGCTGGTCTTCAGCGGCCCCGCGCCCACGGAGTTGAATCGCACCGCGGAATCGGCACTGAACGATTTCGCCAGAAACCGCACGCTCGATTCCAGTGCGGCCTTGACCGGCCCCATGTAGCCGTAGTTGTCGGGCGTCACGAGCAGCGACGAAATGCCGATCGTCACGACCGAAGCGGTCGGCGCGAGGTGCGGCTTGAAGGCCCGCGCCACCTCGACAAGCGAGAATGCCGACACGGCCGTAGCCTGCAAAAAATCGGCGCGCTTCGTCTCGTGAAACGGTTTGAAGCCCTCCGAATAATTCGCAAAAGCGATGGAGTGAACGATCCCGTGCAACGGCGCATGACCTGCCGAGGCAATGTCCGCCGCGAGGCGTTCCGCCGCTCCGGGTTGCTCCACGTCGCAAAGGAAAACTGGCTTTCCGGCGAGCAGGGTTTCCAACGACTTCTTCCGCGCCTCGGAGCGCACGCTATAGATCACGTTCGCGCCCTGCTCTTCGAGGGTCTTCGCGACCCACCAGGCAACGCTCTTGCGGTTCGCGACGCCGAACACGAGAAACGTTTTCCCGGAGACTTGGAGAAAATCGCTCATGCGGAGGGTGCTCCATCGGGTGTTTTCCAAGCCACGGTGAAGTCCACGCTCAGCACACGCTTGTCGCCGCACTTCACTTGACCGCTCATCATCGTGAACCCGCCCAGCGCCTCTTTGCGCTTCACCTCGATGGTGATCGTGTCGCCGGGATAGACCGGATTGCGAAAACGCACGTCGCTGATTTTCGCGAGCAACGGCACGCCGTCCTTCGTCCCCTGCCCCGCCATCAACCGAGCCATAAAAAGCGCACCCGTTTGAAACACCGCTTCGCACAACAACACTCCGGGCGTGATCGGTGCGCCGGGATAGTGCCCCTGATAGAAATCTTCCTCCGCGCGAAACGTCCGGCGCGCGACCATTCCGTCGGCAGACTCGCTGACGATTTCGTCGACGAACAGGAACGGAGGCCGATGTGGAATGAGGTCGGTGACTTGAGGCATGGTCAGGTGGTGGCGACGGCGGCCGATTGCTTCATCTGGAAAATAGCCTTGTCGATCTTGTTGGCCGTGATGACGCCATAGTTAATCGTGCCGAGCCAGCCTGACATAATAATGCCGACCGACCCGGCGTGGTAGAGGCCCGGAAGTTTTTCCGACAGTTCCATCGAAACTTTCAGGCCCTCGAACTTGGTGCCAAATGAAGTGCCGGAAAAATGCTGGGTGTAGCGCTCGATCGTCCGCGGCGTGGCGGCCTCCAGCCAATCGATCTTCGCCCGCACTCCGGGGATGTATTTCTCCAGCGCCGCCAATGACTCCCCGATCAACCGCTGCTTTTCGCGCTCGTAGTCTTCGTCAGAGAGTTTCTTCCAGTCGGCATACTGGCCGTTGAGCGAAACCACGACGGTGTAGCGGTCCGAACCCGGGCGCGTCTCCGGGTAGTAAACAGAAAAAGTTCGGCTCGTGGTATGAAGGTCGGTCAGTTCCGTGCTGCTGAACTTCGGATTCTCCGAAGTGAAAACCAAATCACCGATATGCGGGATGGTTTCGCCCTTGCGGATGCCGAAATAGACTTGGCACGAGCTGGAATTGATCCGGACGGCCTTGGCCTCGGCCACGTAGTCGGCAGGAAAATTTGCCTCCCCGCCCAGACGGAAAATCGTGTTTTTGATATTGGCGTTGGACAGCACGGCTTTCGCCCGAATCGCGCGCCCGCTGGTGGCAACGATGCCGCAGGCCACCTTTTGCCCAGCGCGCTCTTCCACCAAAATGCGCTCAACGAGCACCTTCTTGCGCACCTCCACGCCATTCTTTTTCAGCTCGGCCACCATCTTCTCGATCAAGAGGTCCGATCCACCGCGGAACGTGTAGACGCCCGAACCCATAAAATTGGAGAAGACGATGCCGTAGGTGATGGCCGGATCGTCCAGCGTCGAGCCGTTGGCGTAGGCGATGGGTTCCATCAGGAGGCGTTTCACATCGTCACGCCCCGGGAAAAACCGCTCGAGCATCTCGCCGGTCGTCTCAGGGTTGTTGTCGTAGAAATTCATCGCCCGCAGGTAGTCGTAGAATTTCTCGACGTGAGCGCGGTCCAGACCAAATTTTTCGACGAGGACCCGCGTGTAGTCATCCCGAGTGAAGGTGGTCCACACGTCCATCTGCGGATTGACGAACCGGATGTCTTTCAGCGGCACGATCGAGTCCGAGATCTCCTTCGTCCAATACTTCCGACACGACTTGATCATCCCAACGGGAAATCCGTGCAGCGAAATATCGAAGATATGCCCACCTTTGCGCGTGAACCACGTGGCGAGTCCGCCGAACTGGTAATGATGTTCGAGCAGCAACACGCTATGGCCGGCCTTCGCGAGCACGTTGGCTCCCGTGAGGCCGCCTAAGCCGCTGCCGATGACAATCACATCATACTCGTCCGCGACACCTTTTAGCCAGTCGTAAGCCATGGAGACTACATAGTGAGTAGGCTCCCGGACCGAGCGCAACTCAGAGTTTGAGCGCCCGCAGATATTTGAAGGAATCGGGGATGGATTTGAGCGGCATGACCGTCTCGTCTTCCAAGAAATAATGCTTTACGCCGATTTTATAAGCGGCATTCAGCACCTCGGCCCACTGGATCTGGCCTTCGCCCACCGCCACTTTGGCCGTGGCCGGGCTGCCACCGGTGTGCACGCCGCGGGTGAAATCCTTGAGCATATCTTTGATGTGCAACATCGACCAACGGTCGGGGTACTTGGCCAGCAGCTTGGCTGGATCGAGGCCGGTGATGTAAACCCAATAAACATCCATCTGATAGGTCACGAGGTCGGCCTTGGTTTCCCGCACCAAAATATCGAACATCGTCTCGCCGTTACCTGCGGCCGTCGGACGAAATTCGAGCCCGTGGGGATGATAGCCAAAGCGCAGGCCTTCTTTTTTGCAGGCCGCGCCCCACTCGTTGAACTTCGCGGCCATGGCGTGGGCCATCGCCTCGGAGAACGGCTTGTCCTTGCTCACCGGTGGATACGGCACGACCACGAACTTCAGCCCCAACTCCTTCGCGTCGCGGATGACAGCGGCGATGTCCTTTTCGAACAGAGCGTAGCCGAAATGACCGCTGACCGGAACAAAACCGCGTGATTTCAACTCCGCAGCGAACAGCGCCGGCGTGAGGCTACCCGTGCCAGCAACCTCGACCTCCTTGATGCCGTAAGACTTGGCGATATCGAGCGCCCCGGTGGTGCTCTCCTTGGTTTGCGCGCGGAGGCTGTAGAGTTGGAGCCCCAGGTGGTCACGGAAATCGGCGGCGTGCAGCGCAGCGGCGATGAGGGGCAAAAGAGCGAAGCGCAGGATTTTTTTCATAAGGCAGGGAGACGGATGTCGGCGGCCTCTCAGCCTTTTTGCAAGATGTGATAATTGGCCATCGAAATACCGCTCAGCATGGCCCCGACAATTCCGAGAAACCCTTGGTCGGTCCCACAGAGATAGAGGTTGTCGAGCGACGTGCGGCCCTGACGGTGCTTCGTGGTCGCTCCGTAAATCGCGCCTCCAAGGTGCCCCGTGAATTTCGCGATCGTGCGTGGCGTGAACATGTCGGTCGTGAGCGTTGCCGCCGCCAGCGCATCGTCGCTCGCGAGCGCGGGCAGAAAGCGCCGGGCGCTGCGCTGCACCTCGGCGAACCAACGCGATTTGTCGGCTTGGTAGTCGGCTTCGGGCAGGGTTGCCCAGCGATCATGATTGGCGAGGCAGGTAACCCGGAAAATGCCCTCGGGCAGGACGCGGCCGGCGCCGTAGTCGAAATTATTGGGAATGCAGATGACGCCGCTGCGAGGATCGACCTGCTCGGTCGGCCGCACGTAATCGAACCGCGAGGAATCATTGAAAAAAACGATCGTATCGCTGCCCCAGCCCAGTTCCGCCGGTTGCCGATCGAGAATACTGATCGTCTCCACGAAGGAGAGCGTGGGCGGAGCCGTGGTCGGCTCGCTGGCGCTCGTCGCTACCAGGCGATCGGTCTCCGGCGCGCCGATGGAAGAGATGACATGGTCGGCGGTAATCTCGTCACCGCTATCGAGGAGAATCGCGCTCGCACGGCCCGCGTGGGCGCTGATCTTTTTCACGCCGCATTTCATCCGCCGCTCCCCCCCAGCCGCACGATATTTGGCCAAAAGCACGCGCAGCACGACCCGGACCCCTTCAAACGGTCGCGCAAATCCTTCGAGGAAGAGCGCCTTAAACATAATCGCGAACTGGCCGAACTCCATGTCACGTTCGGTCGCGCTCCCGTAATACATCAGCGGGCAAAACAACATGTCTTCCAAGAGCGGATCGGAAACGTGCCGACGCACTGCTTCGCGAGCCGACATCGGCGCGGCGTCGAGCGACACATCATCAAAGGTCCGCACGGCGGTCACGAGTCTCCGGAATCCGTCGGCTTGCGCAGGAAACGCCGCCACCACTTCGCTCTCAAAGACGGCAAAATCGTTGGTGAAGCGCAGGGAGCATTCGCCGCGCGGGCCGAACGCGATCCGCGACTGCTTCTGTTCACACAGGGCGAACTCATCGCGGTCAATGCGGAGCTGGCGCAGAAGTTTGCCCAGCGGCGTACCTTTGACCCCGGGCCGCACAAAATTGGTCATCGCGTGGAGGCCCACGTCGAATTTCCGTCCCGCGATACTGTAAAAACTATTTAGCCCGCCGACGGCGTTGTGCCGCTCGAAGATGCAGACCTTCTTCCCGAAGTGCGCGAGGCGGATGCCAGCGGCGAGGCCCGACATGCCCGCCCCGATGATGGCCACGTCGTAGCGGGAGCGGGTGTTCATGCGCGGCTACAAAAAAAGCCGGGAATCGTCCCGGCCGAAATATTCGCTCCGGGGCTCGCCCTCAGCTCTTGCCCGTCAGGGCGTCGAACTTCGGCGTCAGATATTCTGCGCAGCTGTCGAGGCTCGCGAGCTGTTGATAATCCTTCTCAGGGACCTCGATGCCGTGACGTTTGCGGAGCTCCATCACGATGTCCAAAAAGTCCATGCTATCGAGCTGCATCTGGTCGCGCAGCCGCACCTCAGGCTTCACGTTACTCAAGTCCTCGTCGGGGGCGATGTCGGCAATAATGTCGAGCACCACCTGCTTGCATTCGTCTTTGGTCATAGTCGAGAGCGGGGATTAGGGGACAAACCGCTTAACAATCAACGCGGAATTTATCCCCAGCATCCCGAAAGAATTGTTAAGGATGGTGTCTACTTTCGCAACTGCCCGCGGCTGGTTAAGCACCAAGCCCGGCAGCGCACAGAGCGGATCGAGGTCGTCGACGTTGATCGTCGGATGGACAATCAGGTCGTCGAAGGACGGCAAGTTGCCCGCCAGTTCGAGCGCGCCGGCCGCGCCCATGCAGTGGCCAATGTAACCCTTCGTGTTGTTAATGGAGGTGTCGGGGCAGCCTTCTCCGAAGACCGCGCGGATCGCTTCACACTCCTGGATGTCGCCGAGCGGCGTGGCCGTGGCGTGAGTGTTGACGATGTGGATGTCCCGCGGGACGAGCCCGGCTCGGCTGATCGCCGCGCGCACGCATTCGGCCTGGCGCGCGGGATTCGGCAGCACATAGTCGCTCGCGTCGCTGTTCACGTGATAGCCGGCGATTTCCCCGTAGATTTTCGCACCACGCGCTTGGGCATCGTCCAAACGCTCCAGCGTGTGGAGCGCGCCACCCTCAGAGATCACAATACCGTTGCGGGCCTTGTCGAAGGGGCGCGATGCCTTGAGCGGGTCTGCGTGCGTCGCGAGAGCGTTCTGGGATTTGAAGCCAGCGAAAATCCCAAACGTGTGGATGCTCTCGCTCACGCCACCGCAAATCGCGAGGTCCACCTCGCCCAAACGCAACATCTGCGTGGCGTGGATCAGTCCCATGTTTCCTGCCGCACACGCGGCTCCGATGGTGTAGGCGGGGCCCGTCACGCCGAGATTGAGCGAGGCCTCACCGGCCGGGTTATTCGCCACGGTCCGGGGGTTGTGATAGTGCGACCAAAACTTCGTGTCGTAGTTAAACTTCGAAATGTTGTAGATTTCGTTCTCGGTCTCGACGTTGCCGTGCTCCGTACAGCCAATGTAAATACCGACGCGGTCCTTCGCCACCGCCTCCCAAATGAGCCCACTGTCCGCCAGCGCCTCGCGAGCGCAGTAAATCGAAATACTCCCGGCCCGCGTGCCGACCCGCACTTCTTTTTTCGTCTGGTGCTTCAGGGAGTTGTAATCGCACACGCCTGCCAGCTGCGTGCCCATGTAGCGAATCTCGCGGCGTTGAACTCCGGCCACGCCCGCGAGGAGATTGGCCCGGAATTCGGACAGCGAGTTACCGTTGGGAGCGGTCAGACCGACGCCAGTGATGACGATGCGCGAGAGCTTCATTATGGTGGAAGGGAAATCGCTAGCCAACCTCCGCCAGAACGCAATACAACCCTCCTTTCTCTATGAACGTTCTCGTCGTCGGAGGCGCCGGTTACATCGGCAGTCATTGTGTTCGCCAACTCGCAGCGGCCGGTCACCGCCCCGTGGTGCTCGACAATTTCGTCTACGGCCACCGCGCAGCCCTCGCGCCCAATGTGACCGTGCACGACGCTAACTTGGGTGACGAAGTCGCCGTCAAACACATCCTCGTCGCCGAGAAAATCGAAGCGGTCATGCATTTCGCGGCCTTCTGTTACGTCGGCGAATCCGTCACCGACCCCATCAAATACTACCTCAACAACAGCGCAGCCACCCTGCACCTGCTCAACGCGATGCTCGCTGTGGGCGTGAAGAAATTTATCTTCTCCTCGACGTGCGCGACCTTTGGCGTGCCGACGACGCTGCCCGTCCACGAGAACCTTCCGCAAGTTCCCATTAACCCCTACGGCCAAACCAAGCTCGACATCGAAATTGCCCTCAAAGCCCTCGCGCCGGCGACCGGCCTCAGTTTCGCGGTCTTCCGTTATTTTAATGCCGCCGGCGCGTCCGAAGACGGCTCGATCGGCGAGGATCATCACCCGGAGACGCACCTCATCCCCGTGGCCATCGACGTCGCGACGGGCAAGCGCCCGCATCTGGAACTCTACGGCACCGACTACCCAACCCCCGATGGCACGTGCCTTCGCGACTACGTGCATGTCGACGACTTGAGCCGCGCCCACATCGCAGCTTTCGACACATTGTCAGCCCCCGGCACGCAACTCTTCCACAATCTCGGCACCGGCAAACCAACCTCCAACCGCGAAGTCATCCGCGCCGTCGAGAAAATCGTCGGCCGGCCCGTCAAGGTCATCGACCAGCCCCGTCGCCCCGGCGATCCCCCTGCCCTCTATGCCGACTCCGCGAAAGCCCGGCGCGAACTCAATTGGAACGTAAAGTTTGGTGACATCGAATCGATTGTCGCCACGGCGTGGAAATGGCACTCGGCCCATCCCCGGGGCTACGCCGATCGATGAAGCTCTTCGCTACCGCCAAGCCGGTCGTCGCCATGATCCATCTGGGCGCACTGCCCGGAACACCCGCGTGCCGCCGCTCGGTGCGCGAGATCGAGACGCAGGCGTTAAAAGAGGCCAAAATCTACCGCGAGGCTGGCGTGCACGGCCTCATGGTGGAAAACATGCACGACACGCCCTACCTCCGAGGGCACGTCGGTCCCGAAATCGTCGCGGCCATCGCCATCATCGCCCGTGCCGTCAAGGACGCAGCTGGCCTGCCCTGCGGCCTGCAAATCCTCGCCGCCGCCAATACCGAGGCCATCGCCGTCGCCCATGCCGCCGGCCTAGATTTTATACGGGCCGAGGGGTTCGCCTTCGCGCACGTCGCCGACGAAGGGATCATCCAGTCGTCGGCCGCCGAGCTGCTCCGCTACCGTCGCGCCATCGGCGCCGACCACGTGCAAGTGTGGGCAGACGTAAAAAAGAAGCACAGCTCGCACGCGATCACCGCCGACGTCGCCATCGGGGAGACCGCACACGCCGTCGAGTTCATGCGCGGTGATGCCTTGATCGTGACTGGCGCTGTCACGGGTGACGCCCCGCAGCCCGCCGACGCACACGCAGTGAAACAGGCTACCCAGCTCCCGGTCTTTCTCGGCTCCGGCGTGACAGCGAAAAATGTCGGCGCATTCCTCGGCGAAGCCGACGGATTTATCGTGGGATCAGAATTCAAAACCGGCGGCCATTGGTCGGGAAACGTCGATGCGAGACGCGTGGGGCGTTTCATGTCCGCGGTCTTCGCCTGCCAAACGCCGGCTCGGAGGTAGGGCGAACTTCAGTCCGCCTCGGTCCGCCTGCCTTCGTGCGAGCACTTGAGGCCGAAAAGCGGACTGAAGTCCGCCCTCAGCTCAACCTCAGCGGGCCGGGCCCCAGTGACTGGTGAACGGGAAGTAGATGAACAGCGGACGTCCGACGACATCCTTGCCCGGCACGTAGCCCCAGTAACGACCATCCGCGCTGTTGCCGGAATTATCGCCTAGCGCGAGAAACTGCCCCGAAGGGACCTTCGCTTTTTCGCCCAGCGCGAGCAGGCCCAGCGGTTGGTAGCCACCGTATTTTCCGCTCTGCTCATTGTTCCCGTGAAAAGCCCCTGAACCCTCGATCGGTCGCCCATTGCGAAGCAAGACGCCCGTGCCACCCGATTTTACCACCGTAGGTGCAGCAGCCGTGGTCTTACCGCTAACGATTTCAAGTTCGTCACCGGGCGTTCCGACGAGGCGCTTAATGTAATATTGGTCTCCGTACGTGTCGGCGATACCCTTGATGTTACCGGTGCGAAAAACAAAACCCTGTCCAGCATCCGGCCGCACGAAATGGTAGCTCATCCGATCGACGAATAACTGGTCGCCGGTCAATTCATCGAACGACAAAAATCGCTCTCCAGCGCGCACGAAGCGGCCGGTGCGGATACACCGGACGTTTTCTCCATCGACATTGCGCACCTCGAATTGGCCCGCGCGCAGCTTCTTTTCAACTTCAGCGTTGAAGCTTTGGGTCGTGAATTTATTGCCCGGGGAAACCAGCGCCTCGGAAACAACCCAGTCCATGTCAAAATCGAGCGGCAACCGCACTTTCACCGGTTTGTCGCCGACAAAGAGCGTGTATTCGCGCAAGTCGGTCGGGATCACCAGCCAGGATCGTCCCGAGACGACGCGCGCGCGCACGGCCCCGCGGCTCTGCCCGCCAAATACCGGCACCAACACTTCGCCCTCCATCGGGGCATCCAGACGATGAGGCCAGGCACCAAAAAGGACGGCCCGCGCCGCCACCGCTGCCGACGAGGGTTCGTCAGCCGGCTTCATAAAAACCTCGGGCGTCATGCCGTTGTAGGTCGGCCACATCGAGTTCGTCGGGATCTTGAAAGGCTGCACGAAATACGTGCGGATCCCGAGAATCACAATCGCCGCCACGAGGAAGAATTCGACGTTTTCCACGAGCGCGCTCTTGGGATAAATAGCCCCACCGGTGCGGCGCAGCACTTCCTCCAGTGCTTCAATTTCAAGCCTCAGCTTTTCGGCCCCGACCTTGTCCTTGAGTAGCGCCCGGAGCGTCGCGATATGGGCCTGCAATTCGCCCACCAAGGGCGCGGCGAGGATATCGCGACGGAAGTGGTAAACACGATCAGCCACCTCGAGCCAATTCGTCGCGTTCTCCCGCATCTTCTTTTCCTGAGACTGAAATAGGCCGAACATGGCTTCGAATCGCTTAGTTGTTTTGGAGCACTTTGATGAAGGCATCCGGTGGGATGGATACCTTGCCGATTTGTTTCATCTTCTTTTTGCCCTCTTTCTGCTTGTCGAGGAGTTTGCGTTTCCGGCTGATGTCACCGCCATAGCATTTCGCGGTCACGTCCTTACGCAT
>SYGN01000003.1 GCA_005799525.1 Opitutaceae bacterium | reverse complement strand
TCTGAACAATAAAATCCGCGTGGTCACCAGACGCTCCTATGGCTTTCGCACCTACCGGGCGATGGAGGTCGCCCTGTATCACAATCTTGGGCACCTACCCGAACCCGAGTTCACCCACAGATTCAGCTGACCAGACGGAAAAGCAGATGCTCGCCCGTTGCCAATTGCTGTAGGGCAACACGAAGTGACCGAGCAGATGATCGAAGGGCGCACCCGCGATGGTGACGCCAAGTTCCCCGGCCCGCTTCCAGTCGAACTGCGCCGCCCGGCCGGGCTCATGCGCCTGCGGAAAGAACACTTCTTTGGGCGGACCGTTGAGGGCCCGCCACACCTTCACTCCGCGTTGGAACGTGCGCAGCGCGACGCTCGCGGCCACCTCTGGCTTCGCGATCTTCAAGTGCGCCAGCAGCCCCTTCGCCTCGATCTCCGGCGCCGTCTCCAAATAGCGCGCGGCCGTCCCTCGATGCATGTTCGCCTTCATGGCCGCGTGACTGATCACGCCGCCGGTATTTTGGTCTTCTTTCACGAGTATCCTGTGTTGAGCCGGGGTGATCATGGGGGTCTGCGTAAAGGCCCCAGTCACTACCGCTCACGCAGGCCGGCGCCGACGTAAAAGCCAGAGACTATCCGTGCTCGCTTTTAGTTGGCGCCGATGTCGAAGGTGAACTGGCGTTCTACAGGCAGGTGCCGACAACGAGTCAGTGCGTTCGTGTTGCTGGTTTTAAATCACTCCGGCTTCAGGATTTCCAGGCGCCACCCGTTCACTCCGACAAACGACGGATGTAAGCCTCCACCCGTGTGCAAATTTCATCAAAAGCCAGCTTTTGTGCTCGGCAATAGGCGAAAATTTCCGCGGCTTTGGCTCCGGCATAGTTGTGAGCGATCATATTGCGCACGTCTTTCATATCTCGCAAAGCCCCGGCGTCCGCTGGGAACCCGCGTTTTTCGGCGCGGTTGACCACAAACCCTCGTCGCATCAGCCAGCGTCCCCCGGCTCAATCAAAAGCAGTCCGCCACGCATCGGCGGAGGGAGGCTCCAAGACTTTTTGGCCGGCCCCTTGAGCGATGGATAGGACCGTGCAACGGCTTCAGCCCCGCGTCGCATGACTTCGGATATACTCCAATTTTGCTCCTGAGCGACCCGTTGAACCTCTCGGAAAAGCGGTTAAGGTAACTGTATTTGGATTCGAATCATGGGACAACACGGGACGAAAAATGAACGAAAGGGCCAAAAAACCGGTCATGCAGTTTCCCCGGCCACCGCCAAAAACGCCGCGAGGGCGGGTTCGGGTGCGACGGACTGACGCCAGCCGAGGACGAGGCGACTTTCGGGGGCGGGACCGGTGAGCGGCAAAAAGGTGACCTCGGGCGGGAGGTGTTGAGCCTCGGACGGTGTCATGAACGTCGCACCGAGGCCGGCGCGGACGAGGCCGATGCCGTTGGCGCGGGGCCAAACTTCTTCGGCAATGCGCGGGGTGATACCGGCACTCGCAAACGCGGCCAAAATACGGTCATAAAAACCCGGATTATGCGTGCGCGGAAACAGCACGAACGGAGTGTCGGCGAGGTCGCGGAGGCGTAACGCGCGCGGCGCGCGGCACGGCAGTTGCCGGCGGGGCGTTGACGTTGCAGGGACGGTGCTGCGGCGGGCGGGCGGAGTCCGTTGGACGAGAGGGTGCGTCGAGGGGAGGAGAATGCCGTTGAGCTCGCGGAGGAGGACGTGGGTGCGGACACCGGGAGTGGGAGCGTCGGGGTGGAAGAAACCGCAGGCGATATCGCCAGATTGGAGGGCCGTGAGTTGGGCGGATGTAGGGGACTCGGTGAGCTCGAGGCGGATGCCGGGATGGAGGCGGTGAAACTCGCGGATGATCGGCGGGAGCACGGTGGCCATGGCGAGGCCGGTAAAGGCGACGCGCACGTGGCCGACTTGGCCGCCGGCGAGGGCCTGAAGGTCGGTGGAAATCGCCGCGACGGAGCGGAGAATGGGCTCGAGGCATTCGAGCAGCAGTTTGCCGGCGGGCGTGATCTCGACACCGCGGCGCGTGCGATTGAGGAGATCGGCATCGAGCGCGGTTTCGAGCTGGGCGATGGCGCGGCTGAGGGCGGGTTGCGCGATGGCCAACGTCTCGGCGGCTTTGCGGAAATGGAGCTCACGCGCGACCTCGCGGAAGTAAACGAGGTGACGGAGCTCGAAAGGGAACTGATACTCGCGGGGCATGGGGTCTGGAGTCTGGGTTTGGGGTTTGATGCCGCATAGGCATCACAGGAAGCGAAAAGAGTATTTCACGGTATGGCAAGGATCTGGCAGGATGTCGGCTGTCGGGTGAAGGGTTTGGTTTTTTGGGCTTGGGGTCTAGGGTCCAAGGGTTCAAATCAAGAATCTGAGGTACCAGCAGCTCGGAGCCCGGGCTTCCTCGCCAAGCGCCTCGACACCCATTTCTATTTTCCATGCGCAAATCACTCTTCGAAAAAGTCTGGGACGCCCACGCCGTCCGCACGTTGGCCAATGGTCAGACGCAGCTCTTGGTGGGCACCCACCTCATCCACGAGGTGACGAGCCCGCAGGCCTTTGGGATGCTCCGCGATCTGGGCCTCAAGGTGGCGATGCCGCACCGGACATTTGCCACGGTCGACCACATCGTGCCGACGGATCAGTTTGCCGAGCCCTACCGCGATCCGCTCGCGCAGGCCATGATGGAAGAATTGCGCAAGAACTGCGCCTCGACGGGCATCACGTTTTTCGACCGCGCGAGCGGTAAGCAGGGCATCGTGCACATCGTCGGGCCCGAGCAGGGCATCACGCAGCCGGGCACGACGATCGCATGCGGTGACTCGCATACGAGCACGCACGGGGCGTTCGGGGCGATTGCGTTCGGCATCGGCACGACGCAAATCCGCGACGTGCTCGCGACGCAGACCATGGCGCTGGGCAAATTGAAGGTGCGCCGCATCGAGGTGAGCGGAAAGCTCCTGCCCGGCGTCTATGCCAAGGACGTGATTCTCCATATCATCCGCACGCTCGGCGTGAATGGCGGCACGGGGTTCGCCTACGAATATGCCGGCGAACTTTTCGACCGCTTCACGATGGAGGAGCGGATGACGGTGTGTAATCTGTCGATCGAAGGCGGCGCGCGCGCGGGTTATGTGAACCCGGATGAGACGACGTTCGCGTATTTGCAAGGCCGGCCCTACTCTCCCAAGGCCGCCCAGTGGGATGCGGCGGTGGCGAACTGGCAGAGTTTCGCGAGCGATCCGGGCTGTCACTACGACGACGTGGTCAAGATCGCGGCGGCCGACATCGCGCCGACGGTCACGTGGGGCATTAATCCCGGTCAGGCCATCGCGATCGACGAATCGATCCCCGACGCGGCGAAGACGAACGTGCTCGACGAAAAGGCCTCTACCGAGGAGGCGCTGGCGTACATGAAACTCACCCCCGGCGCACCCATCAAGGGCACGAAGATCGATGTCGCGTTTCTCGGTTCCTGCACGAACGGCCGTCTGAGCGATTTCCAGGAAGTCGCGCGGTTCTTGAAGGGGCGCAAAGTCGCCTGCGGGGTGAAGGCCATCGCGGTGCCCGGTTCACAGATTGTGGCACTCCAGTGTATCGCGCAGGGGATCGACAAGGTTTTCAGCGAGGCTGGATTCGAGTGGCGTGAGGCGGGTTGCTCCATGTGTTTGGCGATGAATCCCGACAAGCTCATCGGCGACCAGCTCTGCGCGAGTTCCTCGAACCGCAATTTCAAAGGCCGGCAAGGCTCTCCTACGGGCCGCACGATTCTCATGAGTCCGCTCATGGTGGCGGCGGCGGCAGTCACCGGCAGCGTCGCGGATGCCCGCGAGGTCTTCGCCGTGAACTAACGGCGAAGACCGTTGCAGTCAGAAGTTGACGTTTAATTTCCGAACGACGGACCTCGCCCCTCTTTTCGCTGACATCCCGTAAACTTAATCTTTCCACTTAACCTTTTCAGTCATGGCTCTCGAAAAAATCACCTCCATTACCGGTCCCGCGGTTTACGTCCCGGGCAATGACATCGACACGGACCGGATCATCCCCGCGCGCTTCATGAAGTGCATCGTGTTCGACGGACTCGGCGAATTTCTCTTCCACGACGTGCGCAAGAACGCCGACGGCACCGACCAGCCCCATCCGCTGAACGAGGCGCGCTTCAAACGTGCGACGATTCTGCTCTCGGGCGCGAACTTTGGTTGCGGTTCGTCCCGCGAGCACGCGCCGCAGGCGATCCAGAAATACGGCTTCAAGGCCGTGATCGCGGAGAACTTTGCCGAGATTTTCCTCGGGAATTGTACGACCCTCGGCCTCCCCTGCGCGACGGCGAGCCGCGAGGACATCGCAAAGATCGCAGCGGTCGTGGCACAGGAGCCGACGACGGAGGTCGTGATCGAGGTGGTGAAGCAGGAGGTCCGCTTCGCCGGGCAAACGGTGAAGGCGGAGGTGCGTGCCTCGGCGCGCGACGCGTTGATCCACGGTCGGTGGGATCCGATCGGCGAGCTGATTGATGGCTTGCCGGCGGTGCAGACGACGGCAGCGAAGCTCCCGTATCTGGCGGCGTGAGGGTAACGAAGCGGCTTTGTGCGAGCCAAAGGCACTAGGGAGAGTGCCCTTCCGCTCGGACCTCACCGCGGGCCAAAAGCCCGTGCTAAATTTTTCGAACTTTTGCTGGGCGTCGGCGTCTGACCGGTTCACATTACGCAAACATGTTTTTCGCCATGATCGAAGTCTTCAAGGGTGCCGGGATCCTCATCTACCCCTTGGGCATCTGCTCGGCGGGCGCGGTTTTCATCATTTGCGAACGCGCCTACGCGCTGCGCAAGGCCGCCGTCATGCCGGAAGATCTCGTGGATGCGGTCGTGGCCGGGAAGCCGTTGGTCGGTGGGCGCCATACGGTTTTGGCCCGCATCGTCGACTTTGCCGAGCAGCACAAGAACGACGAAGGCGCGGTGAAGGCGTTCGCGCGACTCGAGATCAACCGCATGGAGCGGGGCGTGCCTTATCTCGATGTGATTTATGCCGCGGCGCCGCTGATTGGACTGACCGGCACCGTGACGGGTTTGCTCGAAGTGTTCTCGCAAATCTCGCCGGATACCGGGTTGCCTGACCCGGTGAAATTCACGAGTGGCGTGGCGCTGGCGCTATCGGCTACGGTGCTGGGTCTGACGATCGCCATTCCGTCGCTGGTGGGCAGTGGCTACCTCCAGCGAAAAATTGAAAATTACGCGGCGCAGCTCGATGTGCTGTTGGAGCGGATTCTGCAACGCACGCGCTGATGAGCAGTCTCATGAAAACCCGCCGGCGGCGCTCGGAGCTGAACCTCGTGGCGTTGATCGACGTGCTGGTGATGTTGATTTTCTTCGCGTTCGTGACGATGCAGTTCAAGTCGGCGGCGACGCTGAATATCACGCTCCCAAAGGTGGAGACGGCGGGTAAGAACGAATTTAAGGGCACGGTCACGATCAGTATCGACAAAGATGGGACCGTGTCGTTTTCCACGACGCCGGCGAACAACCGCACGGTGACGGATGCCGAGTTGATTTCGCTGCTGGAGCAGGTGAAAAACGTGGACCGCGATATTCCGGTGCTGATCAAGGCGGACGAGACGACGCAGTTGAAGAAACTGGCGTTCGTGATGGATGCGTGCCGCAAGACAGGGCTAAACAAATTCAGTTTGCAGAGTCGGTGAGTTTCTTAAAGTCGGAGGTCGTGGGTCGTGGGTCGCGACCTGGGCTCGGATGCCCGTGAGGCAGGTTTCTGCGATTTTCTACTCGCTAGCCACTACGCGCTGCTCGCTACATTCGAACCATGAAAATTGTGCTGACCGGAGTGACGCGGGGCTTGGGCCGAGCGCTGGCGGAGGAGTTCATCAAAGGAGGGCACACGGTGATCGGCTGCGGGCGATCGGGTGACGCGATCTTCGATTTGCGCATGACGCACGGGGCGCCGCACGATTTTTCGGTGCTCGACGTGGGGCTCGACAGCAAGGTCGCGATTTGGGCGGCGAAGGTCCTCGAGAATGACAGCCCGCCAGACCTGTTGATCAATAATGCGGCGGTGATGAATCGGCTCGCGCCGCTGTGGGAGCAGGACGACCGAGAATTCACGAAGCTCGTCGATGCAAACATTCGCGGCGTGCAAAATGTAATCCGCCATTTCGTGCCGGCGATGGTCGCGAAGAGGCGGGGCGTGATCGTGAATTTCAGCTCGGGCTGGGGCCGCAGCGTGGCGACGGATGTCGCGAGCTATTGCATGTCGAAATGGGCGATCGAAGGAATGACCAAGGCCCTCGCCGAGGAATTGCCGAAGGGGATGGCGGCGGTGCCGCTGAATCCCGGGGTGATCGACACCGCGATGCTGCGCGCTTGTTGGGCGGACGGCGCGGCGAGTTGTCCGAAGGCGGAACAGTGGGTCAAGCAGGCGGCGCCGTTCATTTTGCAGCTGGGGGCGAAGGATAACGGGAAGTCGGTGAGTGTGGGTGACGCCGGGGATTGAGGCTGGAGGGCGGAGGGACGCGATCGACGCACGCATCGGCACGTGCGCGCAAGGCGCCCGACGGGGCCGATCAGGGGAGAATGGAGTTTTAGATGACTCACCCGCATCCCGCAGAAAATCAATGAGGGCAGCGGAAGATCACGTCGCCCTGCGCTTGCGCCGGGTGCGACGCGGCGTTTTTCTGAAGCGATCCCATGCTGATCAAACGAACTTCTCTGCGTAGTGCGCTCACCCTTGCGGTGCTCGGTGCGGTCGTCGGGATCGCGACGGCGTGGTGGCTCGGCCTACCGGGCAAGCGCACGTCACTACCGGAACGCTGGTTCGTGCCCGGACCGTTGGGGCATGAGGCCGGCCGGGCAGTTCCGCCGCCCGGGCCGGCGGCGTACCTCTCGCGACATATCGGTGGACTCGGTTCACCCGCGGCGGCGGCTTGGGCGCGGCACAACGGTCTAACGCCCGCGCTCAGTTTTTCGCACAATCTCAACACTGTTTTTCCGCCTACACTGTTTGCCGAGCATCCGGATTTTTTTCCGATGGTCAACGGGAAGCGCGAACGTCCGGCCGCCCAATCCTATTCGTGGAATCCCGATCTCAGTCGCCCGGATGTCGCGGTTTATGCGGCCCAAGTGGCGCGGGACGCGTTTGTCGCGGAGCCCGGGCGCGTGTCCTTTTCCTTGGGCGTGAATGACGGGCTCCTTTATGGCGAGAGTCCCGAGCTCCTCGCGGTCGTGAATCCCCTGCGTTGGTTTCGTGCTCGACCGGACTACTCGAACCTCACGTTTCGCTTCATGAACCGGGCGGCGGAAGCATTAGCCCACAGCCACCCCGACAAGTATCTCGGCGCACTCGCTTACTACTGGGAAGAGAATACGCCGGACTTTCCGGTGCACCCGCAGGTCATGCCCTTTCTGACGGCGGATCGCTCGCAGGGCTACGATCGGGTGTTTTGGCAGGAGGAGTTCTCGTTGCAAACGCGCTGGGCGAAAGCGGGGCCGCGCCGGTTGGGGCTTTACGACTATCTTTACGGCGTCGGGTTCGTGGTGCCCCGCCTTCATCCCCAGCTGATCGCCGAGCATCTTCGCCATGCTCGGAGCGTGGGCTTCACCGACTATTATTGTGAGGCCACCCCCAATTGGGGTATCGACGGACCCATGACGTGGCTGGTCGCACAGCTGCTGAGCGATCCGCACCAAAACGCCGCCTTGCTCCTGAACGAATATTATGCGCGGTATTTCCAAGAATCGGCGGTGCCGATGCGACGTTTCTTTGAACGATGCGAGGCGCAATGGATGCGCCAGACCGGACCGTCCTATTGGCTGAAGCATTATCGCAACGAGTCGCAGGCCGACCTGTTTCCTTCGTCCGTGTGTGCCGAACTGCGGCAACTGCTCGACGAGGCTGGGCGTTTGGCGCGGCGGGGCGCGGTGCACGCGCGGGTGTCCTTGGTCTCCGACGCTTTTGGCGTGACGGAGCGATTTGTGCGGATGAACGAAACCCGGGCGCGGTTGAGTCGCGAGACCGTGACGATGCAGCTGGCCGGCCGGGCCGGGGTCGAGCTGCTGGCAACGTACCTCGAAGCCAGACACGACTTCATCCGCTACAGTCAGGAGACGACTGCGCGGCAACCGTTAGCTTTCGCGACCATACTCTACGAAGACTTTCTGCGCAACGATCCGACGGTTGCCGCGGTGGCGGCTCTCAGTGCTGTTTTAGCGGATACGTCGAAAACCGAGGCGGATCAACGGGCGGTTGCCATCCGCGGTCGCCCGGAAATGGGCGTAGCCGACGGTCTGGCGTTTGCGCGGGCGGCGGCGGCGGGCGCGGCGACTGAACGGCTCACCGATGGCGGGCTGGAGGGTCCGGCTGGGGCGGGGCGGAAAATCGCCGGACTGCCCTATGGGATCGCTTTGCCCGGTGCCTGGCAAAGCCAGATCGAGCCGACGCAAACGCACGTCGGCGAAGTGACAACCACCGCGGCCCGTGGCGGCGCGGCCGGTTTGCGCATTAGCGGGGCCGTGAACACCACCGTTTTCCAATGGCTCCCCGCGAAATCCGGTCAGCTCTATGTCGCATCGGTCCGCGCCCGGGGCCACGTCGCGTCGAGCAATGCCGTTTTCCTGACCTTCGGCTGGCTCGACGCGCAGGGCCGTCACCTCGGGAAATCCATGGCCGCGCGCTTGCCCGATGGTTTTTGGCCCGATTGGGTTCAGTTGCAGCAAGGAGGGCACGCTCCCCGAGAGGCCGCTTGGGTCGGCATCGGCGTGCATCTGCAAAACCAAATGAGCGGTGACTGGGCCGAGTTTGATGATTTTTCTTTGCGAGAAGCGGACTCGCTGAAGCCGCGACCACTCCCAAAAATCTGATCGGTGTAGGCTGACCGCAGGCGGATCACTTCGCCACCTTGATCTCCTTGAGCAGGCGCAGCAGTTCTTTGTCCAACTGGCTGTTGGGTTCGACCTTAAGCGTGCGACGCGCCCGTTCCACGGCACGCACGGCCTCCGCCGGCTGCTGCAGGCGCACCATGTGCTCGGCAAACACGACGACCACTTGGTCAAAGAAGCCGATGCCGGCACCGCCGCCATGTTGATCGAGGAGCGAATTGTAGGTGCTCATTTGCTGCGGCAACGACTGCGTCGAAAACGAACGCAGCAAAGTCTCTCGCGACTGCTGCACGCCCAGGTCAGAACGCGCGCTCCTATTATTATTCACAATCCGGCGTGACTCCGCATCCGCGAGGCTCGTTTCGCCCCGTGCCCGCAAGCTCGCGGCCGTGCGACTGATATAGTGTGCTTCAAGATCTGGATACCGTTGAAAAGCGAGCACCGCTTCGCGCATGACCGCCTCCAGCGTCTTCGCATCCCGGCCCAACTTCTGACCTGCCGCGAGGAGCGTCTCCCACGCCGGTTGATTGCGCCGCTCGAAGTTCACGGCCTTGCGCGCCGCGCTGGCCGCCGTCGCGGCATCGCCCGCCGTCAGGTAGTCCGCCGCAAAGTCCACATGGACCCGCGATTGCCGAAACGAGGGTAAATCGCGAAACCGCTCCGCGAGGAATTGGAGCTCATGGTCGGAGAATTCCCGCCACGTCTGCGGGTCGCGCGCGAAGCCGGTGACAAAGCGCTGTTCCGCGTAACGTCCGGCGTCGAGCTGCCACGTCTGGTTGCCATCGAGAAAGCCAAACCAGGCGTGCCGCCCGTCCTTGCCCGCGCCGTAAAACAGGAGAGTGGGAACCAACCGGGACTTGCCGACTTGGGTCGCGAAATAAGCTTGGTCACAACAGATGCCGCCGGCCGCCAGAATATCCGGCAGCGTGTAGGAGCGACCCGGCCAATTCGGATTATTGTTGGCCACGCGGTCCGTGCGATACCGCACCAGGGTGTAGGCGCGCGCGAGTTGGCTCAGGGGATAGTCCGCCGTTTTTTCCGCCCATTCCAGCTCGCTGAACGGCGCCGCCGCATCGACCACAAACTTCAGCTCCCCGGGTCTGAGGCGAGCGAGTTTGTGATAACCGTGGCCAAGCTGGTCCCGTTTGATCCACCACGCGAACGCCTCGGTCGGAGCCGGAAATTCTCGGGGTAAGGCCGTCGCTGATACTTGCCCATGTGGCCAGTCTGGGGGCGGCGGAACGTCAAACACGACAGCGATGGCGAGCGCGAGGTTGGCGTAGGTCTTGAACCGGGCCGGATCAGCGCGATACAGCGTGTCCATAATCTGCAGCACACGAGGGATGAAATCTACTGGTGACAGCAGTTCGAAAAAATCGGCCGAGAACACCGCGTTACCCAACAGCCAAGCCTGCAGCTCGGAGGAAACCACCGCGCCGACGGGGACCTCCCGAGTGGCAAAACGCGTGGGCAGGTTGCGGTGGGCAACGTTCATGGTCGCCACCGCCGTAATCCACCGCGGCACAAAAGCAGCTTCCGTTTCACCCCACAGCGCCGCCCAGCGATAAACATTAAACCACGCCGCGGCCACCGCTAGCTTGTCCCGGTGATAGGCCCCCAGTGCCGCCGCCCGCAGGGACGCGACGTGCGGCGCCCAGCCGTCCCGCTGCGCCGCCGCGTGGACGACTGCCAGCCGAGCTGAGCTGGGCACCTGGACAAGTTCCCCTGCGGGAATGACTGCCGGCTGGGCCGCGAGCGGTGTGCCCAGCCAGCCCAGCCACAGCAAGAATCCATGCGCCAGTCTCATCGTGGCACCTTGATCACCGCGTCCCCGGGTGGGAATGAAAAACCCCGGCCCGTTTTACTCGTAGCCGGGGTTTTCGTTAGGCGGCAGTTGGCCGCTTTTTTCAGGGCGCCACGCCGGTGTCGGCAGTAGGCGTCTTTTGTTTGAAAATCAGCTTCTCGCCGTCGCGGCCGACGAGGCAGAGCTCACCGTCCTTAATTTCACCGCGCAGGAGCGCTTCTGCAAGCGGATCTTCGAGGTAGTGTTCGACGGCCCGGCGGAGCGGCCGCGCGCCGTATTTCTCGTCGTAGCCTTTTTCAATCAGAAGGTCTTTCGCACCTTGGGTAAACTCCAGCGCGATTTTCCGATCGGTCAGACGCTTCGCGAATTGCGCCGTCTCCAATTCGACGATCTTGATCAGGTCCGCTTTGTCCAGTGGTCGGAAGAAAATGATATCCGAAATGCGATTGAGGAACTCGGGCTTAAACACGCGTTTCGCTTCTTCGAGCACTTTCTCGCGCATCTTCTCGGCGTCGTTGAAACTCGACCCCGCGGCCGCAAACCCCATCGACGTCTGCCGTTGGAGCAGCTGCGCACCAACGTTGGACGTCATGATAATAATCGTATTGCGGAAATCGACAACGCGGCCGAGCGAGTCGGTCAACCGTCCGTCCTCCATGATCTGCAGCAGGAGTTGCAACGCATCCGGGTGGGCCTTTTCGATTTCGTCGAAGAGGATCACGGCATACGGCTTGCGGCGCACGGCCTCGGTCAACTGGCC
>SYGN01000100.1 GCA_005799525.1 Opitutaceae bacterium | reverse complement strand
GCTGGGACGCGTTCGGCCTACCGGCTGAGCAGCACGCGGTAAAAACGGGCACCCACCCGGCAACGAACACCGCAGCCAACATCGTCAACTTTAAGCGCCAGATCAAAGCCCTCGGTTTTTCGTATGACTGGGAGCGCGAACTCGCGACGACGGACTCCCAGTATTACCGCTGGACCCAGTGGATCTTCCTCCAACTCTTCGCCCGCGGCCTCGCGTACGTCGACGAACGCCCCGTCTGGTGGTGTCCCGAGTTGCGCACCGTGCTCGCCAACGAAGAAGTCATCGACGGCAAGAGCGAGGTCGGCGGGTTTCCCGTGGAGCGCCGCAATCTCCGCCAATGGGTCCTGCGCATCACGGCCTACGCCGAACGCTTGCTCGCCGACCTCAAAGATGTCGACTGGCCCGACTCCACCAAACGGATGCAAGAGGCGTGGATCGGCCGGAGCGAAGGCGCGGAAATCCTGTTCAAGCTGGAGGACGCGGCGCTCGGCGCGCTGAAGATTTTTACGACACGTGCGGACACGCTGTTCGGCTGCACGTACATGGTGCTGGCCCCGGAGCACCCGCTCACGGAGGCACTCACCACTGCCGAACAGAAGGCCGACCTCGCTAGCTACCGGAAAAAATCCGCAGGCAAGAGCGATCTCGAGCGCACCGATCTGGCGAAGGACAAATCGGGCGTGTTCAGCGGTGCTTACGCGATCAATCCCGTGAACGGCCAACGCGTGCCCATCTGGATCGCCGACTATGTGCTCATGGGCTACGGCACCGGAGCCATTATGGCCGTCCCGGCGCACGACCAGCGCGATCACGAATTCGCCGTGAAATATGCCCTGCCCATCGTGCCGGTCATCGCCAGCGGCGCTGGCGAGACACCCCTCCCCTATGTCGGCGACGGTAATCTCATCAACTCACCCGGCTACGACGGCATGGCCTGGCCCGACGCGAAGAAGACGATCACCGCCGAACTCGCCGCGCGCGATGTGGGCAAGCCCACCGTGAACTACAAACTCCGCGACTGGCTGTTCTCGCGCCAGCGCTACTGGGGCGAGCCGTTTCCCATCGTGTGGGTAAACGCGGCGGACTATGCGACGGCCAAGCGCGCGCCCGGCAACACACTGCCGGAATCACCCGTGACCTTCGTCAAGGACGGCGTGGCGCATTATGCGCTGCCGGTGCCGGCGAGTGCGCTACCTCTCCACTTGCCCGAGGTGCAGTCCTACCTGCCGAGCGGCACCGGCGAGAGCCCCCTCGCCAACGTCACCGAGTGGCTTGAGATTTGGTTTAACTTTGCCACCGGCGCCGCGGTCCCGGCGGCCCAAGTGAGGCCGCTGGGCGACCAGTGGGTCCGCGCGCGGCGGGAGACGAACACGATGCCGCAGTGGGCGGGTTCGTGTTGGTATTACCTCCGGTTTACTGACGCCGCCGCCGACCAAGCTCTCGCCTCACCGGAAGCGCTCCGTTACTGGGGCGTGCCCGACCTTTACGTCGGCGGTGCCGAGCATGCGGTGTTACATCTCCTCTACGCGCGATTCTGGCACAAAGTGCTATTCGACCTCGGCGTCGTGCCGCAGAGCGAGCCGTTCACCAAGCTGTTCCACCAAGGCATCATTCTCGGTGAAGACGGCGAAAAAATGTCCAAGAGCCGCGGTAATGTCGTGAGCCCCGACACGATCATCCAATCGCACGGCACGGATACCTTGCGTCTCTATCTGATGTTCCTCGGACCGCTCGACGCCATGAAGCCATGGAATCCCAACGGGATAGAAGGCGTGCACCGCTTTCTCCAAAAAGTCTGGCGCGAGTGCGTCGGCCGCGAGGGCGAGGTCAACGCTAAGATCGCGGACACCGTCACCGACTCTACCGAGCTCATTAAATTGCTTCATGAGACGATTAAGAAAGTAGGCGATGACATCGAAGGCCTACGCTTCAACACGGCCATTTCCCAGATGATGATCTTCGCGAACGCGCTGCAAAAAGCCCCGCACGTGAGCCGCGGAACCATGCGGACGTTCTTGCAACTGCTCGCGCCGTTCGCTCCCCATCTCGGTGAGGAACTTTGGGGCCGGCTCGGCGGCGCCCCAGATGCCGCTACAATCATGAATGTGCCGTGGCCGCAGTTCGACGCCGCAACGTTGCATTCCAGCGAGGTCAAACTCGTCTTCCAAGTGAACGGTAAACATCGTGGTGACCAGATGGTCGCCGTCGGCCTCGCGGAAGCGGACGCCCTCGCCGCTGCTCACTCCCACCCGCGCGTGGGCCCCCATCTCCATGGGAAAACCATCAAACGAGTCGTTTATGTGCCCGGGAAAATTCTTAATCTCGTCGTGGAATAAAATTAATATTGCGGCGCGCCAACGGTGTTCGCCGTTGACCAGGGCCGCTCCTTGGCACGATCGGGCCGCGCCTCATCCGCACGGCCTTTTTTGTGTTCAGCCCGCTTGAATTTCCGCCTTTCGCCTTCCGCTTTTCGCCTCCACCTTTTTCCAGTGTCGTCGCCTTTTACCTTCCTCCCCACCCATTTTGACCGCCGTAGACCCGTTGCGCTCATCGCCGGACAGGGCATCTATCCTCTCCTCGTCGCGGCGGCGGCCCGCGCCGTCGGCGTTTCCCTAAAGTTGGTGGCGTTTGACGAGGAAACTCGCCCGGACCTCGTCGACTCCTTCGCCCCCGCCAACCGCCGCACCCTGCTCGTCGGTCAACTCGGTAAAATGCTCAAATCACTCCGCGAGTTTGACGCCGGCTACGCGATCATGGCGGGCCAAATCACCCCCCGCCGGCTCTTCAAAGGACTCCACCCCGATCTGAAAGCCGTGCGTATTCTCGCCTCGCTAAAGCGCCGCAACGCAGAAACCATTTTCGGCGCGATTGCCCAGGAGATCGAGGGCCTGGGGGTCACGCTGCTCGACGCTCGCTCCTTCCTCGAGGCTCACGTGGCGTCGCCCGGCTGCATGACCGGCAAGTCCTTTCCGATCGAACGCGAGTATCTCGATCACGGTATCCACATCGCCCGCGAATCCGCTCGCCTCGATATCGGCCAAGGCTGCGTCGTTCGCCAAGGCACGGTCCTCGCGGTCGAGGCTTTCGAAGGCACCGACGAAATGCTCCGGCGCGCCGGCGCGTTCAAGACCGCAGACGCCCTCTTCGTCAAAACCGTCAAGGCTAGGCAAGATTGGCGCTTCGACGTCCCGTGCTTCGGCACGCGCACGCTCGAGACCATGCGCGACGCCCACCTCAACGCGGCCGCCTTGGAGGCCGGCAAGGTTCTCATTTTGGACAAGCCCGCCGTGCTCACGCAGGCCCGCGCTTGGGGCATCAGTCTCTTTGGCTTCGAGTGACGGCCCGCGCGGGTCTTTCCGCTCACCCCGCTCGCCTGCTTGCACTCCGCTCGACGGCCCGCACATTTCCCTTCCATGCAAAACGACGTAGTCGCCGTTACCATCAAAGGCGTCATGCCGACCGCCAACGGCTGCGCCGTGTTCCTCGGCGACGACGCCAAGACGTTTGTCATCTATGTCGACCACTCCGTCGGCAACGCGATCCAAATGACCCTCAACGGCGTCAAGAAAGACCGCCCACTCACCCACGATCTCATCGGCAGCGTCCTGCTCGGCCTCGGCGCAAGTCTCGAACACATCGTCGTCAACGACGCCCGCGAGGGCACCTTCTTTGCCCGTATTTTGCTCAAGATGGAAAATGAGCTCGGTAAAAAAATCGTCGAACTCGATGCCCGCCCCAGCGACTCGATCGTCCTCGCTCTTCAACAAAAACGCCCCATTTACGTTGCCCGCGCCGTCTTTGACTCCGTCGAGGACATGACGGAAATCCTCGAGCGCGTATTGAAACAACAAGCCGAAGAAGGCGAATCGTCCGCCGACGACAAGTGAGGACGCCGCTCCCCGCCCCGCTGAACGTCGGTCAGCCCCTCACCGCGCTGGCCCCGATGCAGGACGTGACGGACCTCGCGTTCATGGGCATCATCGCTCACTACGGCGCTCCAGACTATTTTTTCACCGAGTTCTTCCGCGTCCATGCGCAATCGCGTCCGGAGAAACACATCCTCCGCTCCATCGACGAGAACGCCACTGGCCGCCCCGTGTTCGCGCAATTAATCGGCGAGGATCTCGGGCACCTCGCTCGGACCGCAGCGGAACTCCTCCGCCACAATGTCGCCGGGATCGATCTCAATCTCGGCTGCCCCGCGCCCAAGGTTTACAAGAAAAACGTCGGCGGCGGTCTTCTGCGCGACCCGGCGCGCATCGGAGAAATTCTCGCCACCCTTCGCGCCATCGTACCCGGTCTTTTCACCGTCAAGATGCGCATCGGATTCGATGACACGACGCCATTCGACCGCGTCCTCGAACTCATCAATGAACACCGCGTCGACCTCTTGAGCGTCCATGGCCGCACGGTAAAAGAAATGTATCGCAGTGAGGTCCACTACGATTCGATCGCCCACGCCGTCGCCCGCGCGCGCTGCCCCGTCTTGGCCAACGGCAACATTACTTCTGCCCACAAAGCGGCCAGCGTCCTCACCGACACCCGTGCGGCCGGCGTGATGATCGGCCGCCACGCCATCCGCAACCCTTGGATCTTTCGCCAATGCCGCGAGCTGTTGAGCGGCCAACCCGTCTCACAGCTTACTCTCGCCGACGTGCACGATTACATCCAGCGCCTCTACCACGCGACCCTTTCACCCGGGCTGCCGGAGCGGGATCACGTCAACAAGATGAAGAAATATCTGAACTTCGTCGGACAGGGCGTGGACCCGACGGGCGCGTTTCTCTATGATATGCGCCGAGCCGAATCTGAATTGGGTCTCTTCCGAATCTGCGACCGCCATCTGCTCACCGACCCGACCCGTGAATTTCCGCTCGAACCTTACCCTGGAGTGATCGCCCGCCCTAACTGCGAGACGCCCGACGCGGTGGCCGACGGTTGCTCGCTCGAAACCAACACCGCTTGAGCTGCGCACTGGCGCGCCGCTTGGTGGTCGGCGCAACCGTGCCGAGTTGAGTCGCGGCCGCTCACTCCAGTCCGAGCGCCTTGCGCCCCGACGCGGAAATCATCTGCGGCGTCCATTGCGGGTCCCACACTATGTGCACCTTGGCGCTAGCCACCGTGGGTAAGTGCGCGATTTTTTCGCGCGCATCTTCGGCGATCACGGGGCCCATCCCGCAACCGGGTGCAGTCAGCGTCATCTTCACTTCGACCACGTGCCCACCCGCCGCATTTTTCTCGACGGCCAAATCGTAAACCAATCCGAGGTCCACGATGTTGACCGGAATCTCCGGATCAAAACACGTCTTGAGCGCCGCCCACACCATCTGCTCGGAAAAATCCCCGGCCGCCGGCACGGTCTCCCTCGGCGCGACGGGCACATACCCGCCGATCGTGGCGACGTTTTCCTTGGCGATACGAAACAAGCCGCGGTCCGTGCGCACGGTCACGTTTCCGCCCAGAGTCTGCGTAAGGTAAACCTCGGTACCCGCCACCAGCGTCAGCACGTCGCCGGCGGGAATCGCCGTCGCGGCGCAATCTTGAATCAATGTATGGTTCATGGGATGGGGGCTCAGCGGAGCGAAAGATTGAGCGGCAGGCGGGCGTAGACGCCCTGAGGATCATTAAATGTGCGGAGCACGCGGACTTCCCGCTCGATCCGCTCCGCGAGCTTTACCGCCAAGCCCGGGGCGCGGACGTTGTTGGGCGCGATTTTCTCGATCAGTTCCTGCACCGCCTCGAACAATTCCTTCGGATGGGGATATTCCACGAGCCGATAATTCGGTCCCAGCTTCGCCTGCGCGACCGCATAGGCGATAGCTGCGTCCAGCCCGCCGAGTTCGTCCACGAGTTCGAGATGCTTCGCTTCCGCGCCCGACCACACCCGGCCCTGCGCAATTTCCTCCACGACCTCTCGCTTGATTTTCCGCGCGTCCGCGACCTTGCCGATAAACTCCCCGTAAATCCAGTCCACCATCCGCTGAAAAACGGCGAGTTCTTCGTCGCTCTTTGGGCGCGTGATGCTGATGAGGTCGGCGAACTTCCCTGTCTTCACAGTGTCAAAGGTCAGCCCAAAATCGCCGGATAGTTTCTTCACGTCAAACTGCACCCCGAAAACGCCAATCGATCCCGTGATCGTGGTCGGCTCTGCGAAAATCCGGTCTCCATAGGCCGCGATCCAATAGCCTCCTGAAGCCGCGTAGCTGCCCATCGAGACCACCACGGGTTTCACTTTCTTCAAAAGGCGGATTTCGCGCTGGATGGTTTCCGACGCCGATGCGCTGCCACCGGGACTGTTCACCCGCAACACCACGGCCTTCACGCCGTCATCCAACCGGAGCTTGCGCAGCTCGCGGGAAAACCGCGTTCCGCCGACCTCGTCGGCATCGCCCTCGCCGTCCACGATTTCTCCCTCAGCGTAAACGACCGCCACGCGGCCTTTGCCCGACCCACTCACCGCTGCCTCCAACGCCTTCGCCGGCACATCCGCGATGTCCTTCGACAGTCGGGCGTAATCCGCCACACCAATTTGCTTAAACGGCTGCTTCGACCCTGCGCGCCCCGTCTTGGCTTTGAGCTCGTCATAAACCTCATCGCGATACGCGATCCGGTCCACCAGCTGGCCGTCCTTCGCCTGTTCGGGACGGATGAATCCCTCGCGATCAACGATCGCCTGAATCTGCGCTGCGGTGGTCCCACGGCTCGGCGCGATGTCGGCCAAAATACCGTCCCAAATATCGTTGAGCAGTTTTTGAATCTGATCGCGATTCTCCGGACTCATACTCGTGCGCGTGAACGGCTCGACCGCCGACTTGTATTTACCGACGCGCGTCACTTGCACGCCCACGCCATATTTTTCGAACGCGCCCGCATAAAACATCGGCTCGCTGGCCAACCCCGACATCATGATCACTCCGTAGGGATCGATCGCGACTTCACTCGCCGCCGAAGCCAGGTAATAGTCCTTCGTCGTCGCCGTGGTGAGATAAGCCAGCACCGGTTTCCCCGCCGCCTTCACCGCCGCGATCCCGGCTCGCACTTCGCTGAGGGCCGCATAACCCGAAACATAGCTCGCCGGACGGAGCCCTCCGGTGATAAAAACGCCCGCAATCCGCTCGTCCTTCGCCGCCGCGCGCAAAGCTCGCGTCACCGTGCGGAGTTGCAAGTGATCGTCCTGGGCGACGCCCAGGGAGCCAAAGTCGATCGGCGGTGGGGCATCCGTGATGTTCGTCGAGAGGTCGAACACCACATAGGCACCACGCTCGAGCTCGGCCGTAGCCTTCTCGCCGCCGCCCATCGCCGCGATGGCCCCGACAAATCCGATGACGAGTACGAACGCGCCGCCCGCGAAGATCAGCAGCGCGACCAGCGCGCCCAGCATCGAAGTGAAGAAATTTTTCATGCGAAGTGTTTACCGTAGTCGCTTTCCTCGCTTCCTCCAGTCGAATCACCATGTCTGCAAACACCGCGCGACCCTGCCGCCCCTGTGCTGATTCTTAACCTTACCGACACACACCGCGCCACGAACGCATTGCGCCCCGCAGTCGTCCATCCATCGTTACCAACTATGAGCGAGCAAAAGGAGAAAGAACTTCTCACCACCAACCGCAAGGCGCTGACGATCAACCTCGACGAGCCCATCTATGGCACGTTCGCCGAAATTGGCGCCGGGCAGGAGGTCGCCCGGATGTTTTTCCAGGTCGGCGGTGCCTCGGGGACCATCGCGAAATCGATCTCTGCCTATGACATGTCGTTCAGCGATGCCATTTACGGCAAGACCCCCCGCTACGTTTCCCAAGAGCGTCTTGCGCTCATGCTAGACCACGAATACGATCTGCTCATCACGCGCCTCGCGGAGCAGCGGGGCGAGCGGACGACCTTTTTTGTTTTCGCCAACACAGTCTCGGCGCGAAATTTCAAGGGCACGAACGAGGCCCACGGCTGGCTGGGTGTTCGTTTTCAGACCGCGCCCGGTGGTCCGTCCAGCGACATCATTTTGCACGTGCACATGTGGGACAAAGAAAATGTTCTGCAACAACAGGCCCTCGGTATTATCGGCGTCAATGCCGTCTACGGGGCGTTCTATTACCACGCGGACCCTCGCAAGTTCATCGCTTCCCTCCTCGATAATCTCACGCCCGCCCGCATCGAGGTGGATATGCTCCAATTCAGCGGCCCGGCCTTCGCGACCGTCGACAATCGCCTCATGTCGCTCGCCCTCGTCCAAAACGGCCTCACGAACGCAGTGATGTTCGGCTCCGGTGGAGGGGTTCTCCAGCCTTCGGAAGTGCTCCATAAAAAAGCCATTCTCGTCGAACGCGGCAGTTTTCGCCCCGTCACCCACGTGAACGTCGACATGCTGAATTGTGCCACCGCCCAGTTCGTCCAAGAGCCCGGTGTCAAAGGCAAGGACGTGATCGTCCTCATGGAGATCACCATGAACAACCTCCTCGCCGCCGGCGAACTCGACGCGCTTGATTTCCTGTCCCGCGTCGACCTCCTCGCTGACATTGGCTTCACCGTCCTCATCTCCAATTATTCCGAGTATTACCGTCTGACGTCCTATTTCCGCCGTTACACGAAGGAGATGATCGGCGTGTCGATGGGCATCAACAACCTCCTCGAACTGTTTAACGAGAAATACTACGAAAACCTCGAGGGCGGTATTCTAGAATCCTTCGGCCGCCTCTTCCGCAACGCGGTTCGACTTTACATTTATCCGATGCACCAGGAGGCCTACGACAAATACCTGAACACCGGCCAGACGACCCCCATCCACGGTTTCGTCGCTCACCACGCCTTCGCCTCGAGCGTGCTCATCACCGCGAAAAACATCCATATCACCGATCACCTGCGCAACCTCTACGACCACCTGCTCGAGAATCACTACATCGAATGCATCACCGGCTTCGACCGCGACAGTTTGCATATTTTTTCCCGCGATGTCCTGCGCCGGATCAAGGAAAACGATCCAACCTGGGAGCACATGGTCCCGAGCGCCGTCGTTGCCGCGATCAAGAAACGCGGTCTCTTTGGTTACCCAGTGCCTGCTGCGGTCACCTAGGCGGACTCCGCCCCGCTTGGTCCGCCCCGCCGCTTTTCCGTCCTCACGGGGCTCGTCGTGCGGGAGCCGCGCACCGCCACCCCTGATCGAAATTTCGTCACTCCCTTGAGAAATTTCTCCGTGTCTTTCGGGGATTCCCTGCGCAATTTCCCCGCTCCAACCTCCATGCGCTTCCATAAATACCACGCCCTCGGCAACGACTACATCGTCCTCGACCCGCGCGATTTTCCCGCGTGGTCACCCGCGCCCACCGTCGAGCAAATCCGCGTCGTCTGCCATCGCAACTTCGGCGTCGGCTCCGACGGCATCCTCTGGGGTCCCCTCCCTTCGCAACAGAGCGAGTTTGGTCTGCGCATCTTTAACCCCGACGGCTCCGAGGCCGAAAAATCCGGCAACGGTCTCCGCATCTTCTCGCGCTTCCTGTGGGACCAACAGCTCGTCAAACATCCGAACTTTTCAGTCGAGACGCCCGGCGGCCACGTCCAGGTCGCGATCAAGGACGGCGGCCAACTCCTCACCATCGCGATGGGCTCGGTGAGTTTTGACAGCGCGAAAATCCCCGTCCCCGGTGCGCCGCGCGAAGTGCTCAACGAAAAAATCACCATCCTCGACCGCGAGTTCACCTATAATGCCGCCACCATCGGCAACCCGCACTGCGTGATTCCGCTCCCGGAGATTTCGCCCAAACTCGCGCACAAATACGGCCCACACTTGGAAACGCACCCGAATTTTCCGCGCAAGACCAACGTCCAATTCCTCCGCGTGCTCGACCGCGCCAATATCCAAATTGAAATCTGGGAGCGCGGCGCCGGCTACACGCTCGCGTCGGGCAGCAGCAGCAGCGCCTCTGCCGCCGTCGCCCACCGCCTCGGCCTCGTCGATGGCAGCGTTACCGTTCACATGCCCGGCGGCCAAATTGGCATCGAGATCGGCGACAACTTTTCGATCAGCATGACCGGCACCGTAAATAAGGTCGCCGAAGGCACGATGCATCCCGAACTGCTTGCAGTAAGGGTATAAACGAGCGGCCATCCCGTTCGTTCCGCAGGCCACGGTCGGCTGCAATTCTGGTTTCATCCCTTCCGGCCTCGCGCACTCGCGGCACGATCGCCGGACTGGAGCGACCTCGGGAGCTTCCCGCCGTCCGCGACCCTCGCTCCATCTCACACCGTTTTAGTTCTGGTATCTCTTCGACGGTCCCCCTATTGCCTATGGAGTTTACTCCTCCGCCGCCGAACGTCTCCGCAGTGAGCGGCGTTAAGTTTTCGCAGCTACGGAGACCCACTCTTCGCCTGCGACCATCCCTCCGCTCTTCTCACCGCCTACCCCGCCGATGCCCCTCCCGGTCACTCGCCTTGAAAAACAAATCTTGTCCGCCCTCGCACTGCTCATCGTGCTCGGCCTGATTGGGCAGGCGATTCTCTAAAATCCTCGCCATTCCTTTCTAAGCCGCATCTTCTCGCCTCTTACGCACGTATGAAATGGAAATGCTTGTTCTGCTCTCGCCTCTGCCCGAACTGTTCACTTATGCAGTGGCGAGGACGGCCGACGACCCACGCCTGCGGGCTCACGGACGCATGAGCAACGACGCGCGCACCCTGCCTTCCGACGAGCGCCAACTGGAGGACGCGAACCTCCTCCGACGCGTCGCGCAGGGAGATAAGACCGCCTTCGCCGAACTCTACGACCGCTTTTCTGGCCCGCTCTACGCCACGGCCCTGCGCGTCATTCGCGATGCCACCGAAGCCCAAGATATCGTCCACGATACATTTGTCACTTTATGGGAAAAGGCTTCCTCGTTCGAAGCCGGCCGCGGCACGGCTTTCGCGTGGGCCCAGACGCTGGTCCGCAATCGTGCGATTGACCGGGTCCGGATGCGCCGCCGCCGCGCCGAACTCCTCACGGCCTCGGTTCCAGCCGACCTCGGTTACGACGAAGACCAATCCGGCACCGCCGCCACCGACCAAGCCATCTTAGGCGACGAAGCTTCCGCAGTCCGCGCTGCGATCGCCGGCCTACCCCCCGATCAAAAGCGCGCGCTCGAACTCGCCTTCTTCAGCGGACTCACCCAGCAGGAAATTGCCGAAAAACTCTCCGAGCCCCTCGGCACCGTGAAGGCGCGTATCCGCCGTGGGCTCCTCAAACTCCGCGACTCGCTCGCGCGACGACTATGATCGACGACCGCCACGAAGAACTCGCTGCGCTCCATGCCTTCGACTTGCTCGAAGGCACCGAGCGCGCATCCTTCGAATCCAGACTGGCCACGAACCCCGCCCTCGCCGCGCTCGTCTGCCAACTCCGCTCAGCCAGCACCGCACTCGCCCACCTTGCCCCGACCGCCACGCCTCCCCCTGACCTCCGCGCCCGCGTGCTCGCATCCGTCAATGCTGCGTCAGTGCGTGATACCGCCCCCGTGGTTTCGTTTTCCCCATTCGCCTTTCAACCGTGGTTCGGCTGGGCCACCGCAGCCTGCTGCGCCCTAGCCGCTGCTTGGCTCGGCTTGCTGTATATTTCCGGCCGCTCCGACGCCGCGCTTCTGCGGGACACCCAAGCCTTCAACGCCCTTTCCCTCCAGAGCGCCGCTCAGCAGCTCGAAGCCGAACGCCTCCTGACTCGCCATCAACGTTCGCTCCACGAAAACGAACTCGCTGGGCTCACTCGGCGCATTGACACGCTCACCGCCCAAACCGCTGACCTCTCGGCTCAATTGAGACGCGAGGGCGATCTCGCCAGCCTCAAGATCACTGCCCTGGCTTCTCTGCTGAAAAACTCGCCGCAAGCCATCGCTGTCGCGGTCTGGAATCCCGCCAAGCAAGAGGGCGTGCTTCATGTTGAAAAACTCCCCGCGCTCGCCACCGGTCAGGACTACCAACTCTGGGTCGTCGATCCCCAGTATGTGGATCCCTTGGACGCCGGGACCTTTACCGTCGATCCCGAGACCGGAGCCCGCCGCCACCCGATTAAGTCGAAACAGCCGATCAAGAACATCGCCGCCTACGCCATCACGCAGGAAGTTAAAGGCGGTGTTGTGAAGTCCGCCGGCCCTTTCCTGCTCCTCGGCAAGTAAGGGGTTCGGGGCTGTGGGCTGGGTTTATCCCGGCCCTGCCTTTCCGGTCATCGAGCCGACGCGCCCTCGCTGACAAACCGCCCTACTCCTGCGCCAACTGTCCTGCGCCAAATCCCCGCTTGCCCTCGGCCCTCGCGCCGAGAAATCTTTGCAGCGCATGATTATCAAACCCAAGGTTCGCGGCTTCGTTTGCGTCACTGCCCATCCCGAGGGCTGTGCCGCGCATGTTCAGCAATGGATCGACCACGTGAAGGCCCAAGGCCCCATCTCTGGCGGTCCCAAGCGCGTCCTCGTCCTCGGTTCCTCCACCGGCTACGGCTTGGCCTCCCGGATCACTGCGGCCTTCGGCTCCGGCGCCGCCACTCTCGGGGTCTTTTTCGAGCGTCCTTCGGAGGAAGGCCGATCCGCCACGCCCGGTTGGTACAACACGATCGCCTTCACCAAAGCCGCTCGCGCCGCCGGGCTCTACGCCAAAAATTTTAACGGCGATGCCTTCTCCGCTGACATCAAGCAACAGGCCCTCGACGCCATCCGCGCCGACCTCGGCCAAGTCGACCTCGTCGTCTACTCCCTCGCCTCACCCCGCCGCACTCACCCGACCACCGGCGTCGTCCACAAATCCTGTCTCAAACCCGTCGGTGCCTCCTATACCAACAAGACCGTCGACACCGACAAGGGCATCATCAGCACCGTCGCGATCGAGCCCGCCAGCGAACAAGAAATCGCCGATACCGTTACGGTCATGGGCGGCGAGGATTGGGAGATGTGGATGCAGGCGCTCACGGACGCCAAGCTGCTGGCCCCCGGCGCGCAATCCGTCGCCTATTCCTACATCGGGCCAGAAGTCACCTGGGCAATCTACAAAAATGGCACCATCGGTCTCGCGAAGAACGACCTCGAGCGCGCCGCCCGCCACATCGATTCGCTCCTCAAGCTCAACGGCGGCGGCCGCGCCTTCATCTCCGTCAACAAAGCCCTCGTGACGCAGGCGAGCTCCGCCATTCCCGTCGTCCCGCTCTACATTTCGATTCTCTACAAGATCATGAAAGCCGCCGGCACCCACGAGGGCTGCGTCGAACAGATCCAGCGCCTCTTCGCCACCCAGATGTATAATGGTCGTAAACCCACCTTCGACGAATCCGGCCGCATCCGGGTCGACGATTGGGAAATGCGCCCCGCGATCCAGTCCGCCGTCGCCAAAATTTGGCCAGGCGTCACCACCGAAAATATCGCCGCCGAGACCGACATCGCCGGTTACCGCACCGAGTTCCTGAAACTGTTCGGCTTCGGCCTCCCCGGCATCAACTACGACGCCGAAACCGAACCCCATGTGCCGATGCTATAGCGGCGGCGCCGCTGGCCGACGTCCGTATCCCCATGCCGAAGGGGCGTCGCTTGCCGACGCCCTCGCGCGTTGACGGCACCCGCCCTCCGACAATTCATGCGCGCCGTCATCCAGCGAGTCAGCGCAGCCCGCGTCACCGTCGCCGGTGCCATCGTCGGTGACATCGGCCCTGGCCTCCTCGTTTTCCTCGGCGTCGCCCCCACCGACACCGAGGCCGACACCCAATGGCTCGCGGAAAAAATCGCCAAGCTCCGCATCTTTCCGGACGCCGAGGGCCACATGAACCGCTCCCTTCTCGACGCCGCTCTACCGCCGCGCTCTGCGGACTCGTCATCCGGTCTCTCGGCTCGGGACGCTCCGCTCTCAGCTCCTTCCGCATTGGTCGTCAGCCAATTCACCCTCTTCGCCAGCACCCGCAAAGGCACCCGCCCCTCGTTCAACGCTGCCGCCCGTCCCGACCTGGCGATTCCCCTCTACGAGATGTTCTGCCGCCTGCTCTCCGTCGCCCTCGGTCGCCCCGTCGCCACCGGTCAATTCGGTGCCGCAATGGCCGTCTCCCTCGTCAACGACGGCCCCGTCACGCTGATCATCGATTCGCAGCAACGCGCATAACCGTCCCCTCCGCCATGTCCCCCTCCTCTCCCGCCCGAACCCTCGTTCTCGTTCTCTTGATCGTTCTCGTTCTACCTTCCGTCCGTTCCATCGCAGCCCCCGCTTCCGCCGCTTCCGCCGCCGAGGATGCCAACCTCGCCTACTTCCGCGATCTCGCCGAGACGAGGAACTACACCTTGGGTCGCCCCGTCTCACCCAAGCTCACCCCCGACGGCAAACATGCCCTCTACCTCCGCTCCGCTCCGCGCGACCCCACGCTAAAACTTTACGAGCTCGACCTCGCCACCGGCCGCGAACGCGAACTCCTCACCCCCGCTCACATCCTCGGTGACACCACCGAAGCCGTGTCCGCCGAAGAAAAAGCCCGTCGCGAACGCTCCCGCCAAAGTCTGAAAGGCTTTACCACCTATCAACTCTCCGGCGACGGCACCCACCTCCTCGTCACCCTTTCCGGCAAACTCTACCTCGTCGAACGCGCCTCGCTCCGTGTCACCGAACTTCCTGGACGCGGCTGGATCGACCCTCGCTTCTCCCCTGATGGTCGCATGATCGCCGCCGCCGCCGATCGAGAACTCCATGTCATCGATCTCACCGCCTCCCCGCCCATCACGCGGACCGTCACCACCGGCGCCACCGCCACGCTCTCCCACGGCACCGCCGAGTTCGTCGCTCAGGAGGAAATGAGCCGCCCGCGCGGCTTCTGGTGGTCCCCCGATTCCCACAGCCTCCTCTACCAACAGACCGACGAATCCGCTGTCGCCGTTCGCTACGTCGCCGACGCCCTTCACCCCGAAGCCGCTCCCACCAAATTCTTCTATCCCCGCGCCGGCACCCCCAACGCCACTGTTCGCCTTTTCCTGCTCTCGCTCCGCGCTAACCAAGCGACCCCGGCCCCCACGCCAATCCCTTGGGACCACGTTGCCTTCCCCTATCTCGCCCACGTCACGTGGCAAACATACGCTCCGCCCACCCTCCTCGTCCAAAACCGCGAGCAAACCGACCAACGTCTCCTCGCCGTCAATTCCGCCACCGGTGCTACCACCGAACTCCTCCGCGAGACCGACGCCGCCTGGCTCAACCTCGACGACAACGCCGCCGGCTCCAACGGTGAACGCCGCCCGCCCTTCTGGCTCGCCGACGGTGAGGGCTTCCTCTGGACGACCGAGCGCCGCGGCACGTGGCAAGTCGAACTCCGCGCCACCACCGGCGCCCTCCTCCGCGAAATCACTCCCACCACCTTCAATTATCGCGGACTTGTCGACGTCGACGAAGACTCCGGTGCCGTGCTCGTGCGTGGCGGCCCCGACCCTCGCGAGGTTCACCTTTGGTCATTTCCGCTGAACGGCGACAGCCAAACCATCAGCTCCGGCCACGCCCTCACCCGCGGCCGCGGCCAGCACAACGCCACTTTTTCCTCGGAGTCCCGTCTTCTGATTCGCACTACAGATCTCTTCGACGGCACCTGGCGCAGCGAAATCATCTCCGCCGACGACGATCGCATCGTTGCCACGCTCCCTTCCGTCGCTGCCCCGCTCCCGCGCCTGCCCACCACCGAACTCACCCGCACCACTGGCGAGCGCGCCTTCGACGCCGCGCTCACGCGCCCGCGTAATTTCACCGCCGGGAAAAAATATCCCGTCATCCTCGTCGTCTACGCCGGCCCCACCAGCAAGATGGTTTCCGCCACCGCGCGCGGCTACCTCCCCGATCAGTGGATGGCCGACCAGGGCTATGTCGTCGTGCGCATCGACGGCCGCGGCACCCCGTGGCGCGGCCGCGCGTGGGAGCGCATTATCAAGGGCAACGTCATCGACATCGCCCTCGCAGACCAGATCACCGGCCTCAGCGCGCTCGCGCAGACCTTTCCGGAACTCGACCTGAGCCGCGTAGGCGTCACCGGCTGGTCCTTTGGTGGCTACTTCGCCGCCATGGCCGCGATGCGCCGTCCCGATATTTTCCAAGCCGCCGTCGCCGGGGCCCCCGTCGTCACCTGGGAAAACTACGACACACACTACACGGAGCGCTACCTCGGTCTCCCGCAATTTTCCCCGGAAGCCTATCGCGTGAGCAACGTCACCACCTACGCCTCGCAACTCACGCGCCCTCTCCTCCTCATCCACGGACTCACCGACGACAACGTGTATTTCCAGCACACGCTCCAGCTCGCCGACGCGCTTTACCTGGCAGGCAAGCCCTACGAACTGCTCCCGATGCTGGGCACGCACATGATCAGCGACCCACTCGTCAAACTCCGCCAACAAACCCGCATCATCGAATTCCTAAACCGCGCCCTCCAACCCACGACCACGCGCTGACAAACGTCTGACCGGGACCAGCCCACCAGCATCCTCAACGCCGTCGGCTTCGCGCGGGACGCGTTCTTCATTCTCGGCCTCAACGACGTGATCCTCCAATCGGAAGGCATCTTCGACGGTCGCCTCGGCAACCTCTCCACGTGCGGCCAAGTCGGCGGCGGCGGAAATATTCTCATCAGCGGCCTCGTCGTCCGCGGCACCGCCTCGAAACGGCTCCTGCTCCGCGCCGCCGGCCCCGCCCTCACCGCCTTCGGACTCACCGGCACCTTGGCCCGCCCCATTCCCTCCCTCTTCGATGGTGCCGGCCATCCACTTTTCTCCAATACTGGCTGGAGCACCGCCGCCAAGCAAGTCGGCGCCTTCGCCTTCCCCGACGGCAGCGCCGACTGCGCCCTTCTCGTCACGCTCCCTCCCGGCAGCTATACCGCCCAAGTTTCCGGCGGTGGTGCCCTCGGCCTCGCCCTCCTCGAAAGCTACGACCTCACCACGATGCAATCGCGCCTCGTCAACCTCTCCAGCCGCGGCGTCGTCGGCACCGACCAAAATATTATCATTCCCGGCATCGCAACCGGTGGCACCTCGGCGCGTCTCCTCCTCGTCCGCGCCATCGGCCCCGCCCTCGATGCCTTCGGTGTCATGGTGCGTAGCGTAGCAATGGCAACGAGAGCATCCGCCCCCCGGAATTGGAATCAAGGCAAAGCCGAGACTTGCGGGGAGGACGACATGAGCGTGAGCATCCGCCCCCCGGAAGTGGAATCAAGGCAAAGCTCAGTCCCCACCCACACTCACCGCTTGCCCGTTATCCTTGGCCCCGAGCTGCAAAATAAACGGTGCCGCCATCTTCGCCCACACGTCCGCCTTTCGATCGCTCGCCGCCCCGTCCGCCCAGCACGAGTGCAAGATCGCGGTATCGTTCACGCCGGCATTCAGCGCATTGCCCCGCTTCACCGCGTTCAAAGCGAGAACTCTCGTTGCGACCTGAGCCAACCGCCGAAGGAATTTCCCCAACCAGTTTAGCCGCTAATCTGCGCTGATCTTCGCTCATTGAAACCGCCCTTGACGTCCAAAAATTAGCGAAGATTGGCGGTTCAACCACCCTGGGGCATTTTTTGTCGGGTGATCCAAAAAATCCCGCGCCCGCCTGCGCCCGGTCGCGTGTTGCCCTTGGCTCCGTGAAACACTTTCTCGGCGGCCTACGCCACTCCGGTCACCCTCCCGCCGAAAACCTCGACGGGCCGCGTTGGTCCTGCATGGTTTCTGATTCTTCGGCTTTCAGATGCGCCTTTTCTGTTCACTCTCTCTTATGCGACTTCTTCTCGCCTCGGTATTGGCTTGTGCGGCCGGACTGCTCGTGAGCGGTTGCGGCCGGCCGTCGTCATCGAGCTCCGCCACCTCGACCGGCGTCATGACCGTGGCCCAGGCGACGAAGCAGACCTCGAACACCTGCATGCAGTGCCACTCCACCCAACACGCATTGTGGGCCGGCACGGACCACGCCCTCGCCAATCGTCCGCTCGCCTCCGCCGCTGTCGAGGCCGCCTTCACCGCGCAAAAATCCATCGCCGACGGTGGCTCCGCCTTCGACCTCGCATGGAACCACGGTCGCCCGAGCATGACCCCGCCAGCCACCGGCGGCGCTCCCGCCGCCGCCCTTTCGCCCGATCTCATTTTGGGCCACCTACCGATCTGGCAGCCGCTCATCCCCGCCGCCGGCGGTCGCTGGCAGCCCACCGATCTCGCCTACGATCCCGTTAAAAAAGACTGGTTCAACATCTTCGCCCAAGAGAACCGGCGCCATGGCGAGTGGGGGCACTGGACCGGACGCGGCATGAACTGGAATTCCATGTGCGCCCACTGCCACATGACCGGATATCAGAAAAACTATGACGCCGCGTCCGATAGTTACAAATCTACCTGGGTCGAACACGGGGTCGGTTGCATTCAATGCCACGGCCCCACTGCGGACGCCCACAGCGCCCCCTCCTCCCAAGCGAAGCGTCCCGCCGCCCCGTATTTCGGCGATCGCCAGAAGATGATGCAAACCTGCGCGCCGTGCCACGCCCGCAACGAACCGCTCACGGCCAATTTCCAGCCCGGCGACAACTACCACGACCACTACCGCGTGACCTTGCCCACCGAGGCGGCCGTCTTCTATCCCGACGGCCAGCAACGGGACGAAGACTTCAACTGGACCTCCGTGCTCACCAGCCGTATGGGCCACGCCGGCGTCACCTGTCTCGATTGCCACGACCCGCACTCGAACAAGACCATTCTCCCAACGAGCGACAACAGCCTGTGCTTGCAGTGCCACGCCGCCCCGGGCCGTCCGCAGCCCAACGGCACCCGCGCCACGGTGATCGATCCGCTCGCCCACTCCCGCCATGCCGCCGGTAGCACGGGTAATCAGTGCGTATCCTGCCACATGCCCACCACCACCTACATGCAGCGCTCTCCGCGCCATGACCACGGCTGGCTGCGGCCCGATCCGCTCATGACGAAAGAGCTCGGCATCCCCAATGCGTGCAACCGCTGTCACATCGATAAGGATACCGATTGGGCCATCAAGACCACCGAGGAATGGTATGGCGCGAGCCTCAATTCCCTCCAACGCGCCCGCACTCGCGCTATCGCCTCCGCCCAAGCCAACCAACCCGGCGCTCCCGCTGCGCTGCTCGTCGAACTCGCCCGTGAAGAAGTCCCCGCCTGGCGGGCGACGCTCCTCGACTTACTCATTCCCTTCGAACGTACGGCCCCGGTGATCGCCGTGGCCCAGACCGCGCTCACCGCCCGCGACCCCTTGGAGCGCGCCGCCGCCGTCCGCCTGCTCAACGGCCACGCTCCGTCCCACGACCGCCTCCACGCCCTGTTGCAGGATCCCGTCCGCCTCGTCCGGCTCGACGCCGCGTGGGCGTTGTCAGCCGAGTTGCCCGCCGATTCCGCGTCGCGCCGCGAACTCGACGCCTACTTCGCCCTGTCGCTCGACCAGCCCGGCGGCCAGCTCCGCCTCGGCCAAGATTTCGCGAACCGTCGCCAATATCCCGCCGCCGAGAAGGCCATGAAGCTCGCCGCCCAGTGGGACCCCCATTCGCCCGGCATCTACGAGGCCCTCGGTTTCGTGCACAACGCTCAGGGTGCCGCGCAACCCGCCGCCGCCGCCTTCTTCCGCTCCTCGCAGCTCCAGCCCAACGACGCCCCCGCCGCCTACCGCGCCGCCCTCGCCTTTTCCGAAGCCCGCCAACCGGCCGACGCCGAGATGGCTTTCCGCCAAGCGATCCAGCGCGACCCGCGCTTCGACCGTGCGTGGTATAATCTCGGCCTCCTCCTCGCCCAAACCAACCGCCTCCCCGCCTCCATCGACGCACTGCGCAAAGCCGAGGCCCTCGCCCCCGCGTCTCCTGATTATCCCTACGCGCTCGCCACCGTTTTCCTCCGCACCGGCGACCGCGCGGGCGCTCAGGCCGCCGCCCGGCGCACCCTCACCCTCGATCCGTCGCGCACCGACGCCCGCCAGCTCCTCGCAGCGCCTTGATTCGTGAAACGTCTCGCGCTCCAAAGCGTCCAGCCCCCATGACGTCCCTCCTTCGTCCCCTCGTCGCTGCAGTACTCGTAGCGCCGCTACTCCCCATCGCCGCCGATCCGGCCAAAGCGCCCAGCCTTCTCGAACAACGCTTTCACCAACTCGACGCCAACCACGACGAGAAACTAACGCGCGCAGAAGCCGGGAACGCCGCGTGGTTTGACCGGATTGACCGCGCCAAGCGCGGCGTGGTCACGCTCGAGCAGATTCGCTTGGTCGCCGGATGGCTCGACCCCGAACGCGCTGGACGTTTGCGGGATGCCCTCGGCGCTTCACCGGCGATCACACCGCCGCTGCCGTCCGCCACCGCACCCACCGCACCAGCCTCCCCGCGCGAGGGACCCAAGATACTCAAGCCCTCCGAAGCGGGCGTCGGTCGCCTTGTCGCCGATCTCACCTTTACCGACCTCGACGGTAAGACTGGCCGCCTCTCGAACTATCGCTCCGCGAAAGCCCTCGTGATCGCGTTTACGAGCACAACGTGTCCCATCACCATGAAATCGACCGCGAGTCTCGGCCGGCTCGAAAAAGAGTTCGCCGCGCGCGGCGTCGCCTGCCTCTTCGTCAACCCGACCGCCACCGACACCGTCGCCGACATTCGTTCCGCCCTCCGCGAACACGGGCTCGCCGGCCGATACGTCCACGACCGCGACCACACACTCGCCACCGCGCTCGATGCGAAAACCACGGCCGAAGTCTTCGTCCTCGATGCCGCGCGCACCTTGGTTTATCGCGGCGCCCTCGACGACCAATACGGCGTCGGCTACAGCCTCGACGCGCCGCGCCACACCTACGTGCGCGCTGCCCTTACCGCCCTGCTCGCCGGAAAACGCCCGCTCGTCGCTGCGACTGACGCGCCCGGTTGCACCCTCGATCTCCAGCTCGCCGCGCTCGCTTGGCCGGCTGCGCCGACGTCCGCTCCCGCTGCGCAAAGCAACCTCACTTACCACAACCGGATCTCGCGCCTCGTGCAAAACAACTGTCTCGAGTGCCACCGGGACGGCGGGGTCGCCCCCTTCAGCCTCGCGACGTATGAGGACGTGCGCTCCCACGCCGGCATGATGCGCAAGCAGGTCGGCCGCGGTGCCATGCCACCGTGGTTCGCCGCCCCGTCTGCCCCCGGCGAATCGATCCACTGGAGCAACGATCGTTCGCTCGCTGCCGCCGACAAAGCCGACCTCCTCGCGTGGCTCGCGGGGGACAAACCGATCGGCAATGCGGCCGACGCGCCCCTGCCCCGCACATTTCCCCCCGGCTGGTTGATCGGCACGCCTGACACCGTCCTCCAGTTCCCCAAGGCCGTCGCGATTAAGGCCGACGGCGTGATGCCCTACCAGACCATCCGCGTTGAAACCAATTTTACCGAAGACAAATGGGTGCAGGGTTACGAAGTTCAACCAACTGCCCGCGCCGTCGTGCATCACGTGATCGTGCGGGTCCATCCGCCCGGCGAGCAAGCACGCGGCAAGCGCGACGCGGGCGGCGAAGAACGCGACGGCTTCTTTGCCGCGTATGTGCCCGGCAATACGTCCTCGATTTTCCCACCCGGCTTCGCGAAAAAAATCCCCGCCGGCTCCACCTTGAGTTTTCAGATGCACTACACGCCAAACGGCAAGGCGACCAACGACCAAACGAAACTCGGCCTCATTTTCTCGCCGGCACCGCCGCAGCACGTCATTCAGGTCGCCGGACTCGCCAATCCTCGTCTCAACATCCCACCCGGTAACGCCCACCACCCCGAGACCACAGCCATCACGCTGCCGACCGCCGTGACGCTGCTGAGTTTCACCCCACACATGCACGTCCGCGGTAAAGCCGCCCGCTACGAAGCGGTCCTGCCCGACGGCACGCGCCGTCGCCTGCTCGATGTGCCCGCCTACGATTTCAACTGGCAACTCCAATATCGCCTCGCCGAGCCGATCCCGCTCCCGCGCGGCACCCGCCTCATCTACACGGCATGGTATGACAACAGCACCGGCAATCCCGCCAACCCCGATCCCACCAAAACCGTGCGCTGGGGCCCGCAGACATTCGACGAAATGATGCTTGGTTACGTCGAATATTTTGTGCCCGAGCGAGGCACCCTCGCCCAATCTTCCCCATGAAACTCCCCTTCGTCCGCTGCTGCGCCCTGCTTGTTCCGATCTTCGTGTCCCTTTTCGCGGCGGAATCACCGCCGCGGCCGAACATTTTGCTCATCGTCGCCGATGATCTCGGTTACCACGACGTCGGCTTCCAAGGTGGCCGCGATATTCCTACGCCGCACCTGGATCGCCTCGCCGCCTCTGGCATCCGTTGCACCGATGGCTACGTCTCCTACCCCGTGTGCAGTCCCTCGCGCGCCGGAATTCTCACTGGCCGTTACCAACAACGCTTCGGCTACGAATTTAACCCCAAATGGGACGCCACCGCCGCCACCCACGGCCTACCACTCTCCGAAACCACCCTCGCCGATTCGCTCCGTTCCGCCGGCTATACGACTGGGGCCATTGGCAAGTGGCATCTCGGCGCCCACCCGCAATTTCACCCGAACCGCCGCGGCTTCGACGAATTCTTCGGTTTCCTCGGCGGTGGCCACCGCTATCTTCCTGGCTCCATCGTCGAAGTTGAGGTGGGAGCGGGTAAGAAGGGCACCACCAGTGGCGACGCGGAACAGGCCTCTCCCCTCTTACGCAATACCACGGCCGTCCCCGAGGTCGGCGAACTCACCACGCGCCTCGGCGAAGAGGCCGCCGCTTCCGTCACCCGCCACGCCCGCAACGCGAAACCGTGGTTCCTCTATCTCGCTTTCAACGCGCCCCACACTCCGCTCCAAGCCCGTGAGGATATGCTGAAAAAATTCGCGGCCATCGCCGACGCCCGCCGCCGCACCTACGCGGCCATGGTCGCCACCGTCGACGAAGCCGTGGGCCGCATCGTCACCGCCCTTGAGGCCGCCGGCCAACGCGAACGCACGCTCATCTTCTTCATCTCCGACAACGGCGGTCCGATGACCAAGCGCAACGCCAACGCCTCCGTTAACTCTCCCCTGCACGGACAAAAAGGCGACGTCTTCGAAGGCGGCATCCGCGTCCCCTTCCTCGTCTCCTGGCCCGCCCGTATCCCTGCTGGCCGCACGTATACGCAACCCGTCATCTCCCTCGATATTTTACCCACCGCCCTCGCCGCCGCCGGAGCCACGCGCGCTGCCGCACTCGCGCCCCTCGACGGCACCGATCTCCTTCCCTTCCTCACCGGAAAGAACGACTCCGCCCCCCACGCCCGGCTCTTCTGGCGGATGGACGGGGGCGAAGCTTTCGCCGTGCGCGAGGGCCAGTGGAAGTGGCTGCGCACCTATCAAAACGCCCCGCAACTCTTCGACCTCGCCACCGACCTCGGCGAATCCCGCGACCTCGCCAGCGCTCGCCCCGAAATCGCCGCGCGCCTCGCCGCCGCCTCCGCGGAATGGAACCGCGACCTCATCGCCCCGGCCTTCGGTAACAATCCTTTCGGCGGCCTCATCAATCGCACCGGTCTAGAGAAAAACCCCGCACCCTAGTTTCGCTCCCGATTCCACCCCGTTTTCCCCCTCACCCCATGCGCCTCTGCGCCTGTATTTTCCTCTTCGGCACACTCCTTGTTGGTCGCGCTGCCGACCGTCCCAACATCGTCATCCTCTATGCCGACGACATGGGTTACGGCGATCTCGGCATCCAGAATCCTGATTCAAAGATCCGCACGCCTCACCTAGACCAATTGGCGTGCGACGGTCTGCGCTTCACCGACGCCCACAGTTCTTCCGGGATCTGCACACCCAGTCGCTATGCGCTGCTCACCGGCCGCTTCCATTGGCGAAAATTCCACAAGATCGTCGACAGTTTTGGTCCACCCGTGTTCGACGCCGCCGAACTCACCCTCCCCGAGATGCTCAAGGAAAAAGGCTATCGCACCGCGTGCATCGGCAAGTGGCACCTCGGTTGGAATTGGGACGCCATCAAGCGTCCTGACGCGAAACCCACCCCAGTATCCGGCTACGCATCCGCCGACTTCGACTGGACCAAGCCCATCCCCGGCGGCCCGCGCGATCACGGCTTCGACTACTATTTTGGTGACGACGTGCCCAATTTCCCTCCCTACGCTTGGTTTGAGAACGACCGCGTCATCACCATCCCCAGCGTCCCGTTGGTCACACCGCCCAAGACCGCCGAAGGCGCTTGGGAAGCGCGCCCGGGCCCCATGACCTCCGGCTGGGATTTTACCGCCGTCATGCCGCGACTCACGGAACGGGCGGTCGCCTGGCTCGGTGAGCAGCAGGGAAAAACCGAACCGTTCTTCCTCTATTTCTCCTTCACTTCACCGCACACACCGATCGTACCTTCGGCCGAATTTTCGGGGAAATCCCAAGCTGGCGGTTACGGCGACTTCATGGAACAGACCGACGCCACCGTGGGCCGCATCCTCGCGGCGCTGACCGCGCACGGTTTCGCCGACAACACGATCGTCATTTTCTCCGCCGATAACGGCCCCGAACACTACGCCTACCCGCGTATCCAGAATTTTCAGCACCGGAGCGCCGGTCCGCTCCGCGGCCTAAAGCGCGACCTCTGGGAAGGTGGCCATCGCGTTCCGTTCATCGTGCGCTGGCCCGGGGTCGTTCCCCGCGGGCGGGTCAGCCCCGCGCTCATCAGCCAGGTCGATATCATGGCGACCCTTGCCGCCATCACGGGCTTCCCCCTGCCGGCTAACACCGCCCACGACAGCCACAACTTGCTCAAGGTGTGGAAATCCGACGCCCCAAGTCCCCGCCACACCATCGTGCACAACACGAACGCCAACGGCTACGCTCTCCGCCACGACCAGTGGCTGCTCGTCGCTACAAAAACCGGCGCCATCAGCAAAGTCCCCGCCGGCTTCGACGCGGCCCATGACTACATCGCGCACGATCAACCGGGGGAACTCTTTGATCTCTCCCGCGATCTGGCCCAACGCGACAATCTCTACACTCGGCAGCCTGAAAAAGTCGCGGAGCTCCGCGCGCTCCTTGAACAAGTCCGAGCAAAAGGCCAGGTGCGTTGAGCCGGGTCAGTCCCGCCAGTTTCCATTTCCCCTATGTCCCTCCTCCGCCTCTGCATTGTTTCCTGCGCGCTCGTGGCAACCGCCTTCGCCGCCGAAACCCGCCGGCCGAACATCTTGTTCATTCTCGTCGACGATCAGTCGCCGCTGGACCTCAAAGCTTACAATCCGAGATCTCCCCTGCACTCGCCCAACCTCGATCGCCTGGCCGCCCAAGGCATGGTGCTCGACGGCGCGTATCACATGGGCTCATTCATCGGCGGGGTCTGCACGCCGTCGCGCCACATGATCATGAGCGGCCGCACCGTGTGGCATTTGCCGATCGGACCGGGCGCCGCCGCCCATTGCCCGCCCAATCTCCTTCAAAACACTCTTCCTGCCGTCTTCAATCGCGCCGGCTACGACACGATGCGCACCTGCAAGCTGGGCAACAGTTACGAGGCGGCCAACCAGCTCTTCACCGTGCGCAAGGACGCCTCCAAACGCGGCGGGACCGACGAAACCGGTAGCGCGTGGCACGGCGAACAGGTGCTCGCTTATCTCCAAAATCGCGAGGCCACGAAAGACCGTGATCCGTTTCTCATCTATTTTGGCTTCTCGCACCCGCACGACACGCGCGACGGCCAGCCCGCCCTCCTCGCGAAATATGGCGCGACCAACCACACCGACGCGACGACGCTCCCGCCCGCGCATCCCAAGCAACCCGCCCTTCCCGAAAACTATTTGCCCGCCCATCCCTTTCCGCACGGCCATCCCGGTCTCCGCGACGAGGTCGCCGTGAGCGGCGTCTGGGAGCGCCGCGACGAGCGCACGATCCGCAACGAGCTCGGCCGCGAATTCGCCTGTGCCGAGGCCATCGACGTCCAAGTCGGGCGCGTCCTCACCAAGCTCGAAGCCATGGGCGAGCTCGACAACACCTACATCTTTTACACTGCCGATCACGGCATCGCGATCGGTCGCCACGGCTTGCAGGGAAAACAGAATCTCTACCAACACACGTGGCGCGTCCCCTTCATTGCCAAGGGGCCCGGCATCAAGCCCGGTACCCGCGCCGAGGGAAACACCTACCTGCTCGATGTGCTCGCCACCCTCTGCGATTTCGCTGGTATCGACGCACCCCCGAGCAACGAGGGCCTCAGCTTCCGTCCCGTGCTCGAGGGCAAAAAACACTTCGTGCGCGACGTCGTCTACGGTGTCTACAACGGCGGCACGAAGCCCGGGATGCGCAGCGTGAAGCAGGGTGACTGGAAACTCGTGAAGTTCGATGTCCTCGGCGGCACCGTGCGCGAAACCCAACTCTTCAACCTGCGTGAAAACCCGCACGAATTCTTGGAACAGCATCACGCGCCCGCACTCATCGCACTCACCGGCGTCACTCCTACCGCCCACCAGCGCAACCTCGCCACCGATCCGCGCCACGCTGCGAAACTCGCTGAACTGGAAGCCCTGCTGCTCTCTGAAATGCGCCGCCTCGACGACCCGTGGCGCCTGTGGGATCAACCTACTGACGGGCTCACGCCGCCGCCGGAAGCGCCCGCCACGAAGGGGAAGAAGCAAGTCAAGAACTGACGCCTACCTCTCGATCGCCACCAAAAATTGACCGCTTCTTTCCCATGCGCTCACGCCGAATTTTATCCACCCTCCCCTGGCTGCTTACGTTCGCCGCCCAGCTGCCCGCGGCGACTCCACCGACCCGCCCCAACATCATTATCATTCTCACCGACGACCAGGGCTACGGTGATCTCGGGTGCTATGGCAGCCCGACGATCCGCACGCCGCACCTTGATCGCATGGCCGCCGAGGGCGTGCGGTTCACCGATTTCTACTCCGGGGCCGAAGTCTGCACACCGAGCCGCACCGCGCTCCTCACGGGCCGTTAGCCCCTGCGGAGCGGGATGGCGGGAAACCGCCGCGTACTCTTTCCCAATTCCGCCGGCGGTCTGCCGCCGGCCGAGGTCACGCTCGCCGAAGCGCTCAAAGCCCGCGCCTACACCACCGCCCATATCGGCAAGTGGCACCTCGGCATTCACGCCGGCTCTCGTCCGCAGGATCAGGGCTTCGAGTCCACCTTCGGCCTGCCGTATTCAAACGATATGGATGCCCGCCCGGGCATCACCGCCAAGGACCGCTTCAGCGCTCATCCGCCGGCCGACGGTTGGAACGTCGTACTCCAGCGCAACGGCGAGGTTATCGAGCGTCCCGCCGATCAAACCACCCTCACTAAACGCTACACCGGGGAAGCCCTCCGCGTGATCACCGCGGCCAAAGATAAACCTTTTTTTATCTACCTCGCCCACTCGATGCCCCACACGCCGCTCTTCGCATCGCCGGCCTTCAAAGGCAAAAGTCCCCGCGGAATCTACGGAGACGTGATTGAGGAGATTGACTGGAGCACGGGAGAAATTCTCGCCGCCCTCCGCCGCGCCGGCCTCGCCGAAAACACGTTCGTCTTCTTCACGAGCGACAACGGCCCCTGGCTCACCGAGGGAGCCCAGGGCGGCAGCGCCGGCCCGCTCCGCGAGGGCAAAGGCAGCACGTGGGAAGGCGGCATGCGCGTCCCCGGTATCGCGTGGATGCCCGGACGCGTTCGCCCCGCGGTGACCAGCGAACCCGCCAGTTCGCTTGACTTGTATCCGACCGCTCTCGCCCTCGCCGGCGCTCCCACTCCCACCGGCCTCGCGCTCGACGGCCTCGATCTGCTGCCGCTGCTCGTCGGGCAACGCGCGCTGCCCGAGCGCCCGTATTTTTTTTACCGCGGCACGGAGCTCTTCGCCTGCCGGCTCGGCGAGTGGAAGGCCCACTTCCGCACTCAGAGCGGCTACGGCCAGCCCCAACCCGACGTCCACACCACGCCATTGCTCTTCCGCTTGCCCCACGATCCCTCGGAAAAATACGACGTCGCAGCCACCCACGCAGACGTGCTGACACGAATTGCCAGCGCCGTCACCGCCCACCGCGCCACCATCGTCCCGATCGAACCGCAGTTGAAATAGCTGCTCCCCTCGCAGGGTCCGTCGGCCGTCCGGCGCTGCTCCGCAAGGGCCCGCGGTCACGCGTGCGCATCAGCACAGTGGAGAGGTGAGCCGTCGCTTGCCCTCTGGCCGCTCAGTACTCGCGCTTCGATTCAACGCCCGGCCTCGGCACCGGATACTTGCCATCGGCGCCTAGCTGCAGCGGAGACGGTCCATCCATCGTCAGCGTATCGACCCCCGGCGCAAACTCGTGTTCGCAGTTCAGCATTTGATCGAACGTGATGATCTGACCCGTGTGCGCGGCCATGCGGCCCATCGAAGCAACCAAGCTGGCCTCCGCACCCCGCTTGACCTCGTTGTAGGGCCGGTCCTGGCGAATCGCGGCGACGAGGTTGTCCCATTCCAGCTGTTGCGGATTCTTTTCCGGCTGCGGAAACGCCCAACGCAGATTTTTGTCCGCAAGGTCGATCGGGTCCTTCGCAGTCAAGATGCGAGGGACTTTCTGGCCGTTATAGATCCGCACTTGCCCGGGATGGTGAGATCGCGTCGTAATAACGGCCGAGCCCTTGGTGCCATGCGCATAGCTGGCGAATTCATTGTGCACGCCGGGCATGTTGCGCCCTTCGTAGTAGAGCTTGGCTCCGTCGGGATAGGTGTATTGGACCGAATAGGTGTCGAAGTTCTGATCGAGGGAATCGCCGCGATAGTGCCGGCCACCGATCGCCATCGCCTCCACGGGCCATGCGTCCTTCATCCAGGAGCACTCGTCGATTTGGTGGATGTAGTAATCGGAGAACACTCCGCCGCTCAGCCACAAGAAAGCGTGGAACTTGGATATCTGATACATCAACTCCGAGATACCCTCGGGCTTGGGCGGGGCCGTGCCGCCCCCTGAGCCCATCCGATAGGCCCGCATCGAAACGATATCGCCGATCTCGCCATTGCGGATGCGTTGATAGAGCTCCTTGCGCCCCTCGCAGTGGCGGACCATCAGACCGACGCCCACCTTGAGACTCTGCTCCTTCGCCTTCTCACCGAGGGCGATCATGCGGCGCGTCGTAGGTCCGTCCACCGACACGGGTTTCTCCATGAACACGTGCAGCCCCTTGGCAATTGCGTGCTGGAACATCACCCAACGAAAGGCCGGTGGCGTCGCGAGGATGACCACGTCGCCCGGCTTCAAGCAGTCCATCGCTCCCTTGTAGCCGTCGAAACCGATGAACTGCCGCTCCGCCGGCACCTCAATCCGGGCCGTCTGCTGAGCATGCTGTTTCGTGAGACGCTCGAGCGACGCTTTCAATTTCGCGGGAAACACGTCCGCCATCGCCACGAGTGTGATGGGGCCGCTCGTCGTCGAGAGCGCTTGACCCGCCGCCCCGGTGCCACGGCCACCACACCCCACGAGCGCAACGCGGATCAGGTCGCTCCCGGCCGCATGCACGTGCGGCAGGGCAACACCAGCCAGCGCCGACACCGCGGCGACCTGACCTGATTGCTTGATAAAATCGCGACGCGTTAACACCAGCGAGGAGGAATCATTCATGAAATGAGCGGTTTGGGGGTTAAGGAGAGAGCGCCGCCCTAGCGGCGAAACGCAGAATCTTCAGAGGAGAACGCGGCAGCAGGACTGTGGTCCATTGCTCTGTGGCGGCGAGAAAGATCAGAAAAAGAATTCCATCCAGATACCATCGGCTTTCCGGCGAGCACGGGCACGCTCCCAAAATCAGGCCGCCCCAATCCGTGAAGAAGTGCCGTTCGCCACCTGCAAGGGCCGGCCGAGCGACTGCGACCTCCGCCCAACCGGTCTTGCCGGCAAAGTAATCCGCCGCGAGCATCCCCTCACCAAAGTTTTCCCCGTCCCCACCGCGACCAATCCGTGAAACATCCCCATCTTATTGTTCTGCTCACCGTGTTCAGCTCTCTGCTCGGCAGCGTGCACGCCGCCACGCCGCCGAAGAAATTCAACGTCCTCCTCATCGCCGTCGATGACCTCCGCGACACCCTCGGCTGCTACGGTAACACCGACGTCCAGACGCCCCACATCAACCGCCTCGCCGCCCGCGCCGTCCGCTTCGACCGGGCTTACGTGCAATACACGGTCTGCAATCCCAGTCGCAGTTCGTTCCTGACCGGTCTGCGCCCCGACCAAACCGGCGTCACCGACAACCGCACCATGCTCCGGGATCGTCTGCCCGATATCATCACGTTGCCCCAACTCCTCAAGGAGGACGGTCGCCACGCGGCCGCCTTCGGCAAAATCTTTCACCTCGGTGGCGGTCGTGATGATGCGCTCCGCGCAAGCTGGATGGACCTGCCGCGCTCCTGGCACACCGCGCAGTCGTTCGCAGCGACACCTCTCGGCCGGACGAAACTCGCGGGCCGCGATCTTACGCAAGGGAAGTTAAACTGGTGCAACTGGGGCGCCATGGACGGCGACGACGATGACCAACCCGACGGCCAAATCGCCCGCGCCGTCAGCGCCGAGATCGCAAGGCTCGGCGAACGCCCGTGGATCATCGGCGCCGGTTTCATGAAGCCACACGATCCCTTCGTCGCGCCGAAACGCTATTTCGATCTGTATCCGGAAGGCTCGCTCGCACTGCGTCGTCCACCCAGCGATCAGACGCCCGCACCGCCTCTGGCCGTCGGTTTAGGTGAACTCGGTTCTGCCTTCGACACGTTCACCGTTCGCGAGCGCCACGAATTTCTCCGCGCCTATTACGCCTGCACTTCCTACGTGGACGCACAGGTCGGTCGTGTGCTCGCCACGCTCGACCGGCTCCAGCTCTGGGAAAACACCATCGTCATCTTCCTCGGTGATCACGGTTATCACCTTGGCGAGCGCGCATGGTGGAATAAGAACACCCTCTTCGAACGCAGCTGCCGCGCTCCCTTCCTCATCGCCGCACCCGGCATGAAACCCGGCGTCGCCCGCGGACTCGTCGAGTTCGTCGATCTTTACCCAACCGTCGCCGATCTCTGCGGACTCACGCCGCCAAAAAACCTCGCCGGCCAGAGCCTTCGCGCGCTCCTCCACGATCCCGCGTCGCCCGGCAAACCCGCCGCCTTTACGCTCGTCACGCGCGGCAATGCCCGCGGCGATTCGATCCGCACCGACCGCTGGCGCTTCACCCGCTGGAGCGATGGGGCCGTCGAACTCTACGATCATGCGACTGATCCCGAAGAAGATCGCAACGTCGCTTCCACCCAACCCGACATCGTCCGCGATCTGCGCCGCCAACTCTCGGCCGCCCTCGCGAGCCCGTCCGCTCCCTAGCTCTCGTGGCCCTTTCAATGAAAACCCCCGCCGTCCTCTCCGTTCTCGCCCTCGCGCTCCTCGTGCTCGTCACCCGCGCCGACGCCGCCGCTGCTCGCAAGCCCAACGTCCTCTTCATTTGTATCAATCTTTGCAAAAGTTCGTGCGCAATTGCGAAGGGGCCCAATGATTTCCCCTGGCTCATTCATTTGTGCGGCACGGGATCGAGCTGCAGAATTGCGCAAGGAAATTGAGCCCTGCGGGTGACGCGAACCCCATCACGGAAATAAGGTAGGAAAATTTTATTGGTAGGAGCATTTCTCGGAGAAGACCCCACTCGCTTGACGTGGTGCCGGTCGTCCGGCCTAGTGCGAGGCCAACTGATTCGGGACTGGACCAAACGCGATGCCCACACGGTTGATCGGAAGGCGGAGGTGGGTTGGGAAATTTTCTTACCCACAAAATTTTCCTACCTTTACTCCGGTGCTGCGCTCATCGGGACCCGTCAATCAATGCGACGACGTGCGTGAACTTACGCAAGAATTGATACGAGCTAAAAAATTTAGCCGCCGATTCGACGCGCCGCGCGCCACTCACCGCCGAACTCGACGCCCAGATCAAAGCCACCGGCTACATTGTCCCCGCCGACACGGATCAACCGGGCGCGAGCTCCGGCAAAGCCGCGAAGAAAAAAAACAAGACGAAGTAGCCCTAGCGCGGCGAGCCGACCAGAACGGAACCGACCGCACACTTACTGCTTCTTCTTCGCGTTCTTCGCGCGATCGGCGTCGCGGGCGGCGGAACGGCCGGTGAGCGGCCAGTGAGGATCGTCAGTGCGAGCGGCCTTCATGAAGGCCTCGGCGCGGGCGACAATGTCGGGCTTGGCCGCAGCGAGGTTTTTCGTTTCCGCGAGGTCGGTCGCGAGATCGTAGAGTTCGAGCGGCTCTCCGGGGCCATTGCGCACGGCCTTCCAGTCGCCGAAACGGACGGCTTGGAGAGGCTTGTTGGTCTCGTGGAGTTCCCAGTAGAAATAATCGCGCTTCGGTGCCTCGCCGCCTTTGAGAAACGAGACGAGCGAAAGCCCGTCGGTTTTGTAACCTGCAGGGAGCTGGGCGCCGGCCAGCTCGGCGGCCGTCGGCAGAAAATCCCAGAACGCCCACGGTCCGTCAGCGACGCGACCGGCCGGAACGACTCCAGGCCAGCGTGAGATCGCAGCCTGGCGCAAAGCGCCTTCGTAAAGCGCGCGCTTGTAGCCGCGCAGGCCGTTGCCCGCTTGGTCGAAGAGCTTGCCCATCGCAGAGCTCGGCTCGAAAGAGGAACCGTTGTCACCGGCGAGCATGACGAGCGTGTTGTCGTCGAGCTTGAGTTCGGCGAGCAAGTCGAGGAGTTGGCCGACGTCGCGATCGAGGCGGGTGACTTGCGCTGCATAGGCCTTCTGCTGCGCGGGCCATGGCTTGTCGGCATAGATCCCGAGGTCGTCGATCTCATGCGTTCCGTGCGGCAGCGTGATCGCGTAGTAGAGGAAAAAGGGCTGATCTTTTTTGGAGCGGACCCACTTCAGGACATCGGCCTGGATCACGTTTTGAGCGTAGAGCGGACCGACGCCCTTACCGGTGTTGCCCGGTAAATCGAAACGCACGCCGTCGTTGTAAAGAAACTCGGGGAAATACGAGTGCGCGTGGCGCTGGCAGTTGTAACCGAACTGATGATCGAAGCCTTTCTTCAGCGGACTGCCGGTCGTGTCGAACATCCCCATGCCCCACTTGCCCATGACGGCCGTGGCATACCCGGCAGTTTTGAGGATCTGCGCAACCGTCACCGTATTGGCCGGGAGCGGCAGCTGGCCCTCGACGGGGACTTCCCAATTGCCGCGCACCGGCGAATGCCCCGTGTGCAGTCCGGTCATGAGCGAGGTGCGGGACGGCGCGCAGACCGTCGTGCCGCAAAACGCCTGGGTGTAGCGCGTGCCCTCGCGCGCCATGCGGTCGAGGCGCGGGGTCTGGATGAGCTTTTGCCCGTAGACACCGACGTCACCCTGCGCGAGATCGTCGCTGAGGATGAAGATGATATTGGGCCGAGCAGGCGTCGCGGCGTGCAACCACGAGCACGCACCGAACAGGATGAAACCGAGGACCGGGCGGAGGGAAGGGTTCATGATGGGTGCAGAGACCAAAAGCAGAACGAGTGAGCAGCGCGCGAAGAAAATTTCCTGACCGCAAACGAGAGAAACCAAAAAAACTCGGCGACGGAGATAGGGCAAAGGTAATCATTTCGAAGCACCGGATTGTGACACGGCCGGTCATCACCGTGTCCGCTGTGCATACTCCAAACCAAACGGAGCTCTGGCGGTGACGCGCCCAACGCCAGCCAACGACTCGACTTCACGCTGCGACCGACTCGCCTTTAGAGAAAACGTCGTTTGATTCGCAGGGCATGTCCACTTCGGCGAAATCCAGTCCGCCCGCACCGCTCTTCAACTGGCTCGACCATCGGGCCACCGGCGTCCTCTGCCATCCCACCTCTTTTCCGAGCGCCCATGGCATCGGGGTGTTCGACGACGGCGCCGGGCGGTTTCTCGATTTTCTCCACGATGCGGGCTTCAAATACTGGCAGGTGTGCCCACTCGGGCCCACCGGCTACGGCGATTCGCCTTACCAGTGCTTCTCCTCCTTCGCGGGCAACCCCTATCTGATCGATCCGACGGCGTTGGTTACCGCCGGGCTGCTACCAATGTCAGCCCTCGACGGCCTGCGCGCACTGGATGCACAAGCCGTCGATTTCGGCGCGCTCTACCAAGTCAAACGACCGCTCCTTTTTGCCGCCCATGCCGCGTGGATCAATCAGGCTAGGCCGCCCCTCCCTTACGGTGACTTCCCGCGCTTTCAGGCCGACAACGCGCACTGGCTCACGAGCTACGCTTTGTTTTCCGCGCTCAAAGATCACCATGAAGGCCGTCCGTGGTGGGAATGGACGGCCGACACGCGGTCCCTCGCCAGCGCGCAAAAGTCTGCGGTCGCCCAACTCGTCGCCACCCGGGCCGAAGCCTACGCGTTCATCCAATATTTTTTCTTCGGGCAGTGGCAGGCGCTCCGCACTCGCGCCTCGCAACTGGGTATTTCCATCATCGGCGATACCCCGATCTTCACCGCGCTCGACAGTGCGGACGTGTGGGCGAGTCCGCACCTCTTCCAGCTCGACAAGAAAACGCTGCGCCCCACCGCCGTCGCGGGCGTGCCTCCGGATTATTTTTCGGCCGACGGACAGCTCTGGGGTAACCCGCTCTATGATTGGGCGGCCCATGCCGCCGACGGCTACACTTGGTGGCTCGATCGTCTGCGCGCAAACTTCGCACTGTGCGATGTCGTGCGCCTCGACCATTTCCGCGGCTTCGATGCCTACTGGGCAATTCCGGCCAGCGCCCCGACCGCGCGCACGGGCAGCTGGCAACCGGGTCCGGGCATCGATTTCTTCAAGAAAGTTCGTCGCGCGATGCCCGCTGTGAAACTCATCGCCGAAGACCTCGGCGAACTTTCTCCGTCCGTCGTCACGTTGCGGGAAGCCACCGGACTTCCGGGTATGGCCATTCTCCAATTCGCTTTCGGCGGCGATGCGAAAAACCTCTATCTTCCGCACAACCAGCGCGCCAACAGCGTCGTTTATCCCGGCACGCACGACAATGACACGACGCTCGGCTGGTATGCCACCACGGACGAAAAGGCGCGCGATCACGTCCGACGTTATTTTCGTGTGAGCGGTCAGGATGTCGGCTGGGACTTTGTCCGCGCGTCCTTCGCCTCCGTCGCCAATGTCGTCGTCATTCCTTTGCAGGATCTCTTCAGCCTCGGTTCGTCCGCCCGTATCAACAGCCCGGGGACGAGCCAGGGAAATTGGACTTGGCGTTACCGAGCCGAACAATTGCGGGCACTCCACGACGGTTCCGCGTCCTATCTCCGTCAACTCACGGCCCTCTACGGCCGCGACAGCAGTGCGATCGTACTGCCGGCGGGTTAAGCCCGCTTCGCCCGACCCCACGCACCCGCGGTCCACAGCCGCGCGCGATCCAGCCAAAGGTAGACGACCGGCACCGTGTAAAGCGTGAGCAATTGGCTCACAGCCAATCCGCCCACGATCGCGAGGCCCAGCGGGCGGCGCATTTCCACGCCTTCACCACTCGCCAGCACGAGCGGCAGCGCACCCAACAACGCCGCAAGATTTGTCATCAAGATCGGCCGAAATCGCAGCAGCGCCGCCTCATAAATCGCCTCGCGCGGCGCGATGGACCGGCTCCGCTCAGTCGCAAGAACACGACCAATGTTGCCGAAGCCAAAGAGGTCATCGGTGATGTCGAAGGTCGACTGTGCATTCTTGCCGACGACATGATCGACACTGGCGGCACAATTTGCAGCGCAGCCGAGTTGCTTTATGCGCGTGGCGCCAAAGAAGTATGGGCAATGGCAACTCACGGCGTGCT
>SYGN01000099.1 GCA_005799525.1 Opitutaceae bacterium | reverse complement strand
TGATCGAAAGCGGCCACAGACATGTCCTCCAGGCTCGCCTCAAACAGGCCGGCGCCTGGTGGACCGAAATTAACGCTCACGCCCTCTGTCAGCTCCGCACTCTGCGCGCCAACCTCCAGTGGGAAAACTAATGGCAGAAAAACTGACTTCACTTCCAGTTACACCCCCCATGCCACCTACGCCCGCGCCCTCGGCTCCGCCGGACGGCTCGAGGACTCCGCCCGCCATGACTCCGAGGCCAAGCGACTCGGCGCGGATCGTCAGAGGTAACCCACACCCCGCGCAGACGCAGGCGAGCCGTCCCCGAGCTCTTCAGTGCAGAAAAGGCGTGGCAAGGCGGAGGACGCGGAGCAAACCAAGAGACCATGAAGCACGTGTCTGCACCGCAATAGGCCACCAGGCGGGTGACTCCTCTGCGGTGCACCCCGCCGCCACCTCGACCTTATTCCACGCGATAAAGGTGACCCTTTGTCCGCAGGAATAGTGCTTTCCCGGATACTGCGGGTGACGCCATGAAGCCGTCGGAAAACTTATTTTCTGCGAGCTTCTGAAACGTCCGGCTCGCTGCGATCACCGACACGATGCCGTGTTCACTCAAGAAATAGATCCGCCCGTCCGCCACAATCGGCGACGCCGAGTGACTGCCGAGTATCCGCTCCCGCCAGAGCATCGTGCCGGTCTTCGCTTCCAGGCAGGACGCGATCCCCACGTCGTCCACCATAAAAATCAGATCCTCGTGCGCGATCATCGACGGCTTGTTCGGCACGTTCGTTTTCTCCCGCCAGACGACTTGGGTTTCCGGCAGCACACCCGCCCCGCCGAGTTTGACGGCGAGCAACTGGCCCTTGGAAAATCCAGTCTGCAGATACACCATGCCGTGGGCCACGAGCGGCCGACTGCTTGCGCTATGTTGCGCGCGCTCCTCGAGCCGCCAAATCTCCGCACCCGTCGCAGGCTCATACGCATAGTGCGCCTTCGCACCACTGCTGAGCAAAAGCGGTCGGCCGTCCTGAGAAATGATATGCGGCGTCGAAAACCCCTTGCGGAAATCGCCGTCGGCCGACGGACGCCCGGCAGCGTCGAGATCCTGGAAATCAACCGAGCGGTTCACCTTCCAGGCGGTGCGTCCGGACTTCTTTTCGAGAGCCACTACGAACTGAAAATCACTCCCGTCGAAATTCAGGTAGAGCAAGTCACCGTGCAGGATCGGGGAGGAACCCGCTCCCCTGAAATGATTGCAAACGAAGTCCGTCCGTTTCCACAACACGGCGCCCGTCTTCGTGTCCAAGCACGCCGTCCCCGGAGATCCAAATGTCACATACACGCGTCCGTCTTCAATCACCGGCGTCGGCGACGCATAGGAGTTGAACTTATGGCAAAACTGCGGCTCCGCGACGCGGAACAAAACCTCCTCACGGATAATCGCCCCACTCTCCTTGTTGATACATACGACGGACAGTGCATCGCCCGACTCGGTCGCAGTCGTCAACCACACTTGGTCGCCCCAAATGACCGGTGACGACCACGCCTTGCCTTGAATCGCCGTTTTCCATTTTACGCGTTCACTCTCGCCAAAGGTCACCGGCAATTCCTTCGCGTCCGAACGGCCGTCGCCGGAGGGCCCGCGGAATTGCGCCCAGTTGTCACCGGCCTCCAACCGCCCACCAAAAAATCCGGCGAAGGCGAACGAGGCAGCCACTGACGCGAGGCGAAGCGAGCAGGCAAGAGATGGGGGGGGGATGAGCATGGATAATGGAGGATGGGATCAATCAGTCGAAGCGCGCTCTACCTCGCGGACAATCCTGAAACACACACCCGCCACGGACTCACTCGCCCGCCCGACGGACACGGACTACCCCGAACGCCCGCCCACGACCGAGCCACTCGCAAGCTTCACCCGCAGCGCCACCGCCTCCTGATCATTGCGCACGATCAACAGGTCGCCCGCCAGTGCGATGGGGTTCCACGTCTTTTCCGCGAACACCCGGAAACGGTGCAACTCACCCGGTCCCGTCGGGCTGGGCCTGAGCAGGACCAGTTCGCCGCCCTCCGACATCAACAAAAATAAATCGCCGATGAGCAGTCCCTGGCCGTGACCGTAGCGGCCTTCCTTCCATTGCGACCCTCCGTCTTTCAAATCGAGGCACGCGAATATTCCGTCGTCGAGCCCGTAAAGATATCCTTCGCGCGCTACCGGATTCGCAAACTTCGCCTTGAGTTTCAGCGAGCGCCACACGCGGTCCGCCACGAAACGGCCATCGGCGCCCGACTTGATTTCGAGCAACTCGCTGCCCACGCCATACCCAGCAGAAAAAACCACTCGATCCGCCCCGACGACGACCGGCACCGCGACATGCGGATAGCCCACCCCCCACGGATATTCCCAGAGCACCGCGCCATCCGCCGCGTCGTGAGCGGTAATCCGCCGATGATTATACGCGAGGATCTGCCGTCGGCCAGCCAGCGTCGTCACAAACGGCGAGCCGTATCCCGCCTCGGCTTCACCCGCAGCCCACACGCGCTCGCCCGTGTCCGCTCGATACGCCACCAGAGACTGGTTCGCCTTACCACCGGCACTGACAATCACTCGGCCGTAGAGCAACAACGGCGAGCCCGCATAACCCCACTCCGGAATGCTCGCTCCCGTCTCCGCCACGAGGTCGTGCGTCCAAAGCAGTTTCCCCGTCGCGAGGTCGAGGGCGTTCAACCGTCCGGTCGAACCCAACGTAAAAACTTGGCTTCCCACAACCGTGGGCGTGGCCCGCGGGCCGACCCCGCCGATCGGATTTCCATAACGCGTCGTGTCATGATGCAACCAGAGCAGGCGACCGTCATTAACGTCGTAACAGGTGACGCGCTCCTGACCGTCTTCCTGTTCCTGCGTCAAAGCGCGGTTTCCCACCACCACAAAGCCCGACCAACCGAGCCCCACCTTGATTCGCCAGAGCGGTTGCGGCGGATGCGCGGCCCAATCGGCATCGAGCTTCGGCCCGACGAGCACGGCGGTTCGATCCCGTCCGAGGAATTGCGAAAAATCCGGTCGGTCGCCGAGCGTTACGGAAACGGGCGCGGAGCTCGCCACCGGAGCGACCACCGCGGCCACGGCTCGCCCCGATTTCGCCCAACGGAATTCCCAGATCGGCACGAGATCACCGCTGACGCCGCGAATCCTAAAGACCGATACGCCCAACGCCAACGCGGCCAACCCACTCAAGGTCACTCCGAGTCTTAGTTGCAGCCGCGCTCGCGAAAAAATCGTCCACCAAATCAAGAGCAGCACAACGGTTCCCAGCACGATGCCCGCCGTGGTCAAGTTGCGCTGTTGAAAGGCCAGATCATCCCGCAACCGCACGGTGGTGATCGCCGTCGTCGCCAGGGCGAGAATCAGCCCAGCGGGCCACCAGCGGAGGCAATGCGGAGCCTGAGTCCTGGGAGCGGAAGGGAGCGCGGACATCTTTTCAAAGAGAGTTACCCACCGCGTAAGTGCAACTCACGTTACGTTTCCCCATTGCGTTCGTCGAGAAGGCAATCCTGGTCCTGCCTGCTGCTCGGGTTCGACGCGGCAGCCCCCGTCGTCGTGGAGTCATTTCCCTCCCATGAAACTCCGCCACTTCCTCCACCTCTTCTGCGCCGTCACCGCCGCCCTCGCCTCCATGCTTCCCGCGCAAACCCCTCGACCTGCCAATCCTTCGCGCGGTCCCGCCGCCCCTCTCGTCTCGGACGTCTTCGCGTGGGACCAACCCACCGTCACGCCCACCGCAAAGGGTGTCCGCCGTGACGTGTTCGACGGTCCGACCGCCACCGTTGAAACGATGCACTGTTATATCACCGCGCTCAATCCTGGGGAGAAAAGCGGTAAGCCCTCGAAGCACCTCCAAGAAGAAGTCATTATTGTGGCTCTGTAGCTGAATCTGTGGGTGGATTGGGTGGGTCGTCGGCCCCGACGGATTTCGTGGTGCCGTCGCCCTCGCACCCGGCCGCTACACTATCGACGGCACCCTTCGCCTCAACGCCAGCGGCGTCGTCCTCTGCGGTTCCGGTCAGGGCACAAATGAAAACGACCCCACCGCCACCGTCCTCGTCTCCAAACGCCCCACGCGTCGCACCCCTCATTGAAATCGGCGGCCGTGGTGAACGCACCGAAACCATCTCGTCGCGTTAAACCGTCGCCGACGCCTTCGTCCCCGTCGGCGCAAAGCATCTCAGCGTCGCCGACGCCACGGCCTTTCCCGTCGGAACCCATCGCCGTCCGACGTCCCAGCACCGCCGCGTGGATCACCCAAATCGGCATGGGCAACTTCTCCGGCTGGCGCCCCGAAAGCCGCATCCCGTGGACCTCCGGCTCCCGCGACCTCCTCTGAGAACGCGTCGTCGCCGCCGTCGACGGCCCTACGCTCACCCTCGACGCCCCGCTTACCACGGCGCTCGAGCAAGCCTTTGGCGGCGGCACCATCGCGCGCTGCGAATTTCCCGGCCGCATCGATCACGTCGGCGTCGAAAATCTCCGCTGCATCTCCGACTACGACCGCGCATCACCCAAGGACGAAGAGCACGCGTGGGTCTGCGTCGCCCTCCACAAAGTGGAAAACACTTGGGTCCGCCAGCTCACCGCCCAATACTTTGTCGGCTACGTCATCCATGCGCAGACCGATTCGCGCGCACTCACCATTGAGGACTGTACCGCCCTCGCCCCCATCTCCGAACTCGCCGCCTATCGCCGCCGCGTGTTTGTCATTTCTGGCCAGCTCACCCTCGTCCAACGCTGCACCAGTGAACACGGTCTCCGCGATTTCGTTACCGGCTTCGCCGCCGCTGCCCCCAACGTCTTTCTTCAGTGCCGCGCCACCGACGCCCTCGATGCCAGCGGCCCCGTCGAGAGCTGGGCCTCCGACTTCCTCTACGACAACGTCATCATCCGCGGCAACGCTCTGCGCTTCGTCAATCGCGGCGCCAACGGCCAGGGCGCCGGTTGGACCGCCGCCAACTCCCTTCTCTGGAACTGCGAATCCACCGAGATCCAAATCCACAGCCCGCCCGGCGCGCCCAACCAAGCCTACGGCAGCAAGGGCGTAATCGTGGACGACAGCCTCGCCTATGACGCGCGCACGATGCCCTTCCAAGGTTTCGTCAAAGGCTCCGCCGCCAAACCCGAGAGCCTTTACCTCGGACAACTCGCCGAACGCCGCGGCCCCGAAGCCCCCGCTCGCCTCGCCCGTACGACCATTCCCGTTTCTCCGAGCCCCGCCGTTCCTCCCACGCTCCCTCCCGCCCTCTCGTCTGCTCCCCGGCCCACTCCCTCACCGCTCCGCCTCGCCAACGCCCAATTCCTCATCGGCGACCAACGCGCCTTCACCGGCGCCACGGGCTGGTCCTGGTATCTCGGCCAGATACCGCGCCGCCTCGCACGCCTCTCCGGCCCCGCGATCACGCGCTTCTCCCCCGGCGAATCCGGCCGCAGCGCGACCGACGATCTCCTCGAAGTCATCACCTCCCTCCAACCCGGCGCCGCCTTCGTCCATCACTACGGACTCTGGTATGACCGCCGGCGTATTAACCATAACTTCTACGGCTCCCACGAACTCCGCGCCGACGACGTCTCCGCCCCGTTCATGGACGGCCCGTGGGCGCGCAGCGGTCAGGGCACCGACTGGAACGGCCTCAGCAAATACGATCTCACGAAATTCAACCCGTGGTTTTTCTCGCGCATCAAAGAGTTCGCCGACCTCGCAGACACCCACGGCCGTATCTTTTACCATAATTTTTATTTCCAACACGTCATGCAGGAAACGCGCGCCCACTACGTCGATTTTCCCTGGCGTCCCGTGAACTGTCTCCAAGCCACCGATCTCCCAAACGAGAATCCCGCCGCCAACGCCCTCTATGACATCGCGCATCCTGTCCGTCGCGGCGTCCACCGCCGCTATATCCGCCAGTATCTCGACGTGCTGAAGGACAACACCAACGTCATTTACGGCCTCGACCGCGAATACTCTGGCCCGCTACCCCTCGTCCAATTCGTGCTCGATAGCATCGCCGAGTGGCAGCGTGAAAACGCTAAAAAAGTCTTTATCGCCCTCGAAGCTCTGAAAGCCCAGATCGACGCGCTCCTCGCCGATCCCGTGCGCCGCCCGCTCATCAGCGCGATTGATTTCCACAACCGGAGCTACCGCTCCGACGGCTCGCTCTTCGCTATCGAAGGCGGCCTCAACCTCGCTCCCCGCGAGCAACTCACGCGCGCCGGATTTCGCCCGAATCAACCCCGCCCCGGCGGGGCGATGCAGCGTTACCGCGCCCCTCCGCGAATACCGCGATGCGTTTCCCGATCTCGTCGTCGTCCGCAAAACTGACGACTTCCCCGACCTCACCGCCGCCATCGAGAAAACCATTCCCGCCGCCGACCGCGCCCAAACTCGCGCCGCTCCCCTCGTCCGCACTCACGCCGCATCCATCTGGGCGATGGCCGCCCCCGGTTCCGCTTATCTTGTCTACTCCCTCGCTGGCGAACCCGTCGAACTCGACCTCACCGCCGATCGCGCGAGCTACACCGTCGCTTGGCTCGACTCAGCAACCGCCGAACTTCGCTCAGTCACCACGCCGATCGCCGGTGGAAAAAGCGTCACCCTCACTCCGCCCGCCAGTGGCACCGCCGACGCCAAACGGCCGTGGGTCGCTTGGTTGACGCGCCGTCCCTAGCGATCACTCCAGAACGTAGCCGTGCGTTTCACGCAACGGCACTTTCCCTTCGGCCGCTGCGCCGGTTGACAAATCGAGCGCCAAGCCGGGCGATTGGAATGCGCCCCTGATATCAACGTCATTTGAGTTTTGACTGCTGGAAGCTGCGAGCGGGAGCGAGTGGTGTTGCGACTATCGTCCAAATATCACGAGACGTTGGTTTGAGTCGGCCCGATGTCCCCGAGCCGAGCTCAGAGAGAACGCGCCCCAACCGCGCGCGTTCTCAAACTCGCTTGTGTTAGCCGAAGTGACGCCTACCTTACCTAGCTCATCACATGAATCCCCCTGGAATCGCAAAACTGGTCGGAGTCGGCCTCTTAATCTTCGTCGCCGTCATCATGGCGTCGTCCGGCACCTTCGTCGTGAAGCCCGGCTACCGCGGCGTCGAGGTGACGATGGGCGAGGCTTCTCGCACCTTCAAACCCGAGGGCTTCGGCCTGAAGGCCCCGTTTATCACGACCATCACGCAGATATCCATCCGCCAGCAAACCGCCGAGGACAAAGCCGAGTGCTATTCGTCGGATCTTCAACAAATCACCATCGATCTGAAGGTGCTCTTTCGCATTCCCGAGGCATCGGTCGTGAAACTCTTTCAGGACTATTACGGTGATCCCTTTCAAAGTCTCGTCGCGCCGCGCGTGCAGGAGGCCTTGAAGGAAGTCGCCGCATTGCAAAGCGCCGAGCAGATCGTGAAGAACCGCGAACAGATCAAGACGCGCTCACTCGAAATTGCCCGTCGCAAGCTCGGCACCCTCCTCGTGATCGAAGACATCGTGATTCAAAATATCGCGCTCACGAAGGAACTGGAACACGCCATCGAGGCCAAAATGGTTCAGGAGCAGGAGGCCTCGAAGTCCAAGTATTTCCAGCAACGCGTGCAGATCGAAGCCGACACCGCCATCATCCGCGCCAAGGGCGAAGCCGAATCGATCATGATTCGCGGCGACGCGCTCAAGAAAAACCCCGCCTTTGTCGATCTCCAGATCGTCGACAAGTGGGACGGGATCACGCCGGCCATCATCGGCGGCGGCGACAAGGTCATGCTCAGCTTGCAAGACATCGAACGCCTCAAGACCCAAAAATCCAATGTCCCAGCCCTACCACAACCGGCCGCTGCGAAAAGTCCCGTCCGACGCTGAACCCATGAATCCTCTCCTTGTCTCCAAGCTCATCGGCATGGCCGCCATGACCTTTGTGCTGCTCATCCTTTCCACGGCCGCCACCTATGTGATCGAGCCCGGCACTCGTGGCCTCAAGGTCACGCTCGGCAAGACCGCCGACGGTTTCTTGCCCGAAGGCTTCGGCTTTAAAGCCCCGTTCGTCACCAGCATCGTGACGATAAATGTCCGCCAGAGGACGCAGACCGTGAAAGCCGATTGTTTTTCCTCCGATCTTCAACAGGTGAAAATCGACCTCCGCGTGCTTTACCGCGCGCCCGAATCGTCAGTCGTGCAGATCTACCGCGAGTTCGCCGGCGATCCCTTCGACAGCCTCATCGCCCCGCGCGTGCAGGAGGCCATCAAGGAAGTGACCGCACTCTACACGGCCGAGCAGATCGTGAAGAGCCGAGAAGAAATCAAGAAAAAGGCCCTCACGGCCGCGAAGCAGAAAATCGGCAATCTGCTCCTCGTCGAGGATATCGTCGTCCGGGATATCAATCTTTCGCCTGAACTTGAAAAGGCGATCGAAGCCAAGATGGTCGCGGAACAACAGGCGAACCAAGCGCGCTTCACTCAAGTGCAAACCCAAGTAGAAGCCGAGACCGCCGTCATCAGCGCCAAAGGTGAAGCCGAAGCCATCCGCGTGCGCGGCGAGGCCCTCCGGCAAAGCCCGGCGTTTCTGCGCTGGAAAATTGTCGAGCGCTGGAACGGCCGCTCGCCCATGGTTGTGCCCTCCGGACCGGAAAATTCCGGTGCTGCGCTCTTGCTGCCGATTGGTCCAGCTGAGATGCCAGTGGTGCCATGACACCACGGAAACGCGCCTTCTTCCAGTTTCTCATTTTGGTCATTGTCGGATTTGTATTGGTCTTTTTCTTCCCGCGCGCAGCGACCTTCGCAGAAATGGCCGCGCGTGAACTGCGCTACCTCTGGTGGATTATCTTGTTGGTCGCTCTCGCCGGCTGGTTGATCTGGGGCGTCGGCCGCCGCCCCAAGGACTGACCTCACCGTCCGTTGTCGTGACACTTTCTCGCGATCTGCTCGTCTACCCAGCGTTCGCTTCTCGCCGACGACAGTGAGCTCGGCGGCGCGGCCCCCTTCCTTGCCCAATGCCCCTCCGATTTTCTTTTACCGTTATTTGGTTTTGTCTCGTCGCCCGCGCTGCGGCGGCAGTGCCGCCCAACCCGACTCCGCCGGGCCTGGAAATCGCCTTTCACCGTACCGTCCAACCGTTCCTCGAAACCTACTGCGTCTCGTGTCACGGCAAGGAAACCACGAGGGCCGATTTGGACCTCAGCCTCTACACCAACGTGGCCAGAGTCACCGCCGGTTTTACCCACTGGGAGCTCGTCCTCGAACGCCTCGAGGCCGGCGACATTCCGAGCGAAAAGGCCAAGCACTTCCCCTCCGACCCGCTGCGCGCCGAAGTCGTCACGTGGATACGCGCGTTTTGTCTGGCCGAGGCTACAAAAAATGCCGGCGACCCGGGCCCGGTGCTCGCCCGGCGGCTCAGCAACGCCGAATACGACTACACAATCCGCGATCTCACCGGGGTCGATATCCGGCCGACAAAAGAGTTCCCCGTCGATCCCGCCAACCAAGCCGGTTTCGACAACTCCGGTGAATCGCTCGCGATGTCGCCGGCGCTGTAGAAAAAATATCTGGGCGCCGCCCGCACCATCGCCGAGCACCTCGTGCTGCAACCGACAGGCTTCGCATTCGCGCCGCACCCCGCCGTCGTCGATACCGACCGCGACCGCTATTCGGTGCAGCGGATCATCGACTTCTACCGGCGGCAGCCGACCGACTACGCGGATTATTGCCTAGCGGCGTGGCGTTTCAAACATCGTGCGGCCCTCGGGCGGGACGGTGCCTCACTGGAGGCCATCGCCGTCGAGGCCAGGGTGAGTCCCCAGTATCTCCCGACGATCTGGGCCACTCTCACCGGGCCAAAGGCGAACGTAGGCCCGAACGCCACATTGCAGGCCCGCTGGCTCGCGCTGCCGGTCGCCGCACCCACCGCGGAATCCGCCGCCACCGCCCGCTCACAGTGTGAGCAGCTGCGCGATTTCGTCGTGCGGCTCCGCGACAAAATCATCCCCGACGAGACCAACCTCACGGCCCCGCCCATGCAGCAGGGCTCACAAGTCTTCGTGCTCTGGAAAGATCGGCGGATGGCGAAAAACCGCCAGCGTTACGACGTCACCGCCTTGCAGGTCGAGGGCCAGCCCGTCGCCCAACCCGCTGCCTTCAAGACTACAGCGCCCACCGTGGCCGCTGCGGGCAAACGCCCCGTTAACCCGAACGCCGCGAAGTCCGCGACCTACAAAATGGCGCTGGCCCGCATCCGCGTCGCCGATCCCGATCTCGCAGTGCCCGCCGTTCCAGCGGAGCGCACTCGCCACGAGGCCGAGTTTGCCCGCTTCGCCGCCGCCTTCCCCGATGCGTTCGACATCAGCGAACGAGCGCGCGTCTATGCCGACCCAGAAAAGGAAAAGAGCCTCGGCGGACGCTTGCTAAGCGCGGGCCTGCATAGCACGACCAGGTTTTTCCGCGACGATACACCGCTCTCCAATCTCATCCTCGACGAGCCGGGTCGGCGGGAGCTCGACTGACTCTGGCGCGAGTTCGACTACGTGGCGTCCGTTCCGCAGCGGATGCACATCAGTTTCTTGTGGTTTGAGCGCACCGACTCGCGCTGTATGACCGACGCAGAATTCGATCCCTATCGCCCCGACGATAAATCCGTCACCTCGCAGGAGAGGGTCAGGCGGCTCGCCGAGATCGTCCTCGCGAAAGCGCAAAAAAACAACGCCAGCGAGACCGTGCAGCAGGCCATCCGGGAGCACTTCGAAATCGCCGCCGCCAATATCCTCCAAGTCGAACGCGACCGGATCGCCGCCGAGCCGAGCCATCTCCGCGCGCTCCAGGATTTCGCCGCGCACGCGTATCGCCGTCCACTCACCAACAAGGAACGCGACGGCCTCGTGGCCTTCTACCGTGAGTCGCCCGATACCAACGGCCTCGACCATGAAGACGCAATGCGCGACTCCCTCGCGAGCGTGCTCATGTCTCCGAATTTTTGCTACCGCATCGATCTCGTCGATCCCACCACTCAGACCCCACCGACCAGCCCGACCTTCGCCGTCACGCAACCCCTGTCCGACTACGCACTCGCGAGCCGGTTGAGTTATTTTCTCTGGTCGAGTTTACCCGACGCGGAACTGCTCGCGCACGCCGCCGCGGGCGATTTGCACGAGCCCAAGGTCATCGCCGCCCAGTCGCGACGTCTGCTCACTGACCACCGCATCCGAAACATCACTACGGAGTTCAGCGGCAACTGGCTCGATTTCCGCCGTTTCTAGGAAGTCAACACCGTGGATCGCGTGCGCTTTCCCGCCTTCACAAATGAGCTGCGCGCCGCGATGTTCGCGGAGCCGCTTCACTTCCTGATCGACCGCGTGCGCGCGGACCGTCCCGTCCTTAACCTCCTCCATGCCGACTATGCGTTTGTGAATCCCGTCCTCGCCCAACACTACGGCATGCCCGGCGTCACCGGCGCGCCGGACCACTGGGTGCGCATCGAGCACGCCGACCGTTTCGCGCGGGGCGGGCTTCTGCCGATGGCCGCTTTTCTCACCGCCAATTCGCCGGGCCTGCGCAACAGTCCCGTGAAACGCGGCCACTGGGTCGTCAGTCGCCTGCTCGGCGAGCCCATCCCGCCGCCCCCGCCGACCGTCGCCGCCTTGCCGCCCGACGAGTCCAAGATGGGCGACCTCACGTTGCGCGACGCGCTCGCCCGGCATCCCGAAGATAAATCCTGCGCGAACTGCCACGCCCGCATCGATTCCTTCGGTCTCGTCTTCGAAGGCTTCGGCCCGGTGGGCGAACGGCGCGAAAAAGATCTCGGCGACCGTCCCGTCGATACCCGCGCGTCGTTCCCTAGCGGCCACGAGCGCACCGGCGTCACGGGCCTGCGCGAGTTTCTCCGTGACCGCCGCGAATCCGATTTCCTCGACAACCTCTGCCGCAAGCTCGCCGCCTCCGCGCTCGGCCGCACGCTTCTGCTGTCCGATATGGTTTGATCCGGGCCATGCGCGCGAAACTGACAACCAACCAACAGCGGTTCAGTTCTCTGGTTGAAATCATCTTCACCAGCCCGCCGTTTCTCACTGAGCGCGTCTCCTCCGTCTCCGCCACCCTCCCCGCCCATGCACGCGACTAAGCAAAACTCCCCCGCCTCGCTCCGCTACCAGATTTCCCGGCGAACGTTTTTGCGCGGCACGGGTGTCGTGATGGCGCCCCCGTGGTTGGAGTCGCTCCCCGTTTGGGGCGCGGCAACGGCGTCCGCCACCCCCGATGCGCCGACGCCCTATCCGCAACGATTCGCCGCCGTGTTCATGGGCAATGGCATCAACAGCCAGC
>SYGN01000098.1 GCA_005799525.1 Opitutaceae bacterium | reverse complement strand
TCGTCGATGAAGAGGATGATGCGACCCTCGGCCGCCTTGACCTCGGCCAGCACCGCCTTGAGGCGCTCCTCGAATTCCCCGCGGTATTTTGCCCCGGACACGAGCGCGCCCATGTCGAGGGAAAAGATCGCCTTATCCTTGAGCCCCTCGGGCACGTCACCGCGGAGCATGCGTTGCGCGAGACCCTCGACTATGGCCGTCTTACCTACGCCGGCTTCGCCAATGAGAACGGGATTATTTTTAGTCTTGCGCGACAGAATCCGAATCGAGCGCCGAATCTCCGCATCGCGACCAATCACGGGGTCCATTTTCCCATTGCGCGCCTGCGCGACGAGATCGATGCCGTATTTTTCTAGTGCCGCGTAGGTGGCCTCGGGATTGTCCGACGTTACGCGCTGCGCCCCGCGCATGTCCTTCAACACGGTGAGCACTTTGGCGCGATCAAGCCCGAAACTTTTGTAGAGCTGCTTCAACGAATCAGGTTTCGCCACATCGAGCAGCCCGAGCAGTAGGTGCTCCACCGACATGAAATCATCCTTGAGCGACTTGGCCTCCTCCTCACCGCGGGTGAGCACGTCGTTGACCGCCTGGGTCACGTAGATCTTCGAGGTGTCGACGCTCCCCGTCACCTTCGGGATGCGCTCCAACTCCCGCTCGACCGAGAGCTGGACGGCGCCCGGCGGGATCGAAAGTTTGTCGAGCAGACCGGGTACGATACCGTTCTCCTGCGCCACCAGCGCGGACAACAGGTGCCACGTGTCGACTTCGGTATGATTGAGCCGCCGGGCAATGTTCTGCGCGTCGGTCATCGCCTGACGCGACATCTGGGTGAATTTGGCAAAGTCCATGGAGCCACTCGTATCGCACAGATCGGGCCAGTTGGCGATGGGGTGTTTCCCCACGGTCGGTTCGCCGACGCGTGCTCGCTCCGCGACATTGTGCGCCCATGCTCGGCACAACCCCGCGACAATCTTGCCCAATCCCCCGCCCTACGCCATGATCCCAGGAATCACCTCACCTGCGATGCCGGTGAGGCGAACATCGAGACCCTGAAATTTTGTCGAGAGGCGGTGGTGGTCGATGCCCATTAGCGCGAGCATCGTGGCGTGGAGGTCGTGCACATTAACCACATTCTGCACCGCCCGATAGCCGAGCTCGTCAGTAGCGCCATGGGTGATACCAGGCTTCACGCCGCCACCCGCCATAAACACGCTGAACGATAAAATGTGGTGGTCGCGCCCCGTCCCCTGCCCCATCGGCGTACGGCCAAACTCACCGCCCCAGAGGATGAGTGTATCGTCGAGCATCCCGCGTTGTTTGAGATCTTTGATGAGCGCCGCCGTCGCCTGGTCGACGGCCTGCGCACCGGACTTCATCCCGTTCTCCAAATCGCCGTGATGATCCCACGCGCGGTGGTAGAGCTGGATCATGCGCACACCCCGCTCAGCAAGCCGTCGCGCGAGCAGACAGTTGGAGGCGTAGCTGCCGTCACCGGCTTCCTTCACCCCGTAAAGGTCGAGCATTTCCTTCGGCTCGTTCTTGAAATTCACGAGGTCGGGCACGCTCGTCTGCATCTTGAAAGCCAGTTCGTATTGCGCGATGCGCGTGGCGATCTCCGGATCTTTCTGTTGCTCACCGAGGAAGCCGTTCATCCGCGCGATCTCATCGACGACCTGCCGCTGCGTGCTCTGACACACGCCGTCCGGATTCCCAATGTAGTGCACCGCGTCACCGCGCGACTGAAACTGGATACCCTGGAATCGGCTCGGCAACACGCCGCTGCTCCACTGGCGCGCCGAGATCGGTTGTTGTCCGGATTTGCCGGCGGACGTGAGCACAATGAAACCCGGCAAATCCTGCGTCTCCGCGCCGAGGCCATACGTGAGCCACGAGCCCATGCTGGGCCGGCCCTTGATGATCGAGCCGGTATTCATGAACGCGTGGGCCGTGTCGTGGTTGATCTGCTCCGTCTGCATCGACCGGATCACGCAGAGCTCATCCGCGAGGCTCGCGATGTGCGGAAACAAGTCGCTCACCTCGATGCCGGATTTTCCGTACTTCTGAAACGCCGTGAAGGACCCACGCGCCTTGAGCACGGCACCCTGCAGCTGCGCGAGTTGTTGCCCTTTGGTGAACGACTCGGGAAACGGCTTATCGTGGAGATCCTTCAACACGGGCTTCCAATCAAACGTCTCGAACTGCGACGGTCCGCCCGCCATGCAGAGAAAAATCACGCGCTTCGCCTTCACTGGGAGATGCGCCGCCTGGAGCGCTCCGTTCCAGTGCGCCGGCCGCGTCGGTCCGGAGCCACCGACGAGCGCTGCCGCGCGGGCCTTGTTTTGCATCATCGCCAGCGCGAGGCCGCCGAGGCCGTAGGCGCTCTGGGTGAGAAAAGAACGCCGGTTGATGCTCAATGCGTGAGCCGTGGGATCGAAGGTTTTCATGGGAGGCAGGCGGTCAGTAGCGTGTGATAGTTTCGTGGGCGTTCAGCACTACGCGACAGAGGTTGGTCCAGGCCGCGAGCTCCACCGGATCGGCCGCGTTCTTCGCCGTCGGTCGGGACGCGAAGCCAACCTTCACGAGCTTTTCGGCATCGGCGGGATTGGCGCGATAATAGTCGCGTTGGGTGGCAATAAATTTCGCGAGCGATGAAAGTTCGACCGCACTCGGCTCTCGCGCCAACGCGAGCTGATAGGCCCGCCGGATGTGTTTCCCGTCAGTCGTCGCGCGCGCATCCCCGAGCAAGCGGGCCGCAAACAAGCGGGCCGCTTCAACAAACGTCGGATCATTTAGGAGGGTGAGCGCCTGTTGCGGCGTGTTGCTCACGGTCCGGAGCGCGGCACACTCATCGCGCGAGGGCGCGTCGAAGTTCGCCAACATGGGATGGAGAAACGTCCGCTGCCAATGCATGTAGACACCGCGTCGCCATTGCTCGCCGCCCGCACTGGCCGCGTAAGTCCGGTTGGGGAACTGCAGCGCCTCATAGTAGCCGTCGGGTTGGTAGGGCTTCGCGCTGGGCCCGCCAATATCCTCCAGGTTTAGGGCACCCGCAACGAAGAGGGCGTTGTCGCGCACAAACTCCGCTTCGAGTCGCCGCGGATTTTGCGAAGCCAGGAGTCGATTCGCCGGATCGGCATCCTTCAGCTCCAGCCGCAGATTGCTGCTTTGGCGATACGTCCGGCTCGTCACGATCAAGCGGATCATGTGCTTCAAATCCCAACCACTGTCGCGAAACTCACTCGCGAGCCAATCGAGCAACTCAGGGTGCGAGGGCAATTCACCCTGCGAACCGAGGTCGTCCGCCGCCGCACTCAGGCCGACACCGAAGAACTGTTGCCACAGACGGTTCATCACCGCGCGCGCCGTGATCGGGTTTTCCTTCGATACGATCCACTGGGCGAGATCGAGCCGCGTGAGCCGTTTTTCCGCCGTGCTCTCGCGTTGCGCCGGTAGAAACGACGGGGTCGCCGGCAGCACCATCGCACCGGTCTCGTCTTGCCAATTGCCTCGCGGCAGCACGCGCACGTCAAGCGGCGTGGCCGCCTGCGTAACCAGACTCCACGTACGCCCTTCATTCAAATCCCGCAACGCGGCGAAAAGCTTCCGCGTCGCTTCAAGGTCCGCCCGATCCGAAGCGGTGCTCAGCCGCCACGCATCCACCACCGCGGCCGATTGGGCGGGCGAGCGCTTCTTCGGCGTCACCGCGAGTCCCGCGATAAAATCCGCCGACGCAGCCCCGAGCGGGTCGACCGCCCCGAACGGCGAAAGCGCAAAGCGCAACGGTAGCACGTTATCACCCGTCACGCTCACTTGAATCGTTTCACCCGCCGCAATTTCGGCGGGGCGGTCCAGCAACCAGACGGCTTGGAGCGGCCCGGCCGGGTGGGTCCGGGGTAGACGCCACTCCGCCCCCACGCCCAGAATTTCGACGCCACCACGATAGGTCGCACGTTTCGCCGTGGCGTCGCCTGTAGCCGCTGCGACCTTACGTTTCTTGCCATCGGCACCGACGATATTCACGGCGATGCTGACGATCCCGCCGAGCGTTGCCTCGGCCCCCCCGACGATCACCTCAATGCGTAACGCCGCGAGCCACGTCAAATCCCCAGGAGGCAGCGTCACCTCCATCGTGTCGCCCTTGGTGAGCGCCTTGTCGATTGCCACCCGTCCATCGTCCCCGATCGCGGCGGCTCGGTTGACCATCAGTTTGCCCGCTTTGAGCAAACGCGCGGTGGGTGTCGGACGAGTCCAGCCGTCCGCATGAACTCCGAGAAACCCGCGTGCCGCTTGCTCCCACGCCGCGATGGTCGCCTTGGCGGCCGGATCGCGCGACGCCTTTTCGCGCGCGGCCTTGACTTGGTCGTCCAGCACATCGCGGGCACGCAGAAATTCTTTCTTCAGGTAAGGGCTCTCCACGGCAATCTCTGGAGGAAACGGCGAATCGTTGTCCACGCCGATCAACTCGGGTTCCGGCGTATAGCCGTAGTTCGCATAAACGCCCCATTGCTTCACATCGGCGAAGAATGATTTTAGCGCGTAAAAATCCTGCGTCTTAATCGGATCAAATTTATGATCATGGCACTCGGCGCAGCCAAAGGTGCTGCCCAACCACGCGGCCGACACCGACCGCACGCGCTCGGCACCATACTTCGCGAGATACTCTTTCTGCTGCGCTCCGCCCTCGCGCGTCATCATATTCAAACGGTTGTAACCCGTCGCCACGAGCTGCTCCGGCGACGGATTCGGCAGCAAGTCGCCCGCGAGTTGCTCGATCGTGAACTGGTCGAAGCGCTTGTTCGCGTTGAACGCGTTGATCACGTAGTCTCGATACGGAAAGATGCGCTGGTTTTGGTCCCCGTGAAATCCGACCGTGTCCGCGAAGCGCGCGATATCGAGCCACCACACCGCCATGCGTTCGCCGTAGTGCGCCGAGCTCAGCAGGCGGTCGACCTGCTTCAGGTAGGCGTTGCCCAACAAATTCCGTCCGCCCGCCGCGAGGTCCTCCGGCGTCGGCGGCAGACCCGTGAGATCCAGCGAGAGGCGCCGCAGCAGCCGGTTCATCGGCGCCTCGGGCGACAGCAAGAGTTTTTTCTCGGCGAGCTTGGCCTCGACGAACGCATCGACGGGATTCCCCTTCTTCGCCCCCACCGGCAGCGCCGGACGCTGGAGCGGCGCGTAGGCCCAGTGCGGCTGGTAAACCGCCCCCTGCTCCACCCAGCGTTTCATCAGCGCCTTTTGGCGTTCCGTGAGCGGCTTGTGCACCTTGGCCGGCGGCATCGGATCATCTTTATCGAAAATGCGCGCAATGATTTCGCTCTCCGTTGCGTTACCCGGCACGATCGGCACGAGATCGCTTTTCGTTTTCTTCAAAGCCTCTTCGCGCAAATCGAGCCGCAGGCCCGCCTCGCGGCTCGTGGCGTCGGGACCGTGGCAATGGAAGCACGTGTCCGACATGATCGGCCGGATGTCGCGGTTGAACTCCACCTTGGCCGGCAAATCCGCCTCCGCCGCGCCCGCGAACGCGGCAACGCAGCTCAACCACGGGAGCCCATAAACGAGAGGGGAAAGCAGGGAGCGAAAGCGCATCGGGATCAGGCCAAGATGCCCCTCACCACATGCGCCTCTTCGACGCCCGTCAACCGCACGTTCAGCCCACGGAACTTGTGCGTGAACTTGGCGTGGTCGATGCCGAGGCAGTGCAGAATCGTCGCGTGCAGGTCGCGCAGGTGGACGGGATTTTCCGTGATGTTATAGCAAAAATCGTCGGTCGCCCCGTATTCCATGCCGCCTTTGATGCCGCCGCCGGCCAGCCAGACGGTGAACGCCCGCCCGTGGTGATCGCGCCCCATCGCCGGATCGCCGAGCTTGCCCTGACCAAACACCGTGCGCCCAAACTCCGTCGCGAACACCACGAGCGTGTCCTCGAGCAGGCCGCGCGCCTTCAGGTCTTTGATGAGCGCCGCTGTGGGCTGGTCGATGTCGTGGCACTGGTTCGGCAACTGGCGCCCAATCGCGATGTGCTGATCCCAGCCGCGGTGAAACAGCTGCACGAACCGCACGTCGCGCTCGAGGAGCCGGCGCGCCAACAGACAATTCGCCGCGTAAGTGCCGGGCTTGCGCACCTCGGGACCGTAAGCATCGAGCGTCGCGAGCGACTCCTTCGAAATATCGGTGAGCTCGGGCACGGAGGTCTGCATCCGAAACGCCATCTCAAAGGCGTCGATGCGCGCAAGGGTCTCCGGATCGCCGAGTTCGTCCGCGCGCTGGTGGTTGAGCTTCGCCAGATCGTCGAGCTGCGCGCGGCGCTGCGTGCGTTCGACGCCCGGCGGGTTGTCCAGATACAGCACGGGATTCGCCCCCGGCCGCAGCCCGACGCCCTGGTGCGAGGCCGGGAGAAATCCGCTGCCCCACAGCCGCGAAAACACCGGCTGCCCGGGATTCTTCCCCGTGCCCTGCGACACCATCGCGATGAACGCCGGGAGATTTTCGTTTTCCGTCCCCAGTCCGTAGCTCGCCCACGCCCCCATGCTGGCGTAACCGGGAAGTTGGTTCCCCGTGTTCATGTAGGTGATCGCGGGGTCGTGGTTGATCGCCTCGGTGTGCAGGCTCTTGATGATGCAGATGTCGTCCGCGATCGTCTGAATGCGGGGCAACAGATCGCTGATCCACGTGCCATGCTTGCCGCAGAGTTGGCCGGTCTTCAGCGGCGGCACGACGGGATACGCGCTCTGCCCGCTCGTCATGCCGGTCAGCCGTTGCGTGCCCTTGATCGACGCGGGAATCTCGAGCCCGGCGTGTTTGTGCAGCATCGGTTTGTCGTCGAACAAATCGACGTGCGAGAGGCCGCCGCTCTGAAACAGACACAACACGCGCTTCGCCTTGGGCGCAAAGTGCGGCAGGCCGGGCCGGCCCTTGCCCTTGGCTTCGACCGCGCGCGCGATACTCGAAGAGAGCAGTGAGCCAAGGGCCACACCGCCGATGCCGCGGGCGGCTTGGCCAATGAACGTCCGACGGGTGAGATGCCGGAGATAGTCGGCGAGAGGAGGTGTTGGTTGCATGGGCGGAGCTGTAGAGGGAGAGAGGGAGGGTGAGAGGGAGGGAAAGAGGGAGGGAAAGAGAGAGGGAGACTGGGCT
>SYGN01000097.1 GCA_005799525.1 Opitutaceae bacterium | reverse complement strand
CAGGGCGACGACGCGTCCGAGGCGACAGAGAGGCGCGGGCATGGGGAGCGGGTGGCTGGAGCGATTTAGAAATCGGTCCGCAGGGAGAAGGCGAAGGCGCGCGGGTCCTCGCGGAAGCCGCGGCGCACGAAGACCACGTTGGAAACGCTGTCGATATCGAGCTTGGTGGCGGTGATGGTGCGATCGTCGAGAACGTTCGTGACGTTGAGCTGGTAGGTGACGCGGGCCTTGTCCGGCCAGATCCCCGCGAGCCCCTTGGTGCGGTATTGGAAAAACAGATCGCCGAGGGAGCGGGCGTTGCCGATCAACTGGCGCCCGGTCACCAGCTGCACGCCGGCCACGTTACCGCTTTGGTAGCGCCAGCCGCCGCCGACCGCGAGGCCCTTGAGGCGTCCGGAGCTGAAGGAGTAGCGCGTCCACAGGTTGGCCTTGTGCGGCCGGTTCCCATAGGACTGCTGATCCTCGAGGCGCAACCGGGCGAGCTCGGTGTCGGATTGGGCGATGCGCTGCCCGACGGTCACGGTGCCGAAGGCCTGGTTGCGATCATAGAGAGTCTGCGTGTTGATCGAGGGGCGGCCGGTGCGGGTGACATAGGCTTGGTCGAGTTCCTTCCAAATGGCGACGCGGGCGGCCCACCACGGCTCGCCTTCGTTGTAGACGTTGGTGGTGGTGCGGTCGGTATAGGCATAACCGGCGCGCAGGGTCCAGTTGCGCGTGGGGTTGGCGAAGAGCTCGAACTCGTAACCGCTGCTCTTGCGATCGCCCAGATAGGCGTCGGCCGTGCTGATGTAGGCGGTCGTGAGCTCCCGCGGCGGGGTCAGGCCGGCCTGCCGGTAGTAATAATCGTAGGACGTCATCACGTCGTTGTTCGGTTGCACGAACACCTGCTCGCCGGCTTGGCTGCGCTCGCCCTTGCTCTCCGTCTCGTAAGCCTTGATCGAGCCGCTGACCCGGTTGTCGAGGAAGCTGAAGGCGATGCCATAGTCGTAGCCCCGGCCGTTGACGGGTGGCGGAGTTTCTTCGTTGGGCAAAATCGTGCGGTTGCGGTCACCCAGCTCGACGCCGCTGGAATAGTTCGCGGTGAGCGAAAAATGATTCGTGGCGTGGAAGACGCCGCCGATCGACTTGCGCAGGCCGCTGACCGTCTCGCTCGAAAACCAGTCTTTGCCGATGGGCGCAAAGGCGGCCTTGTCGGCGGGCGTGGCGAAGCGCCAGAAACCGGTCGTGGCATCGCGGACGACACGGGGTCCCGCGGCCGTGATCGAGTCGTCGCGGACGCCGACGGTGGTCACCAGGCGGCGGCTGAAAAAGTAGTTTTGCATGACCGCCATGAGGGAGTCGGTCGTGATCTCGTCGTCGAAATCGAGCGCGTTGCGCGGGACCCACGCAGTGGTCATCGCTCCAACAGCCGGGAAAGTCGACGTGAATTTCTCGAGGTTGGCCGGATTGCCCGGCTGGTAGCCGCCGGTGTAGTCGGCCGACGGGCCGCCGATCTTGATGTAACGCCGGCGCGTGACGCGGTTGGCGGCGTCCTCGGGGAAGCCACCGAACGGCCGGTTGGCCCAGGCCTCGTGGGTGCGGAGACGCGACTCCTGGTTGATATAGCGCTCACCCATCACGGCAAAGCGGTGCAGGCCCCAACGCTCGCCCAAATCCTTTTCGTAGGAGAGCGAGGCGCGGAGGGTGTCGTTGTTGTTGGTCCGCTTGAGCCGGAGCAGATTCGACTCGCTGAAATAGTAGCCGTTTTCGAGGAAGTAGGGATTCAGCGTGCCGTTCGGCAGACGGTAATTGAGATCGGCGCGCAGCGACGGATTCTGCCCGATCATGGAATCGGTGGCCCGCTTCGAGTGGTTGTAGGCCAGTTCCATATAAACGTTCTTGGTCCAGCGATGATTGAAGATCGCGGACAGACTTTCGTAGGTCACCGCGGCAAATTCGGCCGGTCCGGTCGAGGTCACGGAGCCGAAGCGTTCGAAGGCTTCGAACACGATGGGCGCGGTCAGGGTATTGAAGACGCTGGCGTTGGTCGCGAGCGTCGTGCGGTTGACCGTGGCGGAGGCCCCTTCCCACAACAAGGGGGCGACGCTCAGGTCCGGGCCGTAGACGAGCACGTTGCGCAGATTGACGCTGCCGGTGCCGGCGACGGCCGCGTTGAGCACGGTGCCGTTGGCGTTTTCGTAACGCTCGAGGGTGGGGTTCCAGCGAATCGCACCGGAGTTACGCTGACCGATGAACCGGGAAAGGTTGTCGACGTGGTTCCAGTCGCGGCCGGCCACGCCCTCGGTCTTGTCGTGCTGATAGGACACGGTCAGATCCGTGTCGCGCCGGAAGCGGTAGGTGGCGGCGAGCGTGATGCCCTGGAAATCGGTGTATTGATGCGGCTGAGGCGCACCCTTGCGGTCCCACACACTCATCACGCGGAGTGCGAGTTTATCCTTGAGCAGGACGCGGTTTACGTCGACGGCGGCGCGCTTGGTGCTCTCGCTGGCGACCTTGAAGTCGAAGGCGGTGAGGTTCTTCGCGAGCCCCGGGGCGCGGGTGCGGAAGTTCAAGTTGCCGCCGGCACTGCCGGTGCCGAAGAGGATGGCATTGGGGCCGCGGGTGGAGCCCACGCGCTCGACGTTGTACGTGTTGGGTTCGCCGGCGGTGCGGAAGCCGTCGGTCGAAAAAGACGCGGCTAGACCGCGGGCCCGGAACGAAAATCCCTCGGCGAAATTGCTCGTCTGGTTGCCGGCGCCGCCGGCTTCGCCATCGCCGAACGACACCTCGGCGCTCAAATCATAGCGCAGAATTTCCTCCATCGTGGTCGCACCGAGATCGTCGAGCAGGTCCTTGGTGAAAATGCTGATCGCAGCGGGCGTGTCGCGCAGCGCGGTGTTGAGCCGGCTGCCTTCCAGCGTGTTGGTGGCGGCATACCCGGTGTCGGTCTGCGTCGCGACGACGAAGGGCGAGAGTTCAACGACCTCTTCTTTGGTGGCGGGCGACGCCGGGGCGACGGCGGCAAAAACGCTGCCGGGCAGGAGCGCGGCCAGGCCTGCGCCGCGCAGGAACGCGATGGGTGAGTTCATGGTAGATTTCGGGAGAGCGGGGGTTTCGGGAGTAGTGCCCCGGCGGGGCGGAGATCGGGCGCAGGTGACCGCGGGGCAGGTCAGCGGGCGGGCGCGGCGGCTTTCCAGCCGGCCCGCAGCTGGGTGGTGAGTTGCGCGACGAGCGCGGCGTGCTCGGGGCGTTTGGCGAGGTTCTGGTTTTCCTGCGGATCGGTCTGGTGGTCGTAGAGTTCGAGGGCGGCGACCTTGCCGGGGTCGTCGCGATGCAGCCAGGCGGTGAAACGGTGGCGCTCGGTGCGCATGGAATAGCCCATCAACGGCTGCCCGCCGGTGGCGGAGTTGCCGGGGCGGGGATATTGGCTGAAAGCGGCCTGCTTCCAGGGGCGCGAGGGCTGGTCGAGGACGGGTTTGAAGCTGAGGCCTTCGAGGTGGGCGGGCAGCGGGAGGCCGGCGAGGTCCGCGAGCGTGGGGTAAATATCGACGAACTCGACGAGGCCGTTGGCCTTGGCGCCGGCGTGTTTCATGCCGGGGACTGAGAGCAGCAGCGCGCCGTTGGTGTCGTTCTCGGCATTGCTGTGTTTGCACCAGGCGTCGTGCTCGCCGAGTTTCCAGCCGTGGTCGCCCCAGAGGATCACGATGGTGTTCTTGCGCAGGTCGAGGCGGTCGAGTTCGTCGAGCACGCGGCCCAGCTGGGCGTCCATGTAGGAGAGGGCGGCGTAGTAGCCGTGCTTGAGCTGGCGCGCGAGGTCGTCGGGGATCGAGCCTTCGGGGATGCCGTGGTAATTGCGGAGCTCGCCGCCGGGCTGGATGGCGTAGTCGGGCGCGTCCTTGGGGCGGAACTTGTTCGGCGCGAGCGGGAGTTTCGCGGGGTCGTAGAGGTCCCAGTATTTCTTGGGGGCCACGAACGGCAGGTGGGGTTTGGAGAAACCGACCGCGAGGAAGACCGGCTCCTGTTTCTTTGCGAGCTGGCCGAGGGTGGCGACGGCGAGCGTCGCGTTGGCGCCGTCGGTGAACGTGTCGTCGGGGACAGCGGCGCCCTCGAAGGCGGGGCCGCGGGAATTCTTGGGCGTGGCGGCCTTTCTCTTTTTGCCGGACTGCTTGGCGGTGTCGCCGGCGGGTTCCGGGGCGGCAGGTTGGCGGTTGTTGAGCGCGAGGTTCTCGGGGAGACCGTAGGCCTGACCGCGGGAGGACTGCCACGGCACGGACCAGGTCGGGGCGTCGTCGAGGCTGCCGTGGTAAATTTTGCCCATGCCTTGGACGAAGTAGCCGTGGTTTTTGAAGTGCTGGCCGAGGGTGACGACGTTGGGCAGCGCATCGCGGAAATGCGTCTCGAGGTCCCAGACCTTGGTGGTGTCGGGGCGCGTGCCGGTCATGAGGCTCGAACGCGTCGGCGAACAGACGGCCTGCTGGCAATAGGCGCGGGTGAAGGTGAGGCCGGCTTGCGCGATCCGGTCGAGGTTGGGCGATTTGACGTAGCCCGCGCCATACGCGCCGAACTCGGGGCGAAGGTCGTCGACCGCGACGAAGAGGATGTTGGGTTTCTGCGCGGCGGCGGCGGCGAGGGCCCCCCATGAAATGGCGAGAAAGCCGAGCAAGACGGAACGACAGGTGGTGCGCATGGCAGGAGGAAGGATGAAAACCAGGGAAACAGGGATAAGGCGAATGGGCGAGTGGGGAAACCAGATGGGGCGGCCCGATCAGAGCCGGTGGCGGAGGCGCAGGGAAAAATCCCGCGGGCTACCGGGGCGGATCGAAAGTCGGCCGGAGGTGGTGCGCACGTAGTCCTCATCGGTGAGATTCTGGACGTTCAGGGAGACATCCCAGGTCTTCGCCCGGTAGCTGAGCGCCGCGTCGAAGCGCACGTAAGCGGGGATGTAGAACGTGTTGGCGACGTCGCCGAAGCGGCCGCCGACGGCCACGACGCCGAGGCCGGCACCCAGTCCCTTGAGCGAGCCGTCGCCGAACTGGTAGCGGTTCCAGACGCTGTAGGTGCGGGTCGGTGTATTGGCCAACCGGTTGCCGACCGGGGTGACGAGATCCCGCGTGACGACGCCCCGGGTGAAATTCGCGGAGCCGATGACCTGCCAGCCCGCGAGGATGCGGCCGACGAAGTCGAACTCGAGGCCGCGGGTGCGCTGCTGGCCGGTCTCGATCCGAAAGCCCGGACGCAGCGGGTCGGCGTTGAGCGTGTTGGCGTTGATCAGTTCATAGAAACCACCGGTGACGGCGATCCGGCGCTGGAAAAACTCGATTCGCGCCCCGAGTTCCTTGATGGCGGATTCGACGGGCTTGAGCGTCGAGCCGTCGGGATTCACGTTGGTGGCGTTGGCGACGATGTCCGAGAAATTGGCGAAGATGGAGACGTTGTCGCGTGGCAGCCAGACCGCGCCGAAGCGGGGATTGGGGCTCGTGCCGGAGGTGTCGGTTTTGACCCCGGTGCGTTTGTTGGTCGCGTAGGAAGCGAAGCGCGCGAGCCGGGCGCCGGCGACGAGCGTGAGCTTGTCGTCGAAACAAAAAAACTGATCCTGCACGAAATACTCGTCATACCAGATGGTGGTGTCGTTCCAGCTGTTGTTGACGAAAGCGCCGGTGACGCCGCGCACGGGGTTGAGGACATTTGTCGCGGTGAGCGGCGCGAAGTTCGTGATACCGCCGTCGTAGTTGCGGCCGATTTCGAACCCGGCGAGGAGCTTGTGCCGGCCGCCGGCGCCGCGCAGCTCGTAGCTGACCTCGGTCTGGGTGTAGGCGTTGTCCACTTGCTCGGCGGCGAGCCAGCGGCGGGTGCGGGTCAGCACGAGGGTGGTGGCGTTGACGGCGTTGAACTGGGTGTCGAAGCCCTTCTCGTTCGTCTGGTTGATCCGGAAGGCGTGGCGCAGCGCGAGGCCGGAGGGTAAGGTGTGGAGCAGCTCATAGCGGCCGGCGTATTGCCACGTGCTGTTCACATCGTCGGGGTCGCCGTAGAAGGTGTGTGCGGGCACCTTAATGACGCGGTTGCCGACAGCGACGAGCCCGCCGTCACTTACGCGCCGGTCTTTGAGATACTCAAATTCGAAGTTGAGCCGGGTGCGCGGACCGAGGATCAGGCTTATCGTCGGGGTGAAGAAGAGCCGATGGATGAAGCCATGGTCGCGGAAACTGCCGGAGTCCTGCCAGGCGGCATTCACGCGGTAGAGCACCTTGTCGCTGGAGAGCGGACCGGTGACGTCGAGGGTGCCGCGATAGTAGTCGTTGCCGCCCAGAGTCGCCGTGGCCTCGGTCAAGCGGCGCCGTTGCGGCAGCTTCGTGAGAATGTTCACCGCTCCGCCGGCGGAGGTGCGGCTGAAGATGACGGAGGCCGGGCCCTTCGCGACCTCGATGCGATCGAAGTTCGCGGTGTCGCGGGGCGCGCGGCCCGAGTCGCGAAATCCGTTCTTAAAAGGGATCCCGGTGGTGAAGCCGCGGATCTCGAACCGATCGCCGCGGGAATTCTGTCCCTCGGTGAGTCCGCTGGTGTAGACGAGAGCATCGGCCACCGAGCGCGCCTGCAGGTCGTCGATAAAACTCTGGTTCACGATCTGGATCGACTGGGGCGTCTCGCGGATGGCGGTGCCGGTCTTGTTGCCGGAGGCGGAGTTGTTGGAGCGGTAGCCTTCGTCCTGCTTCGTCGAGACCTCGAAGGCGGAGAGCTGGACGGGCTCTTCTCTGGGGGCCGCGGGCGCGGGGGCGGTCGATTGGGCGAACGAGAGGGTTGCCAAGCAGGGCAGGAGGCAGAGCGGGATTTTCACGGCAAAAGCATCAAGGAGGCACGGGGGAGAGGTTTCTGGCCGGAGGAGAGATCGATTGGCCGGGGCAGGGGTTCCAGCTTCCTCCGTGAAAATGGAGCGCCGACCTCTGTCGCCGGCCACGGAAGCTGCGCGCGAAGTCGCGGTGCGCTATAGGGAATTCTCACGGTGCGGCGTTTTTCTTTTTCCGGCCGGACTTGGCGGGTGGAGCCGCCGCGTCGGTCGGGCTGGCGGTGACGGCGGGAATCTTGGCGGCCATGGCCTGTTGGATGGCGCGGTGCTCGGGCCGGCCGGCGAGGTTGGTCCATTCGTGCGGGTCGTTGGCGGAGTCGTAGAGCTCCTCGTTGCCGTCGGCGTAGCGCAGGTAGCGCCAGCGCGGACCGGTGACGGCGAAGTTGCCGGCGTCGAAGGCGGTGAGGATGTGGCGGTCACTCGCGGCCGCCGGGTTTTTCAGGAGCGGCAGGAGCGATGCCCCGGCGAGGCCGGGGCGGGCGGCGAGGCCACACGTGTCGATCAAGGTCGGATACAAATCGATCAGGCCGACGGGATCGGCGCAGGTGGCGCCGCGCGGGAAGTTCGCGGTCGCGCCGCTCCGCGGGGGCGCGATCAGCAAGGGCACACGCGTGGAGCGCTGCCAGCCGGTCCATTTGCCCCAGTGTTCCTTTTCGCCGAGGTGCCAGCCGTGGTCGCCCCAGAAGACGATGATGGTGTTGTCGGCGGCGGGACTCGCGTCGAGGGCCTCGAGGAGTTTGCCGACCTGGGCGTCGATGAACGAGACACACGCGAGATAGGCGGTGACGGCGGCTTTCCACTGGCCGTGTTTCACGACGGACGCGTGGGAGCCGGCGGTGACGGGATCGCGGGCCCACTTGCGCCCGGTGTCGCTCAGGTCGTCGAGGTCGTCGGCTTTCACGACGGGGAGCTGGATGTCGAGGCCGGCGTAGAGATCGAAATATTTTTTCGGAGCGAAGAGCGGGATGTGTGGGCGGTAGAATCCGACGGCGAGAAACCAAGGTTGCGCAGGGCTCTGCGCCTGGGTGCGGATCTGTTGCACGGCCCAGTCGGCGATCTGGCCGTCGCCCAGGTCGGAGTCGTCCACGTCAACCGGCCCCCAGTCGAAGGATTCGCCGCCGGGCGAAGCCGCGGCGCGGTCGCTCGGCATGCGGTTGAGCGGGAGGACGACGGGGCGGCCTTTGAGGACGGTGTGATGCTGGGGATTGGCGGAACCCTTCGAGGGCAATTCGGCGGCGGTGTAATTCACGGCGGCGGGGGCGAACGGACTCCAGCGCTGCTCGGGGTAGAATTCCGTTTCGCACAGGCCGGGGCCTTTTTGGTGCAGGAGTTTGCCGGTGCCGTAGGTACGGTAGCCGGCTGCCTCGAAGTGTTGGGGGAGGAGAACGGCGTCGGGCCGGGCGGTGCGGATGGCTTTCTCGTCGTTGGCGAGGACGCCGGTTTGAAACGGCTGGAGGCCGCTGAACACCGCGGCGCGCGACGGATTACAGAGCGGCGCAGCGCAGTGGGCGTTGGTGAACGTGATGCCGCGCCTGGCCAAGCGGTCGAGGTGGGGGGTCTTCACCTGGGGGTGACCGCGCAACGGCCCGATCCAGTCGTTGAGGTCGTCGACGGCGATGAAGAGAACGTTGGGGCGCGCGGGCGCGGCGGCCTGGGCCGCCAGCGTCACTGACGCGACGCCGAATGCGGCGATCAGCGTACGGAGCAGCCGGGGACGTGGGACGCGCGATCGGTTCATTTTTTCCGTTCCTTGTTCTTTTTGGCTTCGACGTTCTTGGCGTGACGGCCCGACTCGTCGCCAGTGTCCGGGATGCCGCCGGCGGGATTGAGCTGCGCGAGGGCCGCCGCCAGGCGCTGGCGGGCGGCGCGGGCGGCGGGAGTCTCGGCGCCGGCGGCGACGAGTTTCTCGGTAAACGGCGCATCGCTCATGTCGAAGAGTTCGCCTGCCTGGTTGAGTTTCCAGCCGGCCTCACGCACATACCAGTTGCGGGCGAGTTGGTTAAACACCCACGAGCGCGGTCCGCCCGTTTCCCCGCGCAACTGCGCCGCGAAACTCCGGCCGTCGATCACGGTTTTCTCCGGCAGTTTCGCTCCGGCCAGGGCGGCAAACGTCGGCAGAAAATCGCTCGAGTCCACGAGGTCGGCGGAAACCCGGCCGGCGGGTGTGACGCCCGGCCAGCTGACAATCAGCGGCACGCGTCCGCCGCCGTCGAGCATCGAGCCTTTGGCCCCGGCGAGTGGGCGACCCCCGATGGTGGCGCGGTCGGCCCGGCCGTTGGTGGTGCCGTTGTCGCCAAAGAAAACGACGAGGGTCTTCTCGCGCAGCTTCAGCCGATCAAGCTCCGCCATGAGTTTCCCCACCAGCTTGTCCATGTAGCGGACGTTGTCGCCATAGTGGTTCTGGCTGCCGGGCGCGCTGTCGGGCGTGGGCAGAATATCGGTGTGCACGTGGGACAGGGAGTAGTGCGCGTAGAACGGCCGGTCGCGATGGCGCGTCATGAAGTCGACGAGATGCCGGTGCATCAGGTCCGGCAGGTATTCCTTGTCGAGCAGGGGGCGCTTCTCGCCGTTGACCACGTAGGTCTTCACTTTTTCCTGCGTGTTCCAGTAGGCGCCGCTGCCGGCGTAGCGCAGGTAATCGTCGAAGCCAAAGTCGGACGGCTGCAGCGAGAACTGGCTCCACTTGCCGATCATCGTCGAGACGTAGCCCGCCGGCTTGAGCACGGTGGGGATCAGTTTTTCGTTTTTCGGTAAGATTTCGCCGACCGCGTCCTGATTGCTGCCGCCCGTGCGGAAGCCGTAGCGGCCGGTGAGAATCTGCGCGCGCGACGGTCCGCAGAGGGAAATCGTGTAGGCCTGCGTGTAACGCGTGCCGCTGCGCGCGAGGGCGTCGAGGTTGGGCGTCTTGTAGTGGTCGGCGCCGTAACAGCCGACCTCGCCGATCCCGTAGTCGTCGGCCAGGATGAAGATGAGGTTGGGCCGTTCTGCGGCGAGGGTCGCGGGGGCGGCGAGCAGTCCGACGCAGGCGGCCCAAAAGGTGAACGTGAGCGCAGGGAGGAGCGAAGGCTTCATGGGGAGAAAAGTGCGGAGGGCTATTTCGGCATGGCCGCAGCTTTTTTTGCGGCCGCTTCCGCCTTGATGGCCGAGCCGATCGGCCAAGGCAACACCCCGACGCGTTGTGCCCAACCGTCATACTGGGCCGCCATCGCGCGGACCCGCTCCGGATGTCGGGCGGCGAGGTCGCGCTGTTCGGCGCGATCCGTCGCGAGGTCGTAGAGCTCCCAGCCGCCGGGAAACTTTCCCACGAGTTTCCACGAGCCGACGCGCACGGCGCGGTTGCCCTCGTGCTCCCAGAACAGCGGTCGGTCGGTCGCGGGCGCGCGGCCCTCCATCGCCGCGCGGAGGCTCACGCCTTCGAGCGGGTGGATTTTCTGGCCGGCAAACTCCGCCGGGAACTTGGCGCCGGCTACGTCCAGGCAGGTGGCCATCAGATCCGTCAATTGCCCGGGGTGCGGTTCGATCCGGCCGCGCCGCGCCGCGGACACGCCGGCCGGCCAGTGCACGATGAGCGGGGTCGCGATGCCGCCCTCGTGGACCCAGTGCTTATATTCGCGGAAGGGCGTGTTGCTGACATTGGCCCAGTCGCGGCCGTAGGCGACGTAGGTGTCGGCCGGGCCGGGCATCACGCCGTAACCGCTGCGCACGGGCCAGCCGTCGCGGGTCTGGGCCGGGAGAAAACCGTATTGCTTTGCGTCGGGCGCGAGCGGCAGAAGCGAGGGCTGCGCGGCGCGCGGCATGAAGGGCCCTTCGCGGCCGTTGGTCTCCGCGCACGCGCCGTTGTCCTGCAGGTAAATGATCACGGTGCGGTCGAGCTGGCCGGTGGCCTGGAGCGCCGCGACGATGCGGCCGATGCCGTCGTCCATCGACGTGAGCATCGCGGCGTAAACCTCCATGCAGCGCGCCTCGAAGGCCTTGTTCTCGACCGTGGCCCAATCGCCCGACGTCGGCGCGAGACCCCACGCGGCGTCGGCCACGCCGAGTTGTTTTTGCTTCGCCCAACGGGCGGCGCGGATCGCGGCGTAGCCGGCGTCGTAGCGGCCTTTTTGTTTCGCGATGTCGCGCTCGCGCGCATGCATCGGCCAGTGCGGCGCGGTGTAGGGGACGTAGAGAAAGAACGGTGACCGGGCATGGTCGCGCGCGTGCTCGCGGATGAACTTGGTCGCGTGATCGCTGATCGCGTCGGTGTAGTAATACTCTTCGGGGCGATACTCGGGGTCGTTGGCGACGGTGAGGAGGGTGTTGTCGCGGACGAGGGAGCCGGGGTCCCAGAAACTGCCCGCGCCCTGGATCGTACCGTAGTAGCGGTCGAAGCCGCGCTGGAGCGGCCAGTTGTCGCGCTTCGTCTGGGCCTCGGCGGTGTAGCCGGGCGTGAGGTGCCACTTGCCCGCGATGTAATTCCGGTAGCCGGCGGGCTTGAGCGCTTCGGCCATCGTCACGCTCCGCCGGCTGAGTTCGCCGCGATAGGAGTCGACGCCGTCGTCGTTCAACATGTGGCCGATGCCGGCCTGGTGCGGGTGGAGGCCGGTGAGGAGCGAGGCGCGCGTGGGACAACAGCGCGCAGAATTGTAGAAGTTCGTGAAACGCAGGCCGCCGGCGGCGAGCGCATCGAGATTCGGCGTGGCGATCTCGCCGCCGAAGCAGCCGAGGTCGGAGTAGCCCACATCGTCGGCGAGGATGAGGACGATGTTGGGGCGCTCGGCGGCGCGAGCCACCGCGCCAGCGATCACGAGCAACGCGAGGCGGAACAGTTTCACGTTCATGCGAAGAAGCGGGAGGGCGGAGGCGTCAGAACCGCCCGTTGACCCCGAAGGTGATCGCGGTGCCAGGGATGTTGGTGCTCGCCATCTGATCGCGGATGCCGCGGTAGAAGACCTCGGGGTTGTTGTAGAGGTTGGAGACGTCGCAGGTGAGGTTGAGTGACGGACGCACCTGGTAGGCGAGGCCGAGATTGGTGATCGTGCGCTTCAGGCGATAGAGATTCCGGCCGACACTCGCGGCGGTGAAACTCGTGATGTAGTCGCCGGTGTAGTTGATGGCGTAGCGCACACTGAAGCCGCGGTAGTGCCACGAGGCGTTGACGTTGCCGGTGCGGGGGATGAAGCCGGGAACTTGGTTGGTGCTGCGGGAAACTGTGCCGCCAAAATCACCCGCGGTCTCGATCGACGTGTAGTTGCCGCCGACGCGGAAACCCTTCAGCGGGCCGGGGAGAAACGTGAACTGCTGCTGGTAGCTGAGCTCCCAGCCTTGCACGGTCGCTGTGCCGGCGTTGGCCGTGGTGAGGCGGGTGTAGCCGCCATATTCGCCGTTGAAGCCGTTGTTGGCGCCGGTGCCGACGGTGCCGGTGTTGATGCCCGTGACGATGTAATCCCGGATCGATTTGTGGAACCAGCTGACCGAAAAATTCCCCACGGGCTCAAAGTAGTAGTCGAGCGTGGCATCCCAGTTCGACGCCGTCTGCGGGAGCAAACTGGGGTTGCTGATCGTGAGCGTCTGCGTGGCGTCATTCGCCGTTTCGTTGGGCCGCAGGTTCGAGAGCGGCGGCCGGCCAAATCCGGTCGACCAGCTGAGGCGCGCCTTCAACTTGGACGTGAGGTTTTGGGTGACGTGCACGCTCGGGAACGACTTGGTGTAGCTGCCGGCCAAGTCGCGGCGGTTCCCGGCATAGTCGCGCTGGGCCGATCCGACCGGATCGGCGGCTTGTTGGGCGGCCGTGCTGGCGACGCGCGCCCGCACATAACCGGAGCTCTCCGTCTCGGTTTTTTCCGTGCGCACGCCGGCGATCAGGCCGGTGCGGCCCACTTTGGCATCGGTCATGAGGTAGGCGGAGGTGACTTTCTCGCTGACGTCGGAGGAGCCGATGTAGCGGTTTTGTTCGAAGAAATAGCGGTCCTCGTTCCAGAGCGACGGGGTCACGGGCACGCGCTCGTTGATAAAGGTGGAGGCTTCCCATTGCGGAATCCGGCGGCCGGTCTTGCGCTCGTCATACATGCGCAACGAAGTGTCGGCGGGCAGTGCGGTCGTGCCGGTGTAGTTCCACCGGCGGCCGCGGTTGTTGTCCGTGCCGGAATTTTCGCGCCACTGCGCGCCCGTCTTCAGATCTGCCTTGAGCGCGGAAAGCGGCAGCGCGTAGCGGGCGTTGAAATGGAGCTCCTTCACGGCGCGGTCGTTGTCGGCATTCGCATTGGTGAGGCCGTTGGGCGCGGGGCGGTAGTTCGCGGGATTGGTGATGTCCGGGCCTTCCGTCTGGACGAAGCGCGGGTGGAGATCGGACTGCGTGCGGTCGAGAATCCAGCCGACGTTGCTGATGCGATTGATGAGCACGGCGCCCTTGCCGTTGCCGCGGTTCACATGGGAGCGGTTCGCGGCGGCCTTGTAGTCGAGCTGCAGCGGGCCGAAGGTCTGCTCCGCACCGAGGTCGAAGCCGCGCGCGCGCACGAAGACATTGTTCGGGCCGGTCATCGTGAGATCGATGATGGAGTTGGGCGTCGCGCGCACCTGCGTGAAGCGATCCGTGTAGCCGGGCAGAATGCCCGCGGTGCCCGTGGTGCCGACGGTCTGGTTCGTGAAGGCCCGCGTCTCGTAGCGGCGCCGGAACTTCTCGTTGTTGTCGACGGCAAAGGTGTTGAGCGTGAGTTTCGTCGTGGGCGAAAGCCGGTATTCGAGCTTCACGTTGGCGCTGGCCTGATAGTGGGGGTTGTAGGTGTCGGTCGTGCGATAGTCCCAGACGTAGGCGGGCGTGTTGGTGGTGTTTTGGAAATCGCGGTTGGTGATGAACCACGCGGTGGCGTGTTCGCTGTAGAACAGGTTCACGGCCACACCGAGATTCCGCTCGCCGCCGAAGACATCGAAGATCTCCTGATAGCCGAGGTTCACGAGCGGATGCGACCGATGCCCGTCGATGAGGGGGACCTGCTGCGTGAAGGTCGGCTGCATGCGGCCGGACACATTGTAGGTGATGCGGCGTTTTTCCTTCATGCTCAGCGGCGAACGGCTCTTGAGATTGATGGTGCCGCCCAGCGAATCCGGGCTGCGATCCGGCGTGTGCCCCTTGGTCAGTTCGATCTGGTCGAACATCGCGCTCGAGTAGACATTGATCTGCGTCGCGCGGCCCAGGCCGTCGTCGCGGCTCGTGAGGAGCACGCCGTCCATCGTGACGGTGTTCAGACCCGGCGCCATCCCGCGCACAGTGAACGCGGCGACGATGCCGGCTTCATTCGGCACGGCGGCGACGCCGGGCAGATTGATCGCGACTTCGCTCGCGCTCATGTTCGGCAGATTGCCGAACGAATCCATCGCGGCGACGTTTTTGAGATTGGGGGCGTTGCGCTGCGCGGTGATGGCGGCGGCCCCGCCCTCGCGCTCGCCGGACACCTTGAAACCCTCGAGCCGGTAGATGCTCGTCGTCAGATCGAAGTTCTGCACGGCGCGCTCCCCCGCCCTCACGGTCACCGGGCGGCGCAGGGTATCGAGACCGATGTAGGAGACGACGACTTCGTGGGTGCCCGCCGGCACGCCGGTCAACACGTAGCGGCCGGTGTTGTCGGCGAGCGTGCTCAGGCCGAGCGCCACAATCTCGACGCGGCTGCCCTCGAGCAGATTGGTGGTCGCGGCGTTGCTGACCGACCCGGTGATCGTGCCGGTGGCGGCGGCCTCGGCGCCGCGGATGGACGTGAAACCGGCCAGCGCGAGGAGAAGAGCTGCATAAAAACGAACGCAGGGAAGGTGGGCTTTCATGGGGGGTTGATCATGTCGAACAGAGCGGGGCCGGGCACGATACGCTTGAACCTGGATCACGGTCCGCAGTTCAAAGCAGTCGACCCAAATCCTACCCGTGACCGCCATCGCCGTCTTTGGCTCGCCAGGCCGCTTTTTTGTCCAATCGTGCACTCCGGCCACCGTGGCCGTACCCCCTGCTTAAGTCTCCACCCAATCCCTGCTCCCGTGCCCTGGTTAACCCGAGACATTGAACCGCTGTGGATCGCCCGCTATGACTACGAGCCGCTCTGGCATCTGCCCCCGCATGCCCACGATGACTACTTTCAAATTATCCTGATCGTGAGCGGGACCGGTCACGCGGTCATCGGGGCGGACCACCGCGCCTTAGGCCCCGGCCAGCTGCTGTTCCTTCGGCCGCGCCTCGTGCACAGTCTGACCGCGGGGTCGAACGAACCGGTGCGGACCCTCGACACCAAGTTTCTCCTGCACCGCCAGAATCTCCGCGCGGCGTGCCGGCGGCTCCCCTCGTTCCACCCCCGCATCGACGACCGGGCGGTTGCGCTCCTCGAAGCGATTCACGCCGAAGCGCGCCGGCACGGTCCTTTCTCCAACGCGCTCTGCCAAACCCTGTTCGCCCAACTCCTGCTGCGTTTGCTCGAAACCGGGCCGGACGAAGCCGCCGGCCAGTTGCCGGCCACGCCCCTTCCGCCCACCGTCTTCACCGGCGCCGACGACGACCTCGCCCAGCGGCTCGAGCGTTATCTGCGTGAGAACTGCGCCCAGCCCATCGACCAACGGAAACTGAGCGCGGCCCTGCACTACAGCTACCGCCATCTCCACAACGTCTGGCTCAAGCATCACCGGGAATCCCCTCTGCAGGCCCTCTGGCACTACCGCGTGGACCGCGCCACGCAGCTGATCCGCTATTCCGACTACGAACTGAAACGTATCGCCGAGCTCACCGGCTTCGCCACGGTGCATCATTTCACGCGGGTATTCACGCGAATCGCCGGAATCTCCCCCGCCCGCTGGCGCGAACGCGAACGCGCCGGCGTGCGCCAGGATATCGCGATCCGCCCCGGCTTCGTGAACCCCGCGCTGACGATCCAGACGGCCACGGCCACCCCCGCTCGGGCCAAGGCCGGGCGCTGACCCGCCCGCGGCCCCGACACCTCCGGCCTTGTGCCGGGCGCGCCTCGGCGTTTCCTCTCCCGCACGATGAACCTCTGCATCGCGCTCCCCGGCCTCACCCCCGCGCACCGCGCCCGCCTCCACGCCGCCCTCCCGGCCCATACCCTCACGTTTTGCGCCGAATTCCCTGAATTCGAAAAACGCGCCGCGGTCGCTACCGCACACGTGATTTTCGGCAACGTCCCTGTTGCGTGGCTCAGCGCTGCGGCAGGCCTGCGCTGGGTGCAGCTCGAGTCCGCTGGCGTCGACGCCTACCTCGGGCTCAACGCCACGCCGCGCGCCGCGTCCGTGGTCCTCACCAACCTGGCCGGCTTCTACGATCGCGCCGTCGCCGAAGCGGCCCTCGCCGGCATTCTCGCGTTCTACCGCCAGTTGCCACGACTGCTCGTCGCGCAACCCGCGGCCCGCTGGATCAAATCTGAGGTCGAACCCGCGATCCGCGCCCTCGCTGGCCAGCGCGTTCTCCTCCTAGGCGCCGGCGGGATCGCCCGCTGCCTCGCACGCGTGCTCGCAGCCTTTGACGCCGATGTGCAATTTTTCTCCCGCACCGTCCGCACCGGCGCACTCGCCACTCCCGCCGAACTCGACGTCGCGCTCGCCACCACCGATCTGCTGATCAACACGCTCCCGCACACCCCTGCGACGATCGGCTTCCTCGACCACGCGCGTCTCGTCCGCCTGAAACGCGACGCCGTGGTCGTCAACGTCGGCCGCGGCTCCACCCTCGACGAAGTCGCGCTCGTCTCGCTTCTCGACGCCGGCCACCTCGGCGGTGCCGTGCTCGACGTGACCGCGATCGAACCCCTCCCCGTCGGCAGCCCACTCTGGCGCCATCCCCGGGTCTTGCTCACCCAGCACACGGGCGGACGCTTCCCCGGCGAGACCGATCGCAAAATCGACGTGTTCCTCGCCAACGTGACGCGCTTCGAGCGTGGCGAACCGCTGCACAGCGGGGTGGACGTCACGCGCGGTTACTAACCGTCGCGCCGTGGCCCATTCAGGTGGGGCGGCACGGGCGGCCGGATGAACGTCGAGGCCGTTGCCCTGGGTTGTTCGCGGGGTCAGTAAGGTATTTTACCGGCCGGAGAACCGATCGTATACCAACGTCTCGCGATCGTTGGACGCTGGTGGAAACACCACTCGCTGGCGCTCGCGGCTACCGAAACGTCCAGAGTTCAAAAGGACGTGGGTATTAAACACTCAAATGACGTTGGTCTTACCGCGCGTGTCGCGGGACCGGCGGTACCACGGAAGTGGGGACGGCGTGTCTCCGCGCTTCCCGCCGGACCCATTTTAGTTTTCAACCGTGGGGATGATTCTTACTCGCGAAAGCCGCCGCACGTGGTGGCTCGTTATGATCGGGGCGTGGGTGTTGGCCGCCGTGCTCGCGACGCTGCACGCGTTCGCGATGCGCGACTATGTCGGGTTGATTGATCGTGCTGCGGCCCGCGTCCCGCCGATCACGACGCCGCTGCGGCACATTATTCCAACGAACTATGCGGACGCCCAGAACTGGGTGCGTTACGCGCTCACGTTCGACGGCGAAGCGCCGTCGCGGGTCCGCTACACTTACAATGACAACGCTCCGGCCGGTCGCGAGGTGCATTGGAGTTCTGGCTTTGCGCATCTCGTAGCCGGGGCCGGTCGTCTGCGTCATGGGGTCACGGGCGAGCCGTTGCCGCTCGCCACCGAGCGCGTCTTACCGTGGTTCAATCTCCCGCTGCTCATGGCTGCGGTGATCGTTTTTTCCGCGTGGGTGGGGCGGCGGGCGGGCGCGGGCGCCGGTGCGTTGGTCGCGGTCGGCATCGTGGGCACGGAGGGTTTCTACGGGGTCTTTGCGCCCTACTACGTCGATCACCATGGGCTGCTGACAGCGGCGACGTTTGGGGTCGTACTCGGTGCGATTTTTATGGGTGCCGGCTGGTGGCGCGCCGCCGAGGCCGGGCTGGATCAACTCCTCCCGCGGTCGCGGGCCGCGGCGCGCGGGGCCGCTATTTTTTCCGGCGCGTGTGGAGCGCTGGGTCTGTGGATCAGCGCGTTTTCGACGATCCCGGTGATTGCGCTGACCGGATTTGCGGGCCTCGTGGCGGCATGGTCGCTCCGGCGCGTTGAGCGGCGGGACGGCGCGGAGTTTGACGCCGATTTGTGGCGGTGGTGGGGCCGGGTGGGCGCTGCCGGGAGCGTGGCGTTCTATCTTTTCGAATACGCGCCGGCGCATTTGGGGATGCGGCTGGAGGTCAATCATCCGTGCTATGCGCTCGCGTGGTGGGGCGGCAGCGAACTCGTCGCCTTGCTCGCGGAGCGGCGATTGGCGGTGGTGCCGGTGGCTCCTGCGTGGCGATTCGTCTGGCCCGGATTAGCGCTGGCGGCGGCACCGCTCACGGTGCTGCTGGGTGGTGCCCGCGTGTTTGTGGTCGGCGATCCGTTTATTTCCGAAATTCCGAAAACCGTGGCCGAGGGCTTGTCGTTGGCGGCGACCACGAAGGCCTTTGGCTGGCCGACTTTTTTTCACTACATCAACGGGAACGTCGCGGCGTTTGCCGTGGTGGCGGTGCTCCTGTTGCGGCGAGCACCGTCGCAGAAGCAGCTGCTCGTTTTCAGCGCGGTGGTGGCCCTCGGATTTCTGGCGCTCCTCGCGGCGCAGGTCCGTTGGTCCTTCGGAGCGAGCGGTCCGCTCCTGTGCCTGCTCTTGGTGGTGGTGGCCGCGCTGGTCCAAGGGCGCTCGTCACGCGTGCGTGCGCTGGTGGTGCTGGCGGTGGGAGGCGCCTGTTTTCTGCCGACTGCAATCGACCGGATCTCGGCCGTCCGAGGGCGCGTGGCCCTCCGCGCGGCCGATCAGGGCGATCTCCAACAGCTGATCTATCGCGATGCGGCGGCGGCGATCCGCGCCTCGCAGCCAACGGGTGAGATCGTGTTGCTCGCGAGCCCGAACGGCTCCACGGGCATGGGCTACTACGGCAATTTCCGGACCCTCGGCACGCTCTATTGGGAAAACTACCGGGGCCTGCGGGCGGCGGCGGAAATTTTTTGTGCACCGACCGCCGAGCGGGCGCGCGAGCTGATTCGCCTGCACGGCGTCACGCACCTCGCCCTGATTTCCGAGGAAAATTATCTCGCGCAATATTTTTCCATTTTGCACCCGACGGGCACGCCGGAGGAATTCAAGAAAACGTTCGGCTACACGCTGCTTAGCGCGCAAGTGCTCACGCCTTGGTTGCGGCCGATTCCTTATCGCGTGCCGTCTGAAGTGAAGATACCCGACCTTCGCGTGCTCTTGCTGCAGGTCGTGCCGGACCAGACCCCGGCCGACGCGTTGTGGCATATTGCCATCGCTCAGTTGACGCTCGGTGAATCCGTGAACGCCGTCCAAAGTTTTTCGGCGGCGATCATGCAGTCGCCGGCTGCGCAGCAGGTCGCGCTGTGTCAGGCGGCGGGTAATCTGTGCTACGAGCGCGCGGCGCACGCCGCGGCGGTCACTTTGTATCGGCTGGGACTCACCCCCGGCGACCATCCGGTGATCGCTGGCAACCTCGCCTGGGTCCTCGCCACCAGTCAGGATGCCAGCGTCCGCAACGGTGCCGAGGCCGTGGTGATTGCGCAACGCCTCGGGACCCAGGAGCCGACGGCACTCAGCGCGCTCGCCGCCGCCTTGGCGGAAGCCCAGCGCTTTCCCGAGGCGGTCGCCGCTGCGGAACGCGCGTTGGAGCTTATCCGCGGGACGCCCCAGCACGAGGCGCAGGTTCCGTTCACAGCGCGGCTGGAAGCCTTTCGAGCGGGGAAACCATGGCGGCAATGATCTGCGGCCGTTTTCGCACTCGGAAATTTCGGCAGACCCACCACGATCCTCGCGTCCGATGAAATTTCCCTCCGTTCTGCTCGTGGTCTCGCTGTTCGGCCCTCTCGCCGTGCCGGCGCGGGCCGATGTTTCCCTCGCGCCACTCTTTTCCGATCATGCGGTGTTGCAGCGGGACAAACCTGTTCCGGTTTGGGGCCGGGCCGATGCTGGGGAGAAAATCGTGGTCACGTTTGCCGGTCAGTCCCAGCAAACCACGGCCGGCGCGGATGGCCGTTGGATTGTTTATTTAGACGCTCTCTCGGCGCGGGGCGAGGGCGCGGAACTCACGGTGAGCGGGAAAAACGTGGTGATCGTGCGCGACATCGTGGTCGGTGAGGTCTGGCTGTGTTCCGGGCAATCCAACATGGAATTCACGGTCGGTCCCCGTCCGGGTTGGCAGGCAAACACCCGCGTGACCAACGCCCCGGCTGAGATCGCGGCCGCTCGCTGGCCGCTCGTGCGCCATGTGCGGATCGCGACGCGCGTGGCGGATGCTCCGGCCGATACGGTTGCGACCAGCGGGTGGAAGCTGACGGCACCGGAAACGGTCGGTGAGTTTACCGCGGTCGGATATTTTTTCGCGCGCGATCTCTGTCAGAAACTCGGGGTGCCCATCGGCCTCGTGAACAGTTCGGTGGGTGGCACGCCGGTGGAGTCGTGGCTGAGCCCGGCGGCAATCGCGAGCAACCCGGCCTTGGGCGTCGTCTCCGAACGCTGGCGCGACAACCTCGCGGCGTTTCCCGCAAACCGCGCCGCTCACGAAGCCGCACTGGCGGTGTGGACGGCGGCCGAGACCAAGGCCAAGGCCGACGCCGCGGTGACTGGTGCGAAAACGAAACCGAAAACCGACGGTGCGAAGACTCATGCCGCGTGGTTAAAAAAAAATCCCCGCCCCCGCGCGCCCCGTGGTCCCGGCGATGCGTGGACTCCCACCGGCCTGTTTAACGGCATGATCAATCCGTTGCTGCCCTTTGCGATCCGGGGTACGGTGTGGTATCAAGGTGAAAGCAACGCGGAGCGGGCTGCAGAATACCGCGGACTCTTCGCGGCGATGATTACCGCATGGCGGGGGCACTTCGGCCAAGGCGACTTTCCGTTCTATTGGGTGAGTCTCGCCAGCTACAAAAATCCCGCCGATGCCACGGGTCTCACCTACGCGGCGCTGCGCGAGGCACAGACGCAGACCCTTGCGCTGCCCAACACGGGCCAAGCCCTCGCGATCGACGTCGGTAATCCCGATGATATCCATCCCGCCAACAAGCAGGACGTCGGGCGTCGCCTGGCCATGCTCGCGAAAAACCGCGTGTATGGACTTACTGTGGACGACACGGGGCCGACTTTCGCGGCGGTGGCGCGCGAGGGCGCCGCGTTGCGGGTGCGACTCACTCACGCGAGCGGCCTGATCGCCCACGACAAGCCGGTGCAGTCCCTAGAAATCGCCGGCGCCGACAAGATTTTTCATCCGGCCACCGCCAAGATTGAGCGCGAGACGCTGGTGGTCTCCGCGCCCAAGGTGCGCGAACCGATCGCGGTCCGCTACGCGTGGCGCAACGCGCCGGAGGCTAATCTGTATAACGGGGCCGGCCTGCCGGCGGTGCCGTTTCGCTCCGATCCGTGGTGACGCGCCGGAGGTGCCGTGCCGGTCTCCCGATGAGCGCAACCGGGGCGGTTCACGGGCCGAGCAGATTGCGTAGCGCCGCGAGATATTTTTCCTGAGTTCGGGCGATTACCTCGGCGGGGAGGCGGGGTGCCGGTGGTTGCTGATCCCACCTCAGCGCGATGAGGTGGTCGCGCACGAATTGTTTGTCGTAGCTCGGGGGTGAGCAATCGGGCCGATACTCGGCGGCGGGCCAGTAACGCGAGGAGTCTGGCGTCAGCACTTCGTCGATGAGAAACAGCGCGCCCGCGGCATCGGTGCCAAACTCGAACTTGGTGTCGGCGAGGATCATGCCGGCCTGTTTAGCCCGGTCGTGGCCGAACTGATACAGCGCGAGGCTGGTGGTCTTCACTTTTTCGTAGAGGGCGGCACCGATGATGGCGGCCGCTTGGGCGTCGTTGATCGGTTCGTCGTGCTGACCTTTCGGGGCCTTGGTCGTGGGGGTGAAAATGGGTGCGGCGAGACGATCCGCTTGGCGCAGGCCGGCCGGGAGCGGGATACCGCACACCGCGCCGGTTTTCTGGTAGGAACTCCAACCGCTGCCGATCAGGTAGCCGCGGGTGACACATTCGATGGCGAGTGGTTTTAGTTTTCGCACAATCATGCTACGAAGTTGGAGGTCGGGATTCGTGATGCCGCGGCGGGCGAACTCACCGACTTGATCGGGCAAGAGGTGGTTCTGGATCAGGCCGATCGATTGAGCGAACCACCAGTTGCTGATCTGCGTGAGAATCGCGCCCTTGCCGGGGATGCCGTCGGGTAAAATGACGTCGAAGGCGGAGAGGCGGTCAGTCGCCGTGAGAAGGAGGGCGTCGCCGAGATCGTAAATTTCCCGGACCTTACCGGAAGCGAGGTGGGGAAAAGGGAGGCCATCGATGGTTGTAACGGCAGACTTGGGCAGGGCGGCGGCAATGGTAGCGAATGTCATGATGAAAATGTGTTAGCGAGAGAGGGGCAAAGGTCGCGAACAAACTGTGTCACCCTGAGTGAGGGAGTTCGTTTGAGTGGAAAATTGCCTTGCGCGGTGGGTTTCGCCCCGTAGTTTCCCGCATTCCGCGGTTAGTCCCCATCGTCTAGCCCGGTTAGGACGCCTCCCTTTCACGGAGAGAACCGGGGGTCGAATCCCCGTGGGGACGCCAGCTTAATTCCTTAACAGTAAGGACTTAAATTTCCTGACATCGGATTTGCCAGTTGACGTGGCAAATCGGTCATGAACCAAGCTACATCGTTCGTCATCTCAGAATTCACGAATCCCTCCGGGGAGATCGTT
>SYGN01000096.1 GCA_005799525.1 Opitutaceae bacterium | reverse complement strand
GCGTCTTGTCCCTGCCCCCCGGTCGCGACTCCCACCAAAGCGACATCCTCTCGTCCTATCGTGCGCGCCAAGGCGTCCTCCACAACCCCCGCAGCGACCGCCGCACCACGTCCGGCATTTTCCACGTCACCGAAGGCGGCTTGCCGAGTCCCGACGATAAGAAAGCCGTCCCAGCGGCCGTTTTTAGCCGTCTGCTGCAGCACGCCTTCAACCCGCCCGTCGAATTTCTTCGGCTCCCCTTCACCGCCGCCGAGCCCGCACCCGCTGAGTGTTTCGTTTCGCTCTACTTGCGCCCAGTGGTGTGCCCCGCCGTCCCCGGCTTCACGCCGCAACGTTCCATGGAGACCCGCTTCTTCATTCCGGGCGCCCTCGTCGCCAACCTCGATTTTATCGAACGCATTTTCGGCAACGCCGGCGATCCGCATCTCCCGGAAAACGACGCCGCCCTCGATCCGCAGACGTGGTCCGGACACACCGGCTGTATTATCGTCGCTCCCCATCTCGGCACGCTGACGAAAAAAGAGCTTGGTCTCCCGGCCTTCGACGACGCCACGCCGCGTCAGCGACGCGATGGCATGTGCTGGAAAAACCCCGCCGAGTGCTACAACGACGGTGCCGCCTTCAAGCTCACCGCCCGCGATACGTCCGGCGTCATCGTCACCTTCATTTCCGACAACTATTTCGGCTACTGCAAAAAAGAGGTGAAGACCCAGCTCAGCTACGCCGCGAATCTCCTCGGCCGTTGCGAAGAGGAACACGCCGGTGGCGCCATCGTGTTCCCCAGCTACGATCTCGGTGAAGATTTTCAGCTCAACAAGCACCTCCACATCGTCGACCACACGTTTGCCGAGGCCTTGGCCCAACTCGGGGATCGCGCCATTCTCCAGCCCGGCGGTTGGGCCCGCGACCGCCACTACTCCAATATCTGCTATGTGCCCGACGGGGCGTGTTTTGACCTCCGCAAACAACACGTCATCTGGTCCGATGCCGCCGACACCGAACATTCGATCAAACTTCTCCCCGACCAAACCTACGTCCTCCCGTCCGGCTACAAGGTCGACATGGTGAAGCCCGACGAAGGCCGCCGCTGGCGCCTGCGCGGCACCACCGCCGAGGGCGTCCTCTGCCACAAGCCCTGCACCGTCTCCGGCGGCGGCAAATCCGAAATCTCCAAATCCATCGCCGACGCCCAGTTCACGGGCCCCGTTTTCATCAACGATTTCTCCGCCGACTCCGGGCTCGTCGACTCCATTCTCTTCCGCGAATACGGCCACCGCTTCCACGACCCCGCGCGCAATAAAACCCACGGCCGTCCGCTCCTCAGCGCCAAACGATCCCTCGGCTCCGTCGTCAAGCTCCTCAGCTGGAATCCCGCCTACACCGCGGAGTATAACGACTGGCTCGGCACCATTCCGCGCTACATCCGCGACATCGTCCTCATCATCAAACGCGCTTACAAACCCGAGTGGGGCACCGACTGGCGCCGTCACTACAGCGTCGATACGATCAACGGCCGCCCCGGCAACGAGCTTAAGTATCACCGCGAAAAAATCCTCACGCACTACCTCCGCGTCGGCTTCACGCCCGACGGCGGCTGGCGCACCTTCACCCTCCGCAAAGATTTCCTCCCCGCCGTAAAAATCCAGACCGAGGACGACATCACCGCCTCCGTCGTGGTCCCCCGCACCGCCCTCACCGGCCTCCCCGCATCCTCCGCGAACGGCGCGCCTTCACTCAAATTCGTCCACAACTGCGAACGCCAACTCTTCCAACGTCCCGACGACGCCATCGTGCGCGGCTACGACAAACGCACCGAGCGCGACTTCTCCCGCCCCGGAAATTTTTTCTCCAACTACGAACCGCTCGACCGCGCCACCGGACAAGACATCGTCGAGGACACCATCGGCTTCGATGCCTTCACCGAGCCCGTGCGCGCCATCTTCCACGAGTTCGTCGACACCGCCGGCCCCGCCTATCTGGCCTCGCCCGCGCACCCGCGCATCGTCGACGGCAAGCCCTCGAAAAACCCCCGCTACCTCCAGCACCGGCCCGACCTCGAAGACCCGCGCACCACTTATCTCGCCATGACCGGTGCGCAGCTCTATCGCCGCATCCCGGCGGGCGGCTCGGTGCCCTTCCCGGTCGGCGCCGTCCTCATGGGTCGCCGACAAAATCCACCCGAGCCCGGCGTGCGGGCACTCTGCGTCTACGGCCCGATTCACTACCAGGAGTTGCCCGAAGCCTTCATGGATTTGATCGCGAGCCTCACCGGAAAATCGCCCTCCACCACCGGCGCCGGCTCCGAAGGCGCGCTCACCAAGGGCCCCTTTAACGCCCTCCCGCCCATTTACGATCTCAACGCCGCCTTCGTCTCCTTCGTCCTCACCGACCTCCCGATCTTCTGCTCTGCCGCCGGTTGGGTGGGCCCAAAGTATCGCGTCGATCACGACATCTCGCTCCTCGTCCCCGAGCTTTGGTGCCGGATGACACCCGAGGAGCGGACGCCAAAATTCCTCATCGAACACGCCTACCTCGCCCGCTGCACCGATTGGCAACACGAGGGAAAACCCGTCCTCGCCAGTCGCCTGGGCTGGCGTATCACCGACAGTTTTGTGCGCACGTTCTGCGGCCGCATCCTCGGCAACCCGAACACTCTCTTCGGCGAAGAACTCTTGCGCCCCGAGAAACAAGATCCTGCGATCTACGCCGACGGTATGGAAAACATCGTCACCGCCATGCGCGCCGCCGCGACGAGCTACTTCACCGATGGCTCCATCGCTCAAGCCATCCCGCCCCTGCGCGCCCTGCTCCACCTCATGCGCGACGGCATGTGGGAAGGCCACGGCCCGGAAGCCCCGGAATTCCGCGCCCTGTTCACCCGCGAAGCCGTGATCGCCAGCGATTGGTATCGCGCCCGCCTCGCCGCGCAGCAAAGCCGCGACGCCCACCACCGGGAAACCCAGGCCGGTTATTTGGAAAAATTCCTCGCCCGCACCAACTACGCCGACATCGCCGTGGAGCTCGACATCGCCGCCCGCCTCGCCGCGACCCTCGCCGCAGCGAAGTCCACCCGCGCTCCCGACTACCTCGCGTCCCTCACCGGCACCCTCGGCGTGGACCCGGCCCTCGTGCCGTAACGCTCAAGCCAAGTCGCGATTCAAAGTGAGTTCAATTTATCAGCAGTAATTTTCCGGACGTAGGAGCTTGCTGGCAAGCTGTCCGAGCCCCAGTCGCCGTAGGGCTGCCGCTCGTCGGCAAGCCGCAGGGCGGACCAACCGGTCCGCCCTGTTTCGTCGCAGAACTTTCCCGTCAGCAGTTGAGCGCCCGGGCTCGATCAACACGTCTGCCCGCATTCGTTCATCCAATCTACGGAGCCCCGAATCTGTGGGAATCTTCCGCATGGTCGTCGAGCGCCGAGCGGAGCGGAGCGGGAAACGACCGACAATTTTTTCCGCCGATTCCGGACCACACCGAGACCGAGCGCGTCGACCCGCCCCCACGCACACTCGCACTGCTAGCGCACAGAATCCTCGCGCATCGCAAGGAATAGCCCAAGACGGATTGGCCTAAAAAACCACCAGAATGCACAAAAAAATGGACCTCCGAAGGTCGTAATTTTTGTGACTGTTTGCGCTTTTTGGGGCCATCCCCTCCGTGGCTTGGCTCGGGTTGGGTTGGGCGACGCTTCCGCGTTTCAAATCCGGATTCCCGTTCAGTGATCTCCCGATTTTGGCTCAGTTTTAATCACCCCCGTTCGCGCTCCCCACCCGCTCGCGCCCCCACCCGACTCCCGCCTTGCCTCACCCCTCGTTCCCCGCACGCTCCGACTCGTCATGGAAACCACCGCAACCGCCTAGACCGAGGAAGAGCTGATGGCTCTGCCGAAGGATGGCTACAAACGTGAACTCATCGAAGGCGAACTGACTATGAGACCTGCCGGATTTGACCATGAGTGGATCGGCATGCGCCTGAGTGCCCGCATGACGTTTTTTGCCGAACAGCACCGTCTGGGTGTCGAGGGGTGTCCCTGACGTCGTTAAAAGTGCTGGGTGGATGG
>SYGN01000095.1 GCA_005799525.1 Opitutaceae bacterium | reverse complement strand
AGGGTCTGAACAATAAAATCCGCGTGGTCACCAGACGCTCCTATGGCTTTCGCACCTACCGGGCGATGGAGGTCGCCCTGTATCACAATCTTGGGCACCTACCCGAACCCGAGTTCACCCACAGATTCAGCTGACCAGACCTAAAAATCACCTCAAAACCGCGCTCCTATTGCATGGATACGGCTCAGCAGCACTGGGTGACGCACCGTGATGGATTGTTCCTCGTTTACACCCGCAAGGGCGCCAGCAACGACCATGTCATTCGTCACCGTGCGCCGTTGTTCATCGCACAAGTCGACCCGGAAAAACTCGCGGTGCGACGCTCAACGGAGCGTATTCTTGTGCCGGACCGCGGCGCGCGACTCGGAAACTTCGGCGTGACCGAAGTAAGTCCCGATGAAACATGGGTGACCGTGGCGGAGTGGATGCAGACCTTCAGCCCGCAACTCATCATCCCGGTCGACAACGCGCGCGGCGCGGACAACAGCGTTTACGCTGCCCGGATCCAGTGGCAGAATCCGAATGACTCTGAAGTTCGGTGATTCGGTTGCGAGGTGCTCCACTGTGGCCGGTGGCGAGGGTCACCAGTCCATGAACTCACACTGACCGATCCCATTGGGTTAGGCCCGATTTATCGATAACCTCTCATCAATCCCGCGCACGCGCGCGCCTACGCCCGCAGCCTCGGCAAACTGGAAAAGACTGACGCGCTAGACGCGGCGATCCTCTGGCGCTTCAGCGTGGAACGCCAGCCGCCCCTGACCCCGCCGCCCGCGCTCGCGCGGCAGGCGCTGCTCGACCTGCTGATGGCCCGCGCGGCCATGGTGGCGGACATCAGCGCGCACCGGCACCGCGACCACCCTGGTTGCCCGGGCCGCGCAGCGCGAACTGCGCGCGCTGTTCCGCGCGTTACAGACGCGCCAGCGCACGCTCGAACGGTAGCTGGACGAGTGGCTCGACCGCGCCGGGACCGACTGGCAGGAGCGGGTGCAAAACCTGTGCCTGACGATCGGCGTCGGCACGCTCAGCGCCCTGCAGTTGCTCGCCTACCTGCCTGAACGGGGCGCCGGCAACCGTCGCCAGATCGCCAAGCTCCCCGGGCTCGCCCCGCTACCCTGGGACTCCGGCAACCTGCGCGGCGTGCGCCCCATTCAACATGGTCGCTCCCCCGCCCGGCGCGTGCTCTTGCAATGCGCGGTTGTCGCCGCGGGTTGGATACCGCGCGTTGGAATAACGTACTCCGTCCCCACTACCCACAACTCCGCGCAGGCGGTAAACCTGCCAAAGTCGCCTACATCGCCGTCGCCCGCAAACTCGTGATCTGCCTCAACGCCCTGCTGCGCCCGGCCGGCGCACCTGCGGCCTGAACCGACCCCGGAGCGCCCCGCTGCTGTCTGGCCCCACGCTCCATCGCGCGTGGGAACGCTCCACGTTGCGCTTTACTCGATCCCGCGCTTTCGCCGAAAAAACCGTTCCTGCCGCCGAGCCGGTTAAGCTCAGCGTGAAGCAACGTGGCATCAGCCGTCCACTGGCGTGACGTGGGCGGACTTGCGTCAAGCGGTGCGAGTCGCATCGTAGACGCTACCCTCCCCCCATGGCCGTGCGTGTTTTTTTGGTAGCTGAGAATTTTTTCCGTCATCTCCGGGCGGGGCTTTGGGTGGTCGGATTGGTCTTGGCTGGGGCCGAGGCTCAAGTCGTACCGGGGGTGATGACACCGTCGGCGGCGCGTGAGGAGATTGCTGCGTTGCGAGTCGAGATTGCGCGGCATGATGCGCTTTACCATCGGCAGGCAGCCCCGGAGATCAGCGATGGGGACTACGATGGGTTGAAGCGAAAACTGCGCGAGTGGGAGCAGACGTATCCAGAGATTGCCCGCGAGGTGCCGGCGGTGGCGGAAGTGGGCGACGACCGCAGCGGACTGTTTCAAACCTATCGGCATCGCGAGCGGATGATGAGTTTGGAGAAGGCCTACACGGAGGCGGAGTTGCGGGCGTTTTCCGCGCGGGTGGAAAAGGCGGTGGGCAAGCGTGAGCTCGCGTTTGTGGTCGAGCCGAAGTTCGACGGACTCGCGGTGAGTGTAACGTTTGAGCAAGGACGATTGGTGCGGGCGGTCACGCGGGGGAACGGAGTCGAGGGCGACGACGTGACTGGGCACGTCTTGGCGATCACGGGGCTGCCGCGGACACTGCGGGTGCCGGAGTCGGGCGCTGGTGCGGACGTGATGCCGCGGGTGATTGAGGTGCGCGGCGAGGTGTATGTGCCGTTCGCGGAATTTCAGCGGGTGAATGTGGAGCGCGAGGCGGCGGGCGAGACGCGGTTTGCGAATCCGCGCAATCTCGCGGCGGGCACGCTGCGTCAGCTCGATCCAGCGGAGGTGACGAGACGCGGGCTCGCGGTGGTGTTTTATGGCATCGGTGCGTGCGAGCCGTTGACGGCGTTACCGACGACGCAGCACGGGCTGCATGAAAAAATCCGGGCGTGGGGATTGCCGGGTATGGGGGAGGTATGGCGGGCGATGGGGACGGACGCGTTGTGGCGCGCGGTGCAGACGGCGGAAACGGCGCGGGCGAGTTTCGCGTTTCCGACGGACGGTGCGGTGGTGAAGCTGGACGAGATGGCGTGGCAGCGCGAAGTCGGTGTCGGGGAAAGTGCGCCGCGGTGGGCGGTGGCCTACAAGTTCGCATCGGAGAGGGCGCAGACGCGGCTGCGTGCGATCACGATTCAAGTGGGACGCACGGGTGTGCTGACGCCGGTAGCGGAGTTGGAACCGGTGACGCTCGCGGGCTCGAAAGTGGCGCGGGCGACGTTGCATAATCGCGACGAGATCGCGCGACGGGATCTTCGCGTGGGGGATTTTGTTTATGTGGAGAAGGCCGGGGAGATCATTCCGGCGCTCGTGGGTGTGAATCTCGCACGGCGACCTGCGGAGGCGGTGCCGTTTGTATTTCCGACGGTGTGTCCGGCGTGTCGCACGGCGGTGGTGCAGCGGGCGGGCGAGGTGGCGGTGCGTTGTCCGGGTGCGGCCTGTCCGGCGCAACTGCGGCGGCGGATCGAACATTTTGCGTCGAAAGCGGGCGTCGATATTGAGGGGCTCGGCCCCGTGATGATCGCGGCACTGGTGGAGCGCGGGGTCGTGAAGGACTTGGCCGATCTTTATCGGTTGCGGCGTGAGGACGTTGCGGTGCTGGGGAAAAATGTCAGCAAGTCGGCCGAGCGCTTGCTCGGAGCGATCGAGGCGAGCAAGCGAGTTGAGCTGGCGCGGGTCATTTACGGACTCGGGATTCCGCAGATTGGGGCGGTGGCCGCGAGGGAGTTGGCGCGCGGGTGCGGGAGTTTGGAGGCGGTGGCGGCGCTCGGAAACGCGGCGGCACCGGCGGGCGCCTCGGCAGCAGAGCGCGCGGCAACCGCGCATTTTGCCCACGCGAGCCATCGTGCGATGGTGGCGGAGTTGATCGCGGTGGGCGTGCGGCCGACGGTGGTCGCGGTGGGCGCAGGGGCCCGCGCGGTGCTGGGAAAGATTTTTGTACTGACGGGGACGTTGCCCACCCTGTCACGCGCGCAGGCGACGGAGAAGATCGAGGCGGCGGGCGGGAAAGTGAGCGGCAGCGTGAGTGCGCGGACGGACTACGTCGTCGCAGGGACGGAGGCGGGTGTGAAACGGGAGCAGGCGCGGACGTTGAAGGTGCCGGTGATCGATGAGGCGGAGCTGCTGCGGATGATCGCGGGGAAGTGACGGGGGAAGGGCGTCGTGGCGGCTTCGAAAATGGCCTCATCGGCCCGCGCAGGATTCGCTGGGTCGGTGTTGGTCGAGACCTTCGGCCGTCCGGCGGCAGCAGAGCCGAGGCGCCGCGCGACGAGGGACGCGTCACGCTGCTTCCGGAGCGTGGTAGTCATGGCCGCGGTTGGTAGGTGCGCGGACGAATAATGCAGTGAAGGCGTTGAGAAAAATGGACGACGCCGAAGTCGCAGCGGAAGGTGCCGTACGGGGCGCAGAGTGAGCGGGTGCGGTTAACGAGGGGAAAGGGGCGGCAGGCGGAGATCGGCGCGGGCGCCATTGATGACGCGATCCCAGTCGAAGGCGGGGCCGGGGTCGGTCTTGTTCGTCTGAATATGGTAGTGGCCCAAGATGCCGCCGTAGGTTTTCAGCGCTTCGTCGGAGAGTTTTTGCGGGATAAGTTTTCCTCCGGAATCGCGCGGGTAATCGCAGTTAATTTTGGGGAATACCTTGCAGAGCGCGGCGGTGAGCTTGGTGAGGGCGGCGTATTGCTGAGGGGTGAGATCGTATTGGACGAGGTCGGTGTTTTGGATCGTGCCGCGCACGGGCGTGGGGCGGGCAGGATGGCCGACGAAGTTTTTCGTGTAGATCATCGGGTCTTTGATCGCGGCCGGAATCGTGATGGTGGGCCGACCGGCGGCATCGGGTTGATACCAGGTATCGAGCACTTTCATGTTGCCGGGCGGGTAGGCGCCCATGTTGGCGATTTCGACGCCGACGGAGCGGGTGTTGGACGTCGTGGCGTGGAAAGCGCGCTCCTTGAGGTCGAGGGTTTGGTAAATTGTGCCGTCGATATCCAACATGAAATGTATGCTGAGACCGCGGTGATCGTGGAGGACGTTGAAGCAGGTCTTGCTGATACCGCAGACGTCGTAGTGCATGACGAATTGATCGACGACGTTGCGCAGGGTGGGCAGATCCCAGCCGCCGCCGCGAATGCGTTCGAGGTCCGCAGGCGTGAGCGAGGGGTCGCGGCGGAGGCCGTAGCGCGAGGGAGACTTGAGGTCTTTGGCGACCTCTTGAGATTTTTCAAAACTGCTGTCGTCGAGCGGAGCGAACCGGCGCTCGGTGCGGTAGGCATCGTAGCCCTGCGGATCGAGCCATGTGATCACACGCGTGCCGGTGTGGAAGAACTGGCCGGCGACGATGATTTCGTCGCCGGTGCGGGTGACAGGAGCGCCGGGGCGGTGGAGGCAACTCGTGGTGAGGAGGAGGGCGAGGGCTCCAAAGATAAGGCGGCAGAGGGAGAGACGGGAGGAGGTGAGGGGGAGACGGGGAGACCGGGAGAGGGGGAGAAAAGGAACGTGGAAGCACGACATAGGGGGACGGATGAAGAGGCAGCGTGGGGACCAGGGGGGGTGGGCTCAATGGTGAAAGAGCGGGTGGCACTGAGGTTTTGGGCGTGTGCAGGGGAAAGCAGGCGTTTGGGAAAAAGGATGAACGGTTTCTCCAGAGGAGCGGTGACGGCAGGTTCGATTGCCGGGCTGACGATGGGGCGGTCGTCGGACGAGCGGCGGAGGCGAAAAATGCTGTCCTGCTCGGGCCCGAGGTGCTTGCGGCGGAGGGATTCAAGGTGCGCGCGGGGAAACGCGTGGAGCTCATCACTAATCCCCCGGGTATGAACCGGAAGTTGGATACGCCGCTCGCTGTGCTGCGCGTTGCGCCGGGGCTGAAGCACGTGGCGTTGTTCGTGGTCCCGCCTTTAGGCGGAATCCGTCAAACCTTCCGCCCGAAGGCGGGACCACGAACGCGAGCAATCGGGGTTTCTTCCCGTCACGGAAAAAAGTCGCTTTTGTGGGAGGGGCCGAATCGTTCGGCTTAGAAATGCCGGACCTTACGCAGCAATGGATCCCAGCGGCACCTCGGGAAGACGCTCTGCCAGTTTCAGGAATTCAGATAGGAATATTTTACTGTCAGGAAGATTTCTCGGAGATCAACCGATTCTTCGGAGTTGGAGCGGATATCCTCGTGGCGATCTTTTGTCGCAGCCTGTTGGCAGGTGATTCAGGGTGCCAATATCGGCTGTCTGCAGGCTCCTGCCTCCCGACCGGTCACGTTCATCTTGAAGGCCAATGGGAATTAGAAAGAGCCCTTAACGCCGACCGTCCAGAGTTGCGCGTAGTCGTAACGCAAAAATGTTTTCGCGTAGTCGGGAGTTTTGGGGGCCAGGGCGCTCGACGTCTCTAAAGGCGTTACCCAGATTCCGGATACTGAGGAAGACGCCGAAGCGAGTGCTGAGATTGTATTCGCCCCTTGAGGTCGATGTAGAGGGCCTGCCCGATCTAGTTGAAGGAGCCCGGCTCGATGCTGCGCGCCGACGTCGCGATGGGTGCGGTGCGGTCCGCGGTAATTCCAGTTCATGCGGACATCATATTTTGGGCGCGTGAGGCTGGCACCCCAGTTGTAAACGCGCGGCTGGTAGTTGGAGAAACTCGCCGTCACATCGCCGACCGCACGCTGCGCCGTCATGTTGGCGAAGATTTGCACGGCGCGCGCCCACTGCGGCAGAAACGTGAGCACCTGCTTGTAGTCAAACTCCGTACCTTCCATGCGGACCAAGCCGGGGACATTGTAGTTGGTCGCGACAAAATACGCTTCGTAGGTGTCCCAATCCAGGCTGTAGAGCGACAGGAATTCCGGGGTGACCTGGAAGGTGAGCGAGCCAAACATATTTCGGTAATCGCGCCGATACCCGCCGATCGAGATCTACCCAAATTTTTCGAAATAATTCTCGAAGCGAATCTTGGTCGTTCGGGCAGTCCATGCCTTGATGCCGGCGTTGTTCACGCTGATCCGGTTGCTGATGGCGTTGGACGGCAGTTCGGTGTCGGGGAGGGTCAGGCCGCCGGCATATTGATCCACGCCGGGTCGCCCGCCCAACTGGTAAGCCGAACCGCGCACGATCAGGTTTTGCAGGAGGTTGTAGCTTACGTTGAGGCTCGGGAAAAAGCGCAGTTATTCCTTATGCACGTGCCCGCCGCGTTGGAGATAAGTGAGCTTGGAAATCGCGAGCGCATTGGAGAGCGCGGCTCCGCCCACAGGATCGGGAATCGTCAGCGGCTCAATCAACGTGGGAGCGGGAATGCGGTTCACGCTGGTGCCGGTGAAGATGATGGCTCCGGTGGCGTCGCGCTGCGGAATCACCTCACCGCTGGCGTCGCGCCGGTAGTTTTTCGTCGGATCGCTGATGAAGCCGTAGGCGTTCACGTTGGTCTGCTCGGCGCGGACGCCGCCGACGAGTTTCAGCCGGCCGCCGAGGAGGGCCGTGTCGCCGCGGATGTAGGCGGAGGAGATCACCTCCGACGCATACTTCGAGCGCATGGCCGCGTTGCGGTATTCGGCGATTAAGTCGCGGGTGAAATTCGTGGGGTGCTGGTTGTAGAGTTCCCACAACGCGTAGCCATCGGGCCATTGCACGCGGGGGAATGCCAACGGGGCGACACGCCTCGAGAAGATTTTGTCGAGGATGATGGCCGCGCCGCCATCGACCACGGGCGCCGAGGGCGTGGTCGTGCGGATCTTGTCGGCGCCGACGAAGGTGTAGGTGTCGCTCCGGCTGTTGTTGTCGCGCTGCCAGTGCTGCAGTCCGGCGCCGACCTTGAGTGTGAAGGGCACGCCGCGCACTTAGAAATCGCGGGCGAGATTGCCCTTGAGGCCCCGCTGGAGATCGGCGCCATCGGTCGGCGTGCTCGTCTCCAAATTGATCACGTAGTCCGTGAGGCTGTACGGATCAACGAGGAGACCGCAGGCACCATCCCTGACGGTGATGATGCCCGGGCGCGTGGCCGTGATCTCGTTGAACGCCATCGTGACATCAGTCCGGTGCGCACTGGTCGTCCGAAAATAACCCTTGTCGATGTCGCGATAGTGGTTGGTCGCATGGCAATAGCTGCCGCCGAAATCCGCTTTCCAAGTCGGGCCATTGTGCCGCCAGATCAGCGAGGGGGTGTAAGCGGTGCCAGACTTTTCGGCGGCGCTGGTGTTACGGAGCATGCTGCCCTGGCCGACGTCGCCATTGACCGTGCGGGCGTCGAACTGCCCCGGCAGCACGCGCGCGATAGTAAACGTCTGGGTGCGGTTGTTAAAATCCGAATACAACTGTGCATACTGAAACGAGAAGGAAATCATGTCGTTCCGCGTGAGTTTGAAATCCGCGGTCGTGCCCAGAGAATTACGGATGGAGGGGAAGTTGCCGTCGCTGATGCTGAAGTTGGAGAGGTAGGGCTTGTCTGGTGACGTGTCGGGGAGGGCGCCTGGCACCGTTTCGCCCGCGACGACGACGGGAGCGCTCGTCGTGTTGCCCGCACCGCGCCACGTGTTCGAGAAGTAGTCCTGCAACGTGTACTGCGACGAGTTGGTGCCGGAGACCGTGAAACCAAAACGCTTTTTCACCGGCACGACGTAGGAGAAATCGAAGCCGGGGCGAATTTTGTAGGTCTCATCACGGGTGGGTCCGGGCGTTTTGTACAATTATTGCTCAGCGTCGCGGAACATCAGAAAGGCACTCCAGTTTAACAGCGGCGTGGAGCGTTCAAACGCTCCGCGCGGCACCATGTTGACGCCGCCGGCGAGCGCCGAGCCGGGGGACTCCGGGGTGGGCGAGTGAAAGATTTCGATGCGCGAGATGTTGTTGATCGAAATCTGTTCCAGCTCGACGCGGCGGCCTGCATTGCTGGAGGTCGCGCTGGCCACGCTGAACCCGCCGATCGAGACCGGCCCGTTGTCCGGGGAGCACCGCCGATGGAAATCGAACGCGACACTCCTCCGGCGGTGTCCATCGCCATATCCGGCACGAATTTCAAAAACTCGCCGACGTTGCCCTCGGCGACATGGCCGAACTCGTCCGCCGAGACGACGTTGACCATGTTGCTCGCGAACCGCTGCTCATTGATCGCGATCGCGGCGCCGTCCATTTCCTTGGACGCACTCACGACAAACTGGGCGAGCTTCACCGTGCCGCTATCCTTGCCGTCGGCGGACGTTTTTCCCGTGTCGCCGAGATTGATGTCGCGCTGCACGACCGAGCCGGCGGTGACGACGACTGTTTCGTTGAGTACCTCGAGGCCGGTGAAAAAAGCGCGGACCTTTGTCACGCCGACCGGGACGTTGAGAAAACGATATAGGCCGGTCGAGTCGGTGAGGACCACGAGCACCGTAACCTCGATCGTGAAATGCGCATTTTCCAGAAACTCGCCATTGCGAGTGTTGAGGACGCGACCCTCGATGGTGCCGCTGGCGGTGGTTTGGGCCGAGGCGGCCGAAGGCAGAGCGTGGCTCGCGATCAGCAGGACGATTCGGATGAACAGGTGGAGTGGGGCGGGGTGGGGGCAAGCGGCAGGGGTATCCATAAAACGGAGTGGCTCGGGGCTTACCGGGAAGGGGGACGTCAGCCTTCACTGCGCCGTGAGAGGGCGCTTGTCGAAAGAGACCGGGGTGAGGGATTAATTGCTTCGGTTTATTTCTGACTCAAGCGAAGATTTTGCGCGATGGGGGCGTTCCGCAAAGCGCGTCAAAGTCGGTCCCGCGCCCAGTAATCTTTCTCTCCGGCCGACAAGCTTGTCCGAGCCGGAGCCCTGAGGAATGAGAAAGATAAAGAGAAAGAGGAAAGATGGGCGGAACGACTTGAAGCTCGTGATTTTGGCAACAAACCCAAACCGCAAAGCTTTTCTGATCCCCTTTTCTTGCCAGCCGAGCCCCCGTTTTTCTGCCGCGCCCCGTCGCTGTTGGCGATTCGCACAAAAAGAGCATCGTTCCGCTGCGGTTTGCGTCTTTTCATTTCCCCAGCCCCCTCCAAGTTTTCTCCACCCATGACTATGCTCACACGGCGTTCCTTCCTTCAGACCTCCGCCCTCGCCACCGGCGCAGCCCTGCTTGCTCGCAGCACCCCTTCCTATGCCAGAACGATCGGCGCGAACGATCGCCTCCGCATCGCTGTCGTCGGTCTGCACGGCCGGGGCAAGAGTCACATCAGCGGCTGGTCCGAGCAAAAGAACGTCGAGATCGCCTACCTCATCGATCCTGACCAGCAGGTGCTGGAGAAGTCGCTGGCGGATCTGAAAAAGAAGGCCGGCCAAAAATTTGCCGCCAAGGGCCTTTCTGACCTGCGGCGTGCGCTCGAAGACCCGACCCTCGATGCGATCTCCGTTGCGACGCCCAACCATTGGCACTCCCTCATGACGATCTGGGGCGCGCAGGCGGGTAAACACGTCTACGTCGAGAAACCGATGAGCCACGACGTCGCCGAGGGCCGCGCGGCCGTCGAAGCGCAGAAGCGCCACGGCATCGTGATCCAGCACGGCACGCAGCGCCGCAGCGACGAGAAGATCGCCGGCCTGCACGAGGCGATTCAAGCGGGCAAGTTCGGCAAGTTGAAGATTTCCTACGGCTATTGCTGCAAGCCGCGCGATACGATTGGCATGAAGGCCCCGTCCGCGTCGCCAAGCCATCTCGACTGGAATCTCTGGCGCGGCCCCGCGGTGACTAATTACCACCCGAATCTCGTTCACTACAATTGGCACTGGTTCTGGAAAACCGGCAACGGCGACATGAACAACCAGGGCACGCACCAGCTCGACGTCGCGCGCTGGGCGCTTGACCCGAAGCTCACCAGCCCGACGCGCGTGATGGCGCTCGGCGGCCGCTTTAAGTGGAACGATCAGGGCGAGACGCCGAACACGATGTTCGCCCTCGCGGAATATCCCAACGGTCAATACGCGTTCTTCAACGTCCGCAATGTGAACCACCATGGCTACCTCCATCAGGTGGAGAACGAGTATTACTTTGAGGACGGTGGGAAGATCATCCGCAACTTGTATTTCGCGAAGGGCAGCACGACCGGCGAAAAACTGACGATCAAGCCCGGCAAGGTGACGCCCGGCGGCAACTGGGGTGCGTTCATCGCGGCCTGCCGCGCCGGCAAACCCGAAATGGCCAACGGCAATGTGGAGGAAGCCCACTACGGCTCGGTGCTTGGTCACCTCATGAACAACTCCTACCGGCTCGGCACGAAGGTGCCGTTCAACGCCAAGGCCGGCCGCTTCGGCGACAACAAGGACGCGTATGAGCACTTCATGAAGCTGCATGCGATCATGCGCGACGGCGTCGGCGTGCCGGAAGACGGCACCGATTATGTGGTCGGCCCGTGGCTCACCTTCGACCCGAAGACCGAGCGCCACACCGGCGCCTTAGCGAACGAAGCTAACGCGCTCCTCGCCGACCCGCGCAGCCCCGGCTTCGAGCTGCCGAAGTTGATGGGCGCGTGAGCGCGCGCGGGCGCGCGCGAGAGCGCTCGGGCACCGGACGCGGGACCTGAAAAAGGGGGCACGTTGGGCATCGGGACGAGTGCGGTCGGACGGGTGCGGACGGACGGGATCTGGCTTTGGGGTACGCAACGTGGTTGACGGCGTTGTAGCGCACAATCGCCTCCAAGTCTTCAATCGCGCAGCGCGAGAGAATTACTTTCCTGCCCATTTTGGGATCAACGTTTCGATTTCCTCGATGGGGCTGCCTTCTCCTAGTTCGAGCTGGGCGAAGCCTTCGCGGACACCCGCGATGGATGCGATCTCGCGGGCGACCTAGTGAAGCGAGACGTCGGGTCGAAGCTGTTTGAGAATCGTCTGAACGACATCGTGCGTGCTCATGACGTGAACGTGGGTTCGGCGCGAACCGCGCGTGAGCACGCTCCTCCGGGGCGTCTTCAGAATGTCCTGAAGGAGCGGCTTTATACCGCGTGGTTCTGATCGGGGATCGCGGGGTGAACCCGCTCCGACAGTCGAGCGCCAAGGCAGCACGAATGTGGCGACGCGTCCTACAGATTCTTGTCGGTGACGGCGCCTTCCGAAGCGCTGCTTACGAGCTTCGCGTATTTGGCGAGGACGCCGCGGGTTTCTTTCGGGGGAAGCGGCCTGTAGGCGGCCATGCGGGCGGCGTAGTCGGCGTCCGGGATGAGGAGGCTGATCGTATTTTTCACGGCGTCGATTTCGATGAGGTCGCCGTTTTTTACGATGGCGAGGGGGCCGCCTTTCGCGGCCTCTGGCGTGATGTGGCCAACATCGAAACCGTGCGAGCCGCCGGAGAAGCGTCCATCGGTAATGAGCGCCACATCCTTGATGAGGCCGCGACCGGCGATGGCGCTCGTGGGTGAAAGCATCTCTCTCATTCCTGGGCCGCCGACGGGGCCTTCATTGCGGATCACCACGACGTTGCCTTTGACGACGTCGCCACGGAGGACGCCTTGGAGCGCGTCTTCCTCGCCTTCGTAGACTTTGGCGGTGCCTTTGAAGTAGAGGCCTTCCTTTCCGGTGATTTTGCCGACGGCGCCGCCGGGGGCGAGGTTGCCGTGGAGGACGCGGAGGTGGGTATCGGCCTTGATCGGTTTGTCCCAAGGGCGGATAACGTCCTGCTGGTCGGGGTAGGACGGGTAGGGCTGCACATCTTGGAGGGATTCGGCGATGGTCTCGCCGGTGACGGTGAGGCAATCGCCGTGGAGGAGGCCGCGGTCGAGGAGGATTTTCATCATCGGGCGGATGCCGCCGATGCGGATGAGGTGGGCCATACCGTATTTGCCGAATGGTTTCACGTCGGCGAGGAGGGGGACGCGGTCGCCGATGGTCTTAAAGTCTTCGAGGGTGAGCGCGACCTCGGCGGAGTGGGCGATGGCGAGGAGGTGGAGAATGAGATTGGTCGAGCCGCCGAGCGCGAGGCAGACGGTGATGGAATTTTCGAAGGCCTTACGCGTGAGAATATCTCGGGGCTTGATGCCTTTTTTCAGCATGGCCATGACGGCGGCGCCGGCGCGCTGGCAGTCGTCGCGTTTTTCTTTGCCGACGGCGAGTTGGGCGCTGCTGTTGGGCAGGCTCATGCCGAGGGCCTCGATGGCGGTGGCCATGGTGTTGGCGGTATACATGCCGCCGCAGGAGCCGGGGCCGGGGATGGCGGTGGCCTCGACGTCGCGGAGGCCGGCGTCGGTGAGCTCGCCCTTGGCGTGTTTGCCGACGGCCTCGAAGACGGAGACGATGTCGAGGGGCTTTTGTTTGTCGCAGTCGGCGGCGGCGAAACCGGGGAGAATACTGCCGCCGTAGATGAAGACGGCGGGGCGGTTGAGGCGGGCGATGGCCATCATGCAACCGGGCATGTTTTTGTCGCAGCCCCCGATGGCGACGAGGCCGTCAAAACCTTCGGCGGCGACGGCGGTCTCGATGGAGTCGGCAATGACGTCGCGGGAGACGAGGGAGTAACGCATACCCTGCGTGCCCATGCTGATGCCGTCGGTGACGGTGATCGTATTGAAATAAACGGCCTTGCCGCCGGCGGCGTTGATGCCCTTTTGCGCGTGCTCGCTGAGTTCGCCGAGGTGAACGTTGCAAGGCGTCATGTTGCTGGCGGACGAGGCGACGGCGATCTGGGGTTTTTTGAAATCTTCGTCGGTGAAGCCGACGGCGCGCAGCATGGAGCGGGCGGGGGCGCGGTCATGGCCGTCGACGACGACGGCGGAGTGCGGGCGGAGGGAGTGGGCGGTTTGGCACATGGGAGCGGAAAGTTGAGTGTTGAGGGATGAGCGTTGAGAGGTGGGGGCGGAGAGCTGGAGCTGAGCGTTGAGAGCTGAGAGGTAGGAGGCGAGGGGGCAAGGACGTTTCGGCAAGGTCGTTTCGGGGGATGCGTCCTAGCCCTACTTTCGCATTTTTGGGTCATTTTTGGGTGCCGTTCTCCTCTGGGGGGAAGCGGTTTCTATCCTAGTTGAAGAAAGTGTCGGCATCCAACGGTCCAGCTCAAAGAGCCGGACGGCTTTTTGCTGCGCGGGAGACAGTTCGGGCGGCAACATCACCCTCGGGCGACGCCCTTTCTCACCGGTATTCGTACGCACGAGCGTTGCGT
>SYGN01000094.1 GCA_005799525.1 Opitutaceae bacterium | reverse complement strand
CAAGATGAAGATGCAATTCGGCCCGCTAGCGCCGAGGAGCGCGGACTTCAGGGCACCGCCCTTAGCGCGCGAGTCTTCGAGGGGCGGTGTGAAGTCACACCCGAGCTCAGATCATTCCGCGGCCGACAATTTTCGCGCCCTCCGCTACCTCGCGAAATACACGAGCAACCCCGCCATCGCCCACGGTATCAGCCACATCGTCGGCTCGATCTCCGTCGGCAAACTCGCCGACCTCGTTATCTTCAAACCCGCATTGTTCGGCGTAAAACCCGAAACGGTGCTCAAAGGCGGCTACATCGCCTGGGCCAATAGGGGCGACCCCAACGCCTCAATCCCCACGCCGCAGCCCACCTTCTACCGCCCACAATTCGGCGCCCACGGCAAAGCCCTTACGTCCACGAGTATCACCTTCGTCAGCGCAGCCTCGCTGAGAAAAGGCAACCTCGCCGACCTCGGTCTCGCCCGTCGCCTCGAGCCCGTGCAGCGCTGCCGCAAAGTCGGCAAACGCGACATGGTCTTCAACGACGCACTTCCGAAAATCGAAGTCGATCCGGAGACCTACACGGTCAAAGCCGACGGCCGGATCCTCACCTGCGAACCCGCCAAAGTGCTCCCGATGGCGCAGCGGTATTTTCTATTCTGAGCGGGAATACCCGGCGCCCAGCATCGAAACCTAGGCGGGGCCGTCACCCGCGTGCGATCATCGGCTCACACGCATAAAGCGCAAAGAGCACGACTGCCACCAAGTCGCACACCGCGGCCGGCGCAAGACCGCGAAACAATGGTTTTCCCCACTGGCCGAGCGTGAGCGCGATCAACACGAGTTTCTCAACGCCAACCATCGCCATCACCGGCCCGCGCAAAGCCGGTACTTCCGCCGCCCACATCATCAATCCACCGCAGACCGCCGCCATCGCGCCCCAGTGCCGGGCAAAAAACCGGCCGGCCTCGTCACCGACCGGAAGCTTGAGCAACCGGTTGAGCGCAAACTCTGGGGCGAGCGTGACGATCCCCATACTCGCCGCCAGAAAACCAAAGACCCAGAGCACTACGCGAAGATGTTCGTGGATCATGCCGAAGGCGAAAGGGGCCGGCTGGAATCGGCGTCAGACGGGCTCACCCCACGTCGCGCCGTCGTCAATTCTGCGAACGGTTTAAACGACGCGGTCAATTGCTGGGTCTGCTCGCGCGAAATACGCAGCACAGCCACGGGTTCGATTGCCCGCACAGTCGCCGTCCGCTGGCGATTCTCCAATACAGCGATCTCGCCAAAATGTTCGCCCGGCCCGAGAACCGCGAGCCGCTGCTCTCCGGCCCTACCGTCGGTCGCGAGGACTTCGACAGAGCCCGACTGAATGAGATACATCACGCGACCCACGTCACCTTGGCGCACGATAGTCTGCCCATTTTCGTAGAGCTCGCGCGTGACCCCCATGTGCGGAGCATCGCCACTCACGCTGGTCACGTCGCGGCCAAAGAGAGGCACCGTAATCCAATCGAGGAGTGTGCGCACACGCTTGGACCACGTCGGCAGATAGGCCACCATGCACCCGCGCCAAGTCAACCACGCCAACCAGCCCTTGAGCGGCACGCCCCAAAGCTGTCCCACGGCCTCGCCGACGCCCAACACGCAGCAATCACCCATGCCCGTAAACGCGTAGGGTCGGAGCGACCTGCCCTGCACGGTGCGCAGGATATTTCGCCCCAAGGTCGCGCCTCCCTGCATCGCATAGAGCGCGAGCGGGGGAGCAGTCTCCCCGTTCTTCATCGGCACCGCACCGCAATCGCCAGCCGACCACACATCCGGACGCCCCCCCACACGCCCAAAGGCGTCGCACAGGAGGCGGCCATGCTTGTCGCGCTCAAACGGCATTTGGTCGAGGAGCGGATTCCGCGCCGCGCCCGTGCAGGAGATGATCGTACGCGTCGCCAACCGCCGTCCGTCGGACAAGATCGCCTCCGACGGTGTGGCCGAGGCGAGCCGCTGCCCAAGTTCGATCGTGCAGCCGTTCTTGCGCAGCACAGTAGCGGCATACTCGGACAGCTGCGGGAATCGCCGGCCGAGCTCGGGCAAGATCCGCTCGCCAGAATGGACGACGGTGATGTGCGTCTCGTCCAGTGTGAGCCCGGGGTATTCCGTTTTGAGGAGCGAGCGGAGGAATTCCGCCAACTCTGCCGCGACCTCGATCCCAGCGTAGTTGCCGCCTGCGATCACGAAATGCAACAGGCGCCGTCGCTCCACTGGATCGGGTTCGGCCTCGGCGAACTCCAGCATCGCGAGGAGATGATTCCGCACCCGGACGCAGTCGAAATAATCCTTCAGCCGCAGCGTGTGTTCGCCGACGCCCCGGTAGCGGGTGAGATCATCGACCGAGCCTAGGTTCACGACGAGATGATCGTAACTCAAGGTGAGCGGTACGCTGTCAAGCGCCCGGTGCAGGAGCACTTCCTTCTTCGCCACATCGATGCGTTCAATCCCCGCACAGATGAAACGGCCAGGTGCAAAAAGCCGGCGGGCAGGAGAGATGATCTGCCCGGCCTGAATCTTGCCGGTGAGCATCTCTGGGACGAGGCCGTGAAACGTGTGATAGTTGTGCCGGTCGACGACGATCAGTTCGACTTCTCCGCGCCGCACTGCGCTGCGCAATTGGCGCACCAGCCAGATCGCGACATAACCTCCGCCAAGGACAAGGACGCGGATGGGAGCAGGGGGAGATTTCATGCGGTGACGGTACCCGCAGCCGGAGTGGCTGGGAGAGGGAATGGATTACGGCTACAATGGAGCGCAAGCACCGCCGCCCGGACATCGGGGTGGCGCAGGAGTATCGTGTGAAAGGTCTCTCGGTCGAGGGTGAGGAGCCGGGTGTCTTCGAGTGCGACCGCGGTCGCCGCCCGGGGCGCGGTTGAGAGCAGCACCCCTTCTCCGAAGCACGCTCCCGGGCCGAGGTTCGCGAGGGTCTCGCCCGCACGGCTCACGCGCACGGCGCCTTTCTCAATCATGAAAAACAAATCGCCGGTCTGGCCCTCTGCCACGACGACTTCCTGCGCCTCACAGCGCTGCGGCACCAGGGCCGCCGCAAGATCGGCCAGCAGTTGATCGGTTGCTCCGTGCAAAAACGGAACCCGGCCAATCAATCGCCGGCCCAGCACCAGCAAATTACCATCGGTCAGGCGACGACGATGGGCCGCCTGCAAGTGATCCCGGACCGCGGGATATTTTTCCGTGAGATAGGAAAATGAATCCCGCGTGAGTGACAGCAGCACGGTTTCCCCTGCCGCCGTGACCGTGGCGCCGCGGGGTTCATCCGAGAGGAGAGCACCTTCGCCGACATAACCCCCGCGACCAAGTTCGGCGAGCAACTCACCGTCGCGCGTCACGCGGAGATTCCCCGAAGCAATCAAGTAGAACGTGTGGCCAGGGGCGCCTTCTTCGAAGACGACCTGGTCGGCCCGATAATTCTCTGTGACGAGGGTGGCGGCGAGGTCGGCGATGAGTTCCTCCCCGGCCTCGGCGAGGAAGAGTACGTGGGTGATCAGTTCCTGTTTTACCCGCTCTCGAAGTGCATCGGTTCGGCGCGCGCCGATGATGGCATTGACGGACCGACCGATCATGTCGCCGCGGCTGCCTGAATACTCCGCGCGGAAGACTTCGTAATAAGCATAGCGCCACACGGGGCGCATATCTTTGTAAAAATGCTCAAAGTCGATTTCGCCGCGGCCGGACGCCATGCGCGCAAGATACCGCTCGGTCTCGACCTGCGGCAGGCCCCATTCGTGCAACAACAGATCGAGCTCCTTGCGCGTCAACACGCCATCACCGTCGAGATCAAGGTGACGGAAAACCAGAGCAGCCTGATCGCGTTCCGAGGCGGCACCCGCCGTCGCCACGGTCCGTAAGCCGTGGTTGCGCACCGCGCCAATCGTCCAGACGTCGCGCGCGAATCGCTGCTGGTCGACGTCTCCTTGCGCGAGCAACCTCGAGGCAAACTCGTCTAACGCCGTCACCGACAATCCCCAAGGCGCGAGCGCACGGCGGAGTTCATCGCGGTTCAGCCGGCCATCGCCATCGCGGTCGAGCAGGCGGAAAAACTCCAAGGCCCGCGCCGGTTCGTCCGGACCAGCGGCGCGATCGGGCGCAAACCCGGATGGAGAAACACTCTCGCGCGCACGTTCACGCACAAAATCCCAATAGGCCGCCGGCGAGCGCACAAACAATACGCGGTAAAGCAGCACGTAGCTCCCGATCGACCCCACCAGTAGCATCAAACCCAGTGAACCGAACAGCGCCGGGATCATCGTCGCTCCGGCCGCCAGAATCGAAATCGTGTATTTCTGCGCCGTGAAGAGTTTCAGTAGGTCGAAAAGGTAATAATAGACTCGGCACCAAACGTAGACGTTGAAGACGAGAAACGTGTTGATCGCCCACATCCGCGACTCGGGATGCGTCAGCAGCATCATGGCGCAAAATCCATGGGTCACGATGCAGAGGAGATAAGACGGCTCCATGATGGCCTTGCTTCCAAATACGATACGGGTCTGGAACAGCGCCGTCGGCACATGAAACCCCAGTGCGGCGATCGCCATGACGCGTGCCGCCATGGGGGCAAAGCTGAAACACGCCATCAGCCCCGCCACCAGTTCGATGGTGCCCGCGACAATGTGCACCCGCAGAATCCATCGCCGCCAGGGCAGCATCAAAAACTTCGGATGTGCCGGGATTATGTAATGATAGCCGATGACAATCACGTTGGCCAACGTGGACAGCACCACGAGCACCCACGTGTCTACTCCGACCGGCGTCTCCGGCCGGAGCGCGGCGTGGCGGAAAACCGGCACGCAGAGCAATCCCAGCACGCTGTAAAGCACCAACCACCGCAACGGCCGCGCGCCGACGCTTTCAGCCGCCGACGGGGATGACTTGAGAATCATATCAGTGGACATGAAATATCTTGTAGGGGAAAAGACGATGGCATCTGAATGCAGGACTGCTGGCTAAGTCAACCCCAACCGAACATTCACGCGCGCCGTTCGGTGTCGAAACACCTGACCTCCGCAAGAGATACGTTCGCCGAGACAAGGCAACTTACGCGCCCGATTCACTCGGATTAAAGGCCGCAAAAAACACCCAACCTTGCCATTGAAACAGACGCCCCACTTTAGTGAACTCCCCGCCGCTCCGGCCTCCGCGCAATTACTCGTGCTTCATCTCGTCCAAGCTTCCATCGCTGCTCCCAACGTTTCCCAACCCGAAATCGCCCTGCGCGTCGAACGCAT
>SYGN01000093.1 GCA_005799525.1 Opitutaceae bacterium | reverse complement strand
CGGCCCGGTCAACTCGCTCTGCCTTGCCTACGGCGGGTTCCCGCTCACCTACATGGACATCGTCGGCGGCAAGTTCGGCGGCCAGGATTTCGATAGCGAGGTGTCGAGCCGCATCAAGACCTACCTGATGCGCAATGCCCGTACCGCCTCGCTGCACAGCTCGATCTCCATGGGCAAGGGGCCATGGCATTACAGGGACGCGCTGGTCTCCCAAGTGCTGTTGGACTCAGCCAAACTCCACGCCCGCCTGCACCCCTACATCCACAGCAACTCCATCAAATTTTTCCGCGACGGCTACCCGCACACCATGACTCCGCTGCCCATCGCCTTCCCCGACGACCCGCGCGTCCACCACCGCGAAAACAGCAAGGTTCGCGGCTTCCAGTGGATGATCGGCGATGCCCTCATGGCCTGCCCGCTCTACGGGGAGGACTACGAAACCGCAACCACCCGCGATGTCTATCTGCCGGAAGGCCTTTGGATCGATTACGACACCGGGAAACCCTACACCGGACCCATGGTGCTCGAAAAATTCGAACTCCCCGTCACCAAGACCCCCCTCTTCGCCGGTGGCACCGGCATCGTCATCGAGGAAATCGATGGCGCCCTCATGGCCCGCATCTATCCGGTTTCCAAAAACACTGAAACCACCTTTTTCGGCCGTAACGGCGAAACGACCTCGAAGATCACCATCACCCATCCCGATTGGGACAAGCCCGTCGTCACCGACCGGAAAACCGGTGCAACCATGACGACGGAAAAAGTCCGCCATGCGCACCAGTTCCGGCTCCAGGAGGGCCATGACTATCTTGTCCGGTGATGCGGCGGATCAATCAGCCAAGCGGAAAAAGGGGCCTGGCCGTTGTTTGTTGGTTTTCGGCGTATTCAGCCTGATGAAGATGAGGCGAAAAAGGTTCAGCTTGGCTCTATCTGCCGCCTATTTACTCCCCCTGATCGACCCATCGTCTCAAGCAGCGCCTTGCGATTGTGCAGACCCGCCCGGCTGGCCATGCTCGCCGGCGGCTGGGACGACAACCCGCCCGGGGCCGCACCCGGCTTCCCCCGCGACGGCACGTGGACCGTCCGCGCCGCAGGCATCAATCGGCAATCCAGTTTCCTAGCAGCTGAAGGTGCATGAAAGGGAGGTGGAAGTTATGCGACGGAGAGGAGATCGGCGGCGCAGGCGTGGGCGGGATCGCGGGCGAGCACTCGGCGGAGCATGCGGCGCGCGGCGGCCCGCTGACCGAGGCCGAGAAGGGCTTGGGCTTCGAGGAAGAGGGCGGTCGTGCGCTGACGGGCGGAGAGATCGTCGGCAAAGCGCAGCATCGTCGGCAGCGACGTGGCGAAATAGTCGATCGTCGCGGGCGTGATGGCGAGCTGCCGGGCGTGGGCGAGGAGCGCGCGGAGGAGTTTGGCGGCCCGGGAAAGAAAATGGAGTCAGGCTCTGGGGTTTGGGGTCAGGTCCAATTTTTTGCTGAGCGCGGCATCCGGGGCGCGCGTCCACGCCGCCACCTTTCGGCTGACTTTATGCAGGTTGCCGAGCCGCAACGCCGTGCCGAGCCAGCGGTTGGTCGCGGTCGTGCGCGCCTTTAGCGCCGCTGCGAGCGCGAGTTTCCATCCGGCGGACTTTCCCGCTGCCTTCAGTTCGTCCGCCGTGCGACTCAATGTCCTCAGGAGCTTTTCCAAGGTCTCGTGCCAGACGGCTTCCTGCGCGACCCGCGTTGCGTTCGTCATTCGCCGGCCCTGCCCGCGCGCATCCACCTGCGCCTCTATCGTCTCCTTGGCGAACCCGGTGGTGCCGATCACCCAGCCCGTCGACATCTCGGCGAACCGCTGCTCCTTGCGCGCCGGCTCGTCCTCGGCCAGCCACGGAGCAGAGTCATGGCCGATGAACGGGTTATTTCGACACCTTCGTGACCGTGCCCGGACGCACCGGCGCTCCGCTATCCGCGCTGGCGAGCGCCCCAAAGCAAAGCGCGAGACTTTCGAGATTATTGCGCGCGCTATGCGCCGGCTCGCGGTTCTCCTCAATCGCGCAGAGCAGTTCGCCCATCGCACCCTGAAATCCACTCGTAAACCAAGTCCCTGCCAACGGCACCTTGGCCTCTCCGTCCGCCGTGGACAGCACCACGGTCTGCTCCGATAGACTGGGTCCAAAACTGCGCAACGTACCCCGACTCCCGCACACGACCGTGCGATCCCCCTGACCATGCTGCACGTGGCCGTTGAAGTTCAGCCGCACCTGCGCTCCGGGATAGTCGATCCCGACATGTCCGAGCATCGGCGGCTTCATTTTTTGCAACCCCGTGCGCTCCACACTTGCCCACACTCGCTCCGGCTTTCGTCCATTCATGAATCGCGCCGCCATATCGAACCAATGAATACCGAAATCAAATAGTACCAAATGGTGAACCGCTTCAAACGGCGTGCCTGCCGTCCACGTATGGTCCCATTGCAGTGTGAAATCCACACTCGCCACTTCACCGATCACCCCGGCGTGAATCGCCGCCGCCAGATAACTGAAATGCGGCGCCCAACGCCCATTTTGATTCACGGCGAGCCTCACGCCTTCCGCGTCGGCCAACGCCACGAGCCGTTCGCCGACCGCAAGATCGAGCACGAACGGTTTTTGACTCAGCACATGTTTTCGCGCGCGCAGCGCAGCCTCGATCACCTCCACGCGCTCCGCCGGATGGAGGGCCACATCGACGATCTCGATCTCACCGTTTCGCAGGACGTCCCGAAAATCGGCGACCACCGTTGCTCCCGGAAAAAATTCCGCCCGCCGCTTCTCCGCGCGATCCCGGTCGCGATCACACAGTGCCACGACATCCAAACCCATCTCACGATACGCCCGCAGGTGATACTCCGAAATCCCCCCGCAGCCGATCAGCGCAATTTTCGGTCGATATCCGCGGGGGCGCGGCGGCCGATACGTCAAAACCGGCGCAATCATCACGTCGCCCGCGCGCGCCGCACTCAAGCCGTAGCCGCCTCCCTGGATGTTTTCACTCATGGTCAATCGACGAGCTTCACCGTCTTCCGCAGTCGCGCACTCAGCACCGCGCTGTCCACGATTTGCTGTCCGATCCGCGAAATCTTCGGCGAGAGCGGACCACCGACCTTCTGCCCGTGGGCGAGCGCGTGAAGCACGTGCGCAATCGGACCACGCTCTTCGGGCGCGAGCACATCCACCGGCACGTCCATCCCTGCCGGATTCCCTTCTGTCTGGAGTCGTACCGACGGCTCATAGTCGTAACTCGCAAGGGTCCCTCGCGTGCCGACCACTACAAAGCCGCACTTCGGCTGCGGCTGCAGTTTCCACGGATCGGCAAACGTGCCCCACCGCGTCTCAAATTTAGACAGTCCAGTCTCGTAGCGCGCCACGACCACACTGTGTTCGTCGACCTCTAGGCCCTTGGGCTGATCCACGACCGCTGTCACCTCAGTGGGCGCACGGCCGTTCATAAACCACGTGCCGAGCGTCGTGCCGTAACCGAGATAGTCGAGCAGTGAGCCACCGCCCGACGCTTTTTTGTAAAACCAACTTGAGGCTTTTCGTTTCGCGGTGGGTGCAGTCTCAATCTTGTCCGCCCCGTGCCACAGCGGTCCGCGATTGCCGTCGTAAAAATGCACTTCGATCACGCGGCCGATCTCCCCGTCATCAATCAGCCGTTTCGCCGTGACGTGTGCAGGATACCAGCGGAGCGGCCAATTGATGATGAGCTGCTTTTTCGTCGCCGCTACGGCCGCAATCATCGCGTCCGCCTGCGCCAGCGTGGCAGCAAACGGCTTCTCGACCAAAATGTGGGTGCGGTAAGGCGCCACCAGCTCCGTCCATTTAGAGTGCTCCGCCGTCGCTGGGCAGAGAATCACCAGATCGGGTCGCGTCTGCTCTAGGCATTTCCGAAAATCCGTAAACACCCTCGCCGCGGGCACACTGAAATGGCTGATCACCGCCTGCATTCGCCCCGGCTGCGTATCACTCAAACCGACAATCTCAGCGGCCGGATGCTCGTGGACCTGACGGAGCAGGTCGCCCATGTGCATGTGGTCAAAATTAATACCGGCAATCTTCCAGGTTTTTTTCATGGCGCGTGGTGGGAGGAGCCTGCTTGCAGCCGATTCAGGACTTTGCATAGAACGCGTAAGTCTCGGCCGGCGTCCCGAAAATGCTTTTGTGCCGTTGCCCAGCGGTCATTCCCGCCGATCCTATTCCGGTCCATTCAGTCGGACCACCTAAACTCCTCGGCATCGTACAAACGAAGCTCATGGTGCCGGCTCCAAAGTCAATCGCTCCCCCGCGCGCAATACCGTGCTCCGCTGCCCGAGCCGCGCACATGCAGTCACGAAGGCCGCCGGCGACGCAGTATTAAACTCAAACAGCTCGTAGTGACACGGCACTACGCACCGCGCGCCGATGTCGTGCGCGAGCTGCGCCGCTTCGGCACCATCCAGATTCCCCGACACTCGCCTCGCCGGTGCGCGGCCATTGATCGGCAACAAGGCGAGATCGACGGCTAACGGCTGCAACCGCTCCGCCATCCCCGGAAACCGCACGGTGTCCCCACTGTGGTAAATTCGAAACGGTCCTACGCTCACCACAAAACCCGCAAACTCGGGCTGCAATTCCTCGTGCGCCGCCGGGACGGCCTCGAAGGTAAAGCCACCCACGGTCGCCCGTTCGCCAGCGGCCAGCGGAAGGAAGCGCGCCTGCGCCGCCGCACCCAAACGCTGGTTCACAAAACTCACATTGGCCGCGGGCAGGATCAGTTTCGACTGCGGTGCCGCCGCGAAAATCGGCGCGAGCGTCTCCGCATCCAAGTGATCCGTGTGATTGTGCGATGTCGTCACCACGCTCACGAAATCCAAACGCGCCGGATCAACCACCCGCGCCGTCATCCGCACATGCGGCTTGTCGGTCGCGGCGTATTTTTTTGTGAGCGAGTCGCTCAGATACGGATCGAATAACAGACACTCACCGCTGTAGCAGACGAGAAACCCGCTCTGGCCCAACCACCACACTGCGAGCCGTGCCGAGGTGGCGTCGGCCCGGGGCGCCGCCACCTGCGCGAGGAACGCGTCGTCTTGGAGCACGGGGCGGATCACAGGCCACGTTCCTTTTTCACCTGGCGAATGCCCGCGACCATGTGCTTCAACTTGGGCTGCGCCGCCCAGCGCGCCGTTTGGCTCAGGCCGCAATCGGGCGCGAAGACCAGCCGGTCCGCCGGCGCGTGTTGCAGGCACCAGCGCACGCGATCCGCGATATCCTCAGGGGTTTCGACGTAATAGCTCTTCACATCGACGATGCCCACGGCCACATCCATGCGCGCCGCGATCTGCGCGATCAGCTCGATTTCGGCAAACTCGCGGCTCGCCATCTCGACGTGCATTTCGTCGGCCTTGAAATCGAGAAACGCCGGAAACATCGGCGCGATCCGCCGCGGGCCGATCGCGCGTCCTTTGAAATTCCCAAAACACATATGCGTGCAGAGGCGCGTGCGGCCATAAACCGACTCCACCGTGCGGTTGAAAATATCCACGAAGCGCCGCGGGTCTTCCTTGTGCGCATAGCAACTCATCGACGGTTCATCGACGCTGATCTCGCTACAGCCGGCGGCGACGAGGTCTTCGAGTTCCTTGCGCACCATGGGCAAGAGCGCCTCCGTCACCGCCCAGCGATCAACATACTGGGCATGAGGCACGAGCCGTCCGCTCAACGTGTAAGGCCCCGGCACACTCGCCTTGAGCGTCGCCGCGCCACTCGGCGCGAGACGTTGCAGTCGCTTGAACTCCTCCACCACCCCCAGTCCGCGCGGTGCCAGCAACTCGCCGGTGATCGCGTGCTTACCGCGTTGGTCGTGGGCCGGCGGGCCAAACTTCCGCGGCGACACGGACTCAAGCTCGATGCCCTGGATGTAACCGTAAAACGACAGGTTGAAATCGAGCCGCGTCTGCTCGCCATCGGTGATCACATCGAGCCCGGCCTCCACCTGATCGTGCACCGCGGCGATGACCGCATCGTTCTGAATTTCGCTTACGTCAGAGCGCCCGAATACTTCGAGGTGCTGGCTGGCGAACTCGAGCCAGCCAGGAAAGGGGTAGCTGCCAATAACGGAGCTGCGCAGGGGACAATTTTTCATAAGGAAGAATCGCTATCGTTACGCCGGACCCACATTCGCATACAGTTTGGCGAGCCGATGTGCGTGCTCATCGTAGGCGGCTTCAAACAATTCCGTGGCTCGCGCCGCGCCCACGACCACTCCCGCGCTGAGCACCTTCGGCGGCTGCCCCGCCGCCGTGAGGCGAGCAGCCACTTCGGCCTTGATCGCATTCACCAGCAGGCATCCGCCCACCGTCGAACCGGGTGCGACCGGCGTATCCAGCCCGTGGATCATGACCATGGCGTCGCCCACCGGCGCACCGGTGTCGAGAATGAGGTCGGCGAAGTCCGTCAGTTTTTTTCCGTCGGCACGCCGCGAGGTCGATGCCCTGGCGTGCGCCAGACTCACCAGCGCGACGACGCGCAAGCCTCGCCGTTTTAACTCTTCCGCCATTTCAATCGGCACCACGTTACACCCACTCGAAGAAATGATCAGCGCACTCTCCGCCGTGCTCAGGTCGTAGTTGCGCAAGATCCGCTCCGCGAGCCCGCTCACGTTTTCCAGAAACATCGCCTGCCGCTGGCCGTTCGCGCCGACGACCAAATTATGAAACGAAAGTGAAAGTTCGACGATGGGGTTAAAACCCGGGAACGAACCATAACGCGGCCACATTTCTTCGACCATCATACGCGAGTGCCCGGAGCCGAACAGGTGCACCATGCGCCCCGCTAGAATGGTCTGAGCAAACCAGTCGGCCGCTTGGTGAATAGCCGGCGCTTGCGCCGCCACGGTTTCCACGAGAACGCGGATCTTTGAGAGATAAATTTCGGAAGGAGTCATGTGGTTGGAAATTTTTGCCGCGCCCGATAAACCGCGCCGAATGCCCCTGCCTGCGCGCCCAGCTTAGCCGGCACGAGCGCCACTCCCGTCACCCCAATGCGCCACTCCATCCGGTCGAGGGCCACCGCGAGCGGCCTAAACAATACCTCGCCCGCCGCAGCGATGCCTCCACCGAGCACGATCATCTGCGGATCGAGCACGTTGATCAGCCCGGCGAGCGCCGCACCCAACGCCCCCGTCGACCGCTCCCAGACGGCGCGCGCCGCTTCATCACCGGCGATCACCGCCGCCACGAGCTCGCGCGTCGTGGCGAATCTCCCGCCACTCCGTTGGCCCACCGTGCAATCGCCAATCGCATCTTCGAGGCTGCCCGGGGTGCCCACGATGTCGGGCTGGCCTGCGGGATCGAGCGAGAGGTGCCCCACGTGTCCGGCGCGTCCCAGATGCCCACGCAAGAGTCGTCCATCCACCATGGCCGCGCCACCGACACCCGTGCCCAGCGTAATCATCAACACGTTCGCGCCGCCCCGAGCCGCACCCAGCCAGACTTCACCGAGTAAGGCCGCGTGCGCGTCGTTCAGAACCACCGTGGGCAGGCCCAGTTCACCGGACCAGTCGAGTCCTTCCAGTCCTCGCAGCCTCCCCGGCATACTCACGATCATTTTCTCATCGCGCGACGCCAGCCCCGGCGCACACAACCCCGCGACCGCAATCGTCGGGAAGCGCCCCTGCAGACCGGCCACCACCCGACGCACATTGTCGCGCCACGCCCCTGCGACCCCGTCTTCCGTCGGCCGCGTTTCCTCCGCGTGCACGTGACCCGCTTCGTCGACGACCAGTCCTTTGACGTGGGTACCGCCCAGATCGATGCCTAAAATGAACCGTGCCTCACTCATGGGTTCTGCACGGGAATCTGCCCTTCGCTCACCGTCCAACCGCCGTCAACGGCCAAAACTTGCCCCGTCACAAACCGCGCCGCATCCGACAACAGAAACACCGCCGCACCGTCGCAGTCATCCGGCCGCCCGATCCGACCACCGTCGAGCGGCTGCTTCGTCGTAATGAACTTCAAAATACGTTCATCCGCTGCCGCACGTCGGGACATGGGCGTTGCCACCAGCGCCGGTGCGAGCACGTTGAGTCGAATATTCTGCACCGCGTAATAGCCCGCCGCCGATTTCGTAAAGCCCACGATCGCCGCCTTCGCCGCTGCATAAACATGCGTCGCGAAAAACTCCGGCGATGGGGACCACCCGAGCACCGAGCCCATATTCAACACGGCCCCACCGGTGCCCTGGGCGAGAAATTGCTTCACCGCCGCACGGTTCGAGAGAATCACCGATTCCAAATTTAGCTGCAGCGTCGCCCGCAATCCGTCGTCGGTAATCGCGTGCAACGGTCCGTCCCCCAGCCGCCGCCCGCTCCCTCCGGCCACATGATACAGGGCGTGAAACCCGCCGAACCGTTCCCGCGCGAGCGCGATGGCACCGGGCGCGTGGGCCGGATCGGTGGCATTGCCGACGTGCGCAGCCGACAAACCGCCCAAGCTTGCCGTCGCCGAACTCGCGCTGCCGGCGTCACGTCCAGTGACCACCACCCCGCGCGCCCCCGCCGCCAAAAACGCCCGGGCCGCCGACAGGCCGAGCCCCGTCGTGCCACCCACGACGACGAGGACTTTTCCGGAAAGGGGTTGTTCAGCCATGCAGCAAAGAGGTGCCGTCGGCGCGCGGCTTTCAAACATTAACAAATGGCTCGACGCATAAATTAGTTCGTCGAGAAAGGTCGCGATCAGGCCGCCGCCCTCCTCGCCGAAAAACCCCCAAGCCTTTTCGCCTGCAACGATCGGCCCGCAGCCCCCGCTCAATCAAGGTAGATCAGCTCGTTCATATTCAAGAGCGCGCGACAAAACGCCGCCAGCCCGTGCGTCGCGATCAACCGCCCGGCCGCCGCCCGCTCCGCGACCGTTGGCTCCCGCTGAAACGCGAGCCCATACGCTTCGTCAATCTGCGCGCTGGCCGCTGCTCCCCCGCGCTCCAACCGCACCGCGATGGCCTGCGCCATATCGGTCGTGAAACTATGGTTCAGCAGCGTGAGCGCCTGCAGCGGCGTCGTGGTGTTTGCGCGCCGGGGCGCGGCGAACGCAATGTCAGGCAGATCGAAGTCGTTGAGCACATCGACCACGCTCGCCCGCGCGTTCTGGTGATACACACTCCGCCGATAGGTCTCCGGCCCATGCCGATCCAACGGGAAATACGTGCAGACGTTGTTCTGCGTAAATTTGTAGAGTCGGAAACCCGGCCCGCCCATTTTTGAATCCAGCTTGTCAGCGACGTGCAGCATCGTGTCGCGCAACTCTTCCGCGCCCAATCGCCGCGGCGGAAAGCGCCAGAGCAACCGCGCCTCTTGGTCAATGCGCGCCGCGTCCGCGCGATGTGCGCCCGACTGCCGATAGGTGCGCGAGAGCAGAATTTCCCGGTGCAACGGCTTCAATCGCCAACCCGCGGTGACGAGCCGTCGCGCGAGATAATCGAGCAACTCCGGGTGCGTCGGTCGCCCACCCAGAAAGCCAAAATCGCTCGGTGTATCCACGATTCCCGTGCCGAAGTGGTATTGCCACACACGGTTTGCCAACACCCGCGGCGTGAGCGGATGATCGTCCCGCACGATCCACTCGCCGAGCGCGCGACGGCGCTCGCCTTCGGGCGCATCGGCCTCCAGGGCAAACGACGGCAAGGCGCGATCCACCATCGTCGGACTCGCCGGCACCACCCCGTCACCGGGCTTCAGCGGATCACCGCCCTTGTGCACAAACGTCTTTTCCTCCGGCTGCGCATACTTGCCAGCCCAGATCTCTCGCAGCGGCGGCACTGCCTTCAGCGCCCGATCCACATTGGCAATCTCCGCCGACACCGCCGCAAGTTGCCGGGCCTCGACCGGCGTCGTGACTTCGGGACGCGCTCGCTCGATGCCGTGGGCCTCACTCCAGGGTTCGCGTCCCGCGCTCGACGCCACCGTCCGCCAGGTTTCCCCGTCGGCCGACACCTGAATCGCGTAGTCGGTCGGCGTCGCACCCTGCGCCTTGTCTTCGATCATCAGGCCCTTCGCATTGCGGAACGAAACGCGGTCGATCGTCTCGGTCTTTGCGAACCTGACCGTCAGTGCCGCGGGATCGCCAATGAACCACTGCTCGCCGAATCGCCCGTCGATCGCGAGGTGCGCTCCGTAGGCCTCCGGAAAATCCTCCGCCACCGCCGACTTCGCGCCCTCGGCCCGTGCTCCGTGGCTCGCCAACGCGACATTACGCGAGCCCTCACCGGCACTCCACGCTTCAAACTCCACGATCCGCGAGCCCGTGGCCGACTTCGGATTCGCGGTACTCGCACTCATAACGAGCTTCACCGCCCGCACCCCCACCGGCTCAAAACGCTCCTCGGTCAACTCAGGGTTCACCTTCGGCCGCGTCGCGACGACCTGCCCCGCCGCCTCTTTCGCGCGCCGCGTGACTTCCCGCTCGAGCACGGCGCGCTCCGCGACCCATTTCGTCCGTTGTTCGTTCAGCGGTCCCGTTGCGGACTTGAACGCCGCGCGCTCCTCTGCCGACGCCACGACGCGGCGCCCGTGCGTCACACCCTCAAATGCCGCGCGCAGCCGGTAATAGTCCTCGGTGGGGATCGGATCGAATTTGTGGTGGTGGCAGCGCGCACAGTTGATCGTCATCCCCAGAAACGCCCCACTCGTCGCCGTAATGAGATCGTCGAGGGTTGCCGCGCGAATATTTTTCCGAGCCGCCACATCTTGATTACCGACGTCGTCGTAAGGCCCGGCGACGAGAAACGCGCTGCCGACTTCAGTTTCCGGCCGGTTCTTCCCGAGCACATCGCCGGCGAGATGTTCGACGATGAACTGATTGAAAGGCTTGTCGTCGTTGAGCGAGCGGATCACGTAGTCGCGAAACGGCCAGAGATCGTTGATGAGAAAATTCCGCTCGAAGCCATTGCTCTCACCAAAGCGAACGACGTCGAGCCAGTGCCGCCCCCAGCGCTCGCCGTAGGCCGGTGATGCCAACAAGGTGTCTGCCAGCTCCGTCACTGCGCGCTCGGGCTCTGCGCGATAGACCACCGCAAACGCCGCAACTGCGGCTGCCGTCGGCGGCAACCCCGTCACATCGTAACTCATCCGGCGGATCAGGGTGCGCGCATCCGCCGGCGGATTCAGCGCGAGCCCTTTCGCCTGCAATCCCGCTTCAACATAATGGTCAATCGCGACCGATCCCGCCGCCACCACCGCATCAGCCGCGCCCAACGGCTGGAGCGACCACCACGATTTGTCCGCGCGCTTGGCTTCGACCGGCGCACCATCGCGCGGATCGGGCGCACCCATCTTCACCCACGTTACGAGATCAGCGATGACTGCGTCCGGCAGCTTCGGTTTCTTCGGCGGCATGGCCAGATCATCGTCGAGATGCTGCACGGCTCGGATCAGCAGACTCTCCTCCGGTTTCCCGGGCACAAGCGCCGCCGTGCCGCCGTCTCCGCCCACCCGCCACCCCGCGTGCGAATCGAGGCGCAGCCCGCCCTTGATCTTTTTCGCCTGGTCGCTGTGGCATTCGTAGCAGTGCGCAACCAGCGCCGGCCGAATTTTCTGTTCAAAAAACGCGACGCCGACCGCATCGGCAGCCAGTGTGCGCACAGCGGCGTTCAGGCATACAGCCCACAAGAACCACAAGAATTTCTGGCGCAGGCCACGCATGGTTCAGCTCAACAGCCCCTTCAACACATGCCCGTGCACATCGGTGAGGCGGCGGTTCGATCCATTGTGATAGTAGGTCAGCCGCTCGTGGTCGACCCCGAGCAAGTGCAGGACCGTCGCGTAGAAATCGTATACCGTCGCCACGTCCTGCACGCTGCGCCGACCGAAATCATCCGTCGCCCCATGGCTCACTCCGCCTTTCACCCCTGCGCCCATGAACCACGTCGTGAACGCATCTGGGTTGTGGTCACGCCCGGCCGTTCCCTCTTGGTGGGTAGGCATGCGCCCAAACTCGCTGCACCAAATCACCAAGGTGTCCGCCAACAAGCCGCGTTGTTTCATATCCGCCAGCAATGCCGCCGTCGGTTGGTCGAAGATCGGCGCGTGGCGTTCGTAATCCGCCTTGAGCGTTTTGTGTGCGTCCCAATTCAACAGCCCGTCCACCGAGCTCGCCCTCGACGCGCAATACAGGCTCACATAACGCACGCCTTGTTCGAGCAGCCGCCGCGAGAGCAGGCAATTCCGCGCGTAGCTCGCCTTGAGCGCATTCGCGTCGTTGGTGCCGTAGAGCGCGTGCACATGCGCCGGCTCGCGCGATAGATCGCTCACCTCCGGCGCGGCCAGCTGCATCCTCGCCGCGAGTTCGTAGGCCGCGATCCGCGCCCGCAACTCGCTGTTCCCCGGATGCGCCTCCGCGTGGCCGGCATTCGCACGCGCCAGAAACGCCCGCGTCGCCGCTTCCTCCGCCTCGGAAATATTCCCGGGTCGCGCGAGGTTCCGCAGCGGTTGGTGCGCGGCGAGCACCACGGCCTGATGCTGCGCCGGCAAAAATCCGTTGCCCCAGTTCGCCTTGCCGTTCGGCGGCTCCCCACGGATGTCCTGCAACGCGACAAACGTGGGCAGGTTTTCGTTGAGAGTGCCCAGACCGTGACTGATCCACGCCCCAGCGCTCGGGAAGCCCTCGCGCGCAAAACCCGTGTTCATCGCGATGCAGCCGGGGCCGTGCGTATTCGAGCGCGACGTCATCGAGTGCACGAAGGCCATGTCGTCCACGTGCCGCGCCATGTGCGGCAGGAGCGTCGAAATCATTTTTCCGCTGCGCCCCGCCGGCGCGAAGTCCCACGGCGACCGCATGAGATTCCCGTTCTTGCCTTGAAACGTCACCTCCGCGTCGCCGCCCGGCAGTGGCGTGCCATGGAATTTCTCCAACATCGGCTTGTGATCCCACAGATCCACATGCGACGCGCCACCCGGACAGAAGATCTGCAAAACCCGTTTCGCCTTTGCCGGAAAATGCGGCAACACCCCGCCGCCCGCCGCCCCGAGCAGATCCGCGCGCAGCAGCCGCGCGAGGGCGACACCGGCAAGACCAGTGGTCATCCGGCCGAGAAATTGTCGGCGGGCAAGTTCGAACGGAGCGCCTGTCATTAAGGAAATACGAGAGCATTCAGAAGAGGAACCATCCGCAAATGTTTTTCTTGTTCGCACTCACTGTTCGCTCCTCCCGCTCGCGGCTAGTCGTTCGTCCGTTGCGCAAACTTGCACCCCGCCGTCTTTTTTTGCCCAGGTTATTTGGGCTTCTCGTGCCGACCCACACCCAACCCTTGATGTCCTTCCTTTCCCCTCCCCGAGTGCTCCGCGCCACCTTGCACTTCGCGCTCGCTGTCGTGCTCAGCGCCGCGCCAGCCGTCCGCGCCGCCGACTCAGTTGCCACCACCACTACCGCCACCGGCACCATCAAGGCCGCGTGCTCAGTCCAGTCACCCAGAAATACCTGCGGAACGTCGAGGTCACCATCCCTGGCACCCGCCTCGCGACCTTCACTGGTGACGACGGTTTCTACACGTTGACCCAGGTCCCCGCCGGTCCCCGCGACGTCACGGTCTCCTATACCGGCTACGACTCCGCCACCGCCCGCGTCAACGTCTCGCCCGGCACCATCGCCACGCGCGATTTCGAACTCGTCGCCACCGGCTCGCGCCCCGCCGCGAGTCCCTCCACGACCGCCCCCGGCAGCCCCGCCGGTCCGATTAAACTCACAGAGTTCATCGTCTCCACCGAGCGCGAGGGCAACGCCAAGGCCATCATGGAACAACGCGCCGCACTCAACGTGAAGAACGTCATCGCCGCCGACATCTTCGGCGACATCACCGGCGGCAATGTCGGCGAGTTCATCAAGTATCTCCCCGCCGTCGTGATCGACTATAATCGATCCGACGCCCCCGCCGTCCGCATCGGTGGCCTTGATCCGAAATACGTCGGCGTCAGCGTCGATGGCATGCGCATGGCCAGCGCGCAGGACGCGGCGTTCGGCGGTGACTCACGCCAGTTCGAATTCGAGCAGTCGTCCATCAACAGCGTCGAGGCCATCGAGGTGAACAAGACGCCCACCGCCCGCATGGACGCCGACTCGCCCGCCGGCGCCATCAATTTCCGCAGCAAGAGCGCCTTCGACCGCAAGGGCCGCGAAATCACCGCCTAGTTTTCTCTCACCGCCAACGAGAATCAGATGACGCTCCGCCGCGTTCCCTCGCCGACCAACGAACTCCGCCGCGTCGTGTTTCCCGGAGGCAATTTCAGCTACGCCGACGTCTTTGGCGGCAGACTCGGCGTCCAGCTCAACGTCGGCGGCTCCACCATGTATGGCGAACAGGAGCAAATCACCCACGCCTTTGATTTCTCCAACGTCGCCACCGGTCCACGCATCACCGGTCTCACGTTCAAAGATGCGCCGAAGGTCATCGAGTGCGCCTCCCTCGGCGCCACCTTCGACTACAAAATCACGCCGCGCCTCATCGCTTCATTACGCGTCACCGGCTCGCACCTCAGCGACGAATTTTACGCCCGCAATCTTCTCTTGACCGCGAATATCGCGCAGATCGATCCAGCTTCCACGCTCACGAAAATCATCGCCAACTCCACCGCCAACGCCAACCCGCGCCTCAACGTCTCCAGCAACCACCGCAACAAACGCAACGCCACGCTCACCTACGTCGGCAAGCTCGAGTACACCCGCGGCGACCTCACCCTCACCGCCGGCGGCGGCTACTCGCGCAGCCGCACCCACTACGAGGATTTGCGCGACGGCTATTTTCAGACGTCCACGCTCAGCCTCACGCGCATGAGTTGGGTGGCGGAGCGCACCACTACCGACTCCACCGAGTGGACCGTGACGCAGCTCTCCGGCCGTCCTGGGGCGACATCGCCAACTGGGTCGCGATGACCCCAATGCCAACAACATGGTCAGCACCGCCCGCGGCGGCCACAGCCAAGTGTTCTCCCGCAACCTCGACGCGAAGAAAACCTTCAACGTCGCCGGCCTCCCCGTGCAGGTCCTCACCAGTGTAAAATCCCGCCTCACGACCTTCGATATCACGTGAGGCGGTACGCAGAACTGGACCTTCGTCGGTCCGCGCGGTATCCAGAACGACCCGACAACCCTCGTCATCGACGAGTCCCGCCACCCCTACGACTCCAAGCGCGGCGGCAACGTCACCCAGCAGAATTTCCCGTGGCCCAACACCATCGCCATGGCCTCGCTTTTTCGCACCAATCCCGAGCAGTTCATCCCCAACACCGTCGGAAACTTCACCAACGCGTTCACCACGCCGCGCTCCGTGAAAGAGCAGATTGATGCCGGCTACGCTGAGGCCAACACCCACTGGAACCAGCTCCGTTTCAATCCCGGTGCTCGCTACGAGCGCACGCGCACCGTCGGCCGCACCTTTGATATTTTGCCCGCCGCCGTCGTCCGCGCCGCCGGCTTCACCGCCGCCACGATCCCCTACGTCGTCCACCAATATCGCAACGGCGTGCGCCCCTCCACCTACGGCAGCTACGACAACCTCTTCCTCAGCGGCGGCGCGAAATACTCCTTCTCGCGCAATCTTGTTTTCCAAGTCGCCGCCAGCCAGTCCATCGGCCGCCCCAACTACGACAGCCTCGCCGGCGTCATCGCCGTCAACGACACGACGCAGCGCGTCACCCTCCCCAACCCCAATCTCAAGCCCGAGACCTCCGACAAATTTTTCGTGAGCGCGCAGTATTACATCGAGCCCGCCGGCACGATCACCGTCTCCGCCTTTCAAACTGGTCGTGGAAAACATGGGCACGATCAGTTCGCCCGTCACCGCCGACGAAGCCGGTTACGCCGACGACACCGAATACACCGGCTACTCGTTCTTCCGCGCCGCCAACGCCACCGACACCCGCCGCATCAAGGGCATCGACGCTGATTACAGCCAGCAGCTCACCTTTCTCCCCGGCTTCTGGCGCGGCTTCAGCGTCTTCGGCTCCATCTCACACTGTGCCGAATATCCAGATTGTGGACACCGTGTCGAAATCGGCCAACGGCGGCCTGCGCTTCGGCAACCATCGCTTCAACTCCCAGCTCCGCTTCACGTGGACCGCCGCCCGCCTCACCTCGATCACCGCCGCGCGCACGCAATGGGAACGCGAGCGTCTGATGTTCGACTTCAGCGGCGGCGTGAAACTCAACCGCACCTACGAACTCACCTTCAGTTGCCGCAACGTCTTCAACCAAGCCCTCGAGTCCTACTTCAACGCCCCCGGCACCATCGCCTACAAGGACAACTTCGGCGCGGTCTGGACCGCCGGCATCCGCGGGCGGTTTTAACGTAGTGGCGCGGGATGGCCTGCCGAAGGGGGAATTTTCCCGCCGTCCTTTGCGGCCCTCGTAGCCCGATGTCGGAGCCGAACCTCGGTCATTTGCTAAGACGGACATCCTGCAGCGGCGGGCTACGGCGTCGCGGGAATATTTTTTCCCGACGACATCGGGCTCGACTCCGCGCGAGTGACATCCGTTTTTGAAGCAGATCATTCCGCCCCACCCCGTGAGCACCCCCCCATCCGAGTCCGGCCGCTGGTTTGCCGAGGAAGTGCAGCCGCACGAATCCTCGCTGAGGCGCTATCTCCGTGGCGTGTTTCCCTCTTTGCCCGACATCGACGACCTCGTGCAGGAATCCTACGCGCGCCTGATCCGGGCGCGGGAGTCGGGGCCCGGCGTCGGCTACGCCAAGGCGTTTCTTTTCACGACGGCGCGCAATGCCGCGCTCGATCTCTTCCGCCGCCGCCGCGTCGTCGCCATCGACGGCGTGGCTAATCTCGCCGCGCTCGCCGGCGCCGAGGACCGGCCCGATGCCGCCGAGGCGCTGAACAAGCAGCAGGAACTTGAAATGCTCTCCGCCGCCGTGCGCGGTTTGCCGGAACGCTGCCGACAGGTGCTCACGCTGCGCCTGCTCTACGGCATGGCGCAGAAGGAAATTGCCGCCGAGCTCCGCATCTCCGAGCACACCGTGAAGGCGCAGCTCGCGAAAGGCATGCGGCGTTGCGCGGACTATTTCGAGGAGCGCGGCGTGCGCACGTTGCGCCGGCCGACGACGGAGGACGCACCATGAGACCAACCAGCGACGACAGCTCAGCCGACGACGCGAGACCCTCGGAGCGCGAGTCCATCGCGGCCAGCGCCGCCGCGTGGCTCGCCGAGCGCGATGCCGGCCTCTCGCCCTCAGACGAAAGAAAATTCGCCGCCTGGCGCGCCGCCGATCCACGGCACGAAGCCGCGGTCGCGCGGCTGGAACGTGCATGGACGGCGCTGCAACCGCTGCGTGATTTCCGACCCGCCGCCGTGTGCCACCCTGATCGCGATCTGCTGGCTGGGCCGGTGCGCGGAGGGATCTTCGCCTTCCCCGCGCCCCTCCGCGCGGCCGCGCTGGCCGCCGCCGCGCTCGTGGTCGTGGCCGCGGGCTGGTGGGCGTTGCGCCCCGCGGCGACATCTGCGCCCGACGCCGTCTATGCCACGACCGTCGGCGGCTACGAACGCGTGATGCTTGCCGACGGCTCCGTGCTTGAGCTCAACGGCGACTACGCCGCCGAAGTGCATTTCACCGCCGCCGAGCGCCGCGTGCGTCTCGCGCGCGGCGAGGCGCATTTCACCGTGACTAAGAATCCCGCGCGCCCCTTCTGCGTCGAGGCCGGCGGCGTCGCCGTGCGTGCGGTCGGCACCGCCTTCAACGTCCGCCTCAGCGCGCGCGACGTCGAGGTGCTCGTGACCGAGGGCAAGGTGGCCGTGTCCGAGGTAGGGCCGGCGCTTGCCGCCGTGCCGCCACGCGGCGAACGCAATCCTCAAACCGGCGCGCCGACCAGCGGCGGTCCTACAGTCCTGAGCGCGAACGAGCGCCTGGTCGTCGGCCCCGCTCGTGAGTCCGCCGTCGAGCGCGTCTCCCCCGCCGCCGTGCGCGACGCGCTCGCGTGGCAGAGCCCGCGTCTCGTGTTTTCCGATACGCCGCTCGCCGAAGTCGTCGCCCAGTTCAACCGGCGCAACGCCGTGCAACTCGTCTTGGCCGACACCGATTCCTCGCTCACCGCGCTGCCGGTCGGCGGCAGCTTCCGCGCGGAAAACGTCGAAGCCTTCGTGCGCCTCCTCGAATCCGGCGGCGATGTGACGGTCGATCGCGCCGACGCCGCGCGCCTCGTGCTGCGCCGCACGAAATAATTTTCCGTTCCGCATAGCCTGCCCTCCACCTTCGTCCGTCTGAATCAGTGACCGACTACACCGGTCACGCGTGTCCCAAACCGTAACCCCCTTCTTTATCCGCTTGTCCCGCTCGGCCTCTCCGCTGCGCCTGCTCGTGCTGTTGCTCGCCTTGACCGCGCTCGTGGCGAGCACGCGCGGAGCCGCGCCTGCCGCGAAGCGCCACTATGATCTGCCGGGCGGCGACGCGGTTGCGACGCTCCGCCAGTTTGTCGAGCAAAGCGGCGAGCAGGTGGTCTATCTCGTGCCCAAGGTCCAGGGCGTCACCACCCACGCGGTGAAAGGCGACTTCACCGCCCGCGAAGTGCTCGACCGGATGGTGCGCAACACCGCGCTCGTGATTGTGCGGGATGAAAAAACCGGTGCGCTGATGATCAACCGCGCCGTCACCGACGCGACGCCGCCTCCTGATTCCAAGACCCCATCTCCGTCCAATCCGTCCGCCAAAAAAACCTCCGCCACCTCCAATCCCATCGATTCCACTCCGATGAAATCCCGTTCCCTCCTCTCCACCCTCGCT
>SYGN01000092.1 GCA_005799525.1 Opitutaceae bacterium | reverse complement strand
GTCTCTTATCAGCAACTCAGCGCTTATCAGCAAATGCTCAACGAGCGTCCCAGAAAAATCCTTGGTTGGAAGTCCCCTGCTCAATGTTTTCGTGAACTCCTTATATCAAATCTTTCTTCAAGTTGATCCTTGAATGTGCCCAGGGAAGGGCGGGGCTAGAAGAGGCGAATAGGCCAATGTTGGAAAGGAGTGTGGCGGTCCATGTCGGTATGAATCATGTCTCATATCATGTTGCGCTTGGTGGAATGGATTAATGGTTTGTCTCCTTGTCGCGCTTTTAGGATGGATAGCCAAACTCCAAATTCTTCATCTTAATAGGAGTCTCCTCCGAGTCACATTAACATGTTGAAAATCTCATCCGAACTGTAAACTTTCAATGGAATGAACCACGGATCAGATCGCGTCCTATTTCAATTAATTCCCTCAATGACAATTCCAGCATCACGATTACACCGGAAGGGCTCAAATGCTCCTGCGAAAATGTTTATGGCCATCAAGACTCATGGTCCGCAAATTCTGACCGCGCTCGGCACGGAAAACGATTCGCTGCGGTCGATTGCCAGACAATTTGGCATGACCCACACGCTGCTCGCTAGGGCGCTTCCCGTGATCGCCAAATTCCAGGTCGACATCGCCCAAGGGAATTTCAACGCCGTCGAGCGGCATCTATTTGAGCCCGTCGGTCGGGACTACAAACTGATGCCTTTTTACAAAAAGCTGATGGGCCATGCTAATGATCCGAAACCTAAAAAGCGTAGGGTAGCGCAGGGGAGCGGGGTGCCTTCGTCGGGTCCTGACGCGTCTGCGCTCTCAGCACCGCAGCCTACTTCCGAGATATCTGCTTCTGCCCCGTCTCCAAAGCCGGCGCACACCTTTAAGCCCGACGACTTCTTCGACTCGGCGTCGGCAAGTAGCGCCCTGCTCTCTAAAGTGAACCTCGCGGTTGCGCCGAGCGCTCCTTCGAAATTTGAGTCCAATCTGAGGGCAGGAGGCCCGATTACCTGAGTTTTGAAGCCCTTCTGGCAACCGTCCCCCTATGATGAATCTCCCCAAACTCCTGTTTGTCCTCGTCTGCAATGATAAGGGGGGCGTTGGAAAATCTCTCTTCTCCGCCATGCTCGCTGAGGAATTCGGCAAGACCGAAAGGACGATCAATCTCGTTGAAATCGAGCAGCACGTTGAATTCTCCCAAAACGGCTACTCCTACGCTCCAGGGGTAAAGCTCACCACGATCCCGCTCATCGCCAAAAACGAGATCAGTGGACGGGTTGAGCCATCGTTGGTCAGACTCGACGACCTGTGGAAGCTGTTGCCATCCGATCAGAGCGACGGAACCGGGAGCATTGTCATTGTCGATTGCGGCGCCTCCGCCTTCCAGTCCCTCATGCTTTGGGGGCTGGATCAGCGAGGACTGAAGCCGTTTCGTGACGCCCAGTATCGCTTCGTGTCCTTTGTTCCGGTTCAAGCCGGCGACTCAGGGGCCGCAAAATTCGTGAACACGAATACGGCTCTCCTCAAAAAATTCGGCGACGTGGCCCTCGTAAAAAACCTGCGGGCGGGTTCGGACTACTCATCCATCGAACCGGCTTTGGTCGAGTCTCTGCCAAATATGACGCTGATCTACCGCGGGCTCCCGCTTTCGGATTTTATGCAACAGGGGGAGACTAACTTCACATTTCGCCAAGTGGCCGCAAGGACCGATGTCCCTCGCCGCCCCCGGATGGAGGCCGAGGATTGCGCTATTCACTTTTCGGACCAACTCAGCGTCCTACTCAAAAAAATTGGAGTTTCCTCATGAAGACCGTCGATCAAATCCTGACCTCTAATCACATCGAACACGAGTCCGACAAATGTCTGGTCCGCGTGATTGGCCAGGCCCTTGCCAAACCGAATGCGGCGAAATCAGTCCTGTTGGATGCCTCGGGATTGACCCTGAAGGCCGACTTGCAGTTGGCGTCGGCCATGATCGAGACGGTAAAATCCAGGCCGGAACCCGTGGCCACGGTAGCCACGCAGGCGGCAAGTGATGCTGCGGCTGCCCAGCGGGACCCTAGAAATCTAGCCCTCGCCATCTCCCTAGTCATTTCGCTGTTGGCGCTCAGCGGCACGGTCGTCGCTTACCTCAACGTCGTCAAAGAGTCCAGGGGTCGGGGGGCGAAGATCGTCGAGCTTGAGCAGTCCATCCAGACTCAGCAGGAGATCAGCAGGAAGGAGTATGTGGCGCTTTCGGAAAAAACTACGGCCGCGCTCTCCGCTGCCGGGTTATCGGTTTCTGAGTTCAAGATCGTCACCGGTGACTTCATCACCAAGTCTGAGGTTATGACCAAGCAGATCGCCGAATTGCGGGCGGAGAATACGTTGCTCAAATCGGTCGCCACTCCCGCAAAGTAAAAGGGCGAATCACTTCCTTTCATCGCGCAAGCATGCGTATCGTAATCATGGGTATGTACTCATCCGCCGATAAATCCGGGTTGGATTCGCTTCCAGACACAACGCAGGTGCCTCCTCCCTCCCCGGGGTAGCGTCTGATGAGGGCTACGACTACGGCGCCTTCCTGTTGAACTTCACCTTCTCCTCGTCGCGCTCGATATACGGAATGCCTTTTTCCATCCATTCGGGGGCAGGGGTACCTTTGAGGAAGTGGTCGAAAAACTGGTGCATGCGTTTCGCCCAGTCTTTTTGGTCGGCGCGCCGGCGCAGGCCGTGGGCCTGCCCGTTGTAGTTGAAGAGCCACGCGGCTTTTTCGAGGCGGCGCAGCGCGAGGAACAGCTCGATGCCCTGATACCACGGAACGGCGTCGTCGCCGTCGTTGTGCAAAATAAGGAGCGGCGTCTGCACCTTCGCGACGTGGAAAACGGGCGAGTTGTCGAGGTAGGTCTGCGGCGCGTCCGTGAGTTTTTTTCCGATACGGCTCTGCGTCTGCTCATATTGGAACTGCCGCGGCAGCCCGGTGCCCCAGCGGATGCCGGAGTAGGCGCTCGTCATGTTGCCGACGGGCGCTCCCGCTTCCGCACAGCGAAACCGATTCGTCTGCGTGACCATGTAGGCGATTTGGTATCCGCCCCACGAGTGGCCCTGAATGCCGATGGCTTGCTCGTCGACGAAGCCCAGTTTCACGACGGCAGCGATCGCGGGCAACACGCAGCGCAGCGCACTTTGGCCAGGCTCGCCGGTTTGGTAGACGATGTCGGGCGTGAGGACGACGTAGCCGTTGCTCGTGTAAAAAGAAACGTTGATGCTCGTGCCCGGTGTGGGGTTGACGAAACCGTGCACGCCCTGCGAGAGCCGTTCGTAAATGTAGACGATCATCGGGTATTTTTTCTGCGGATCGAAATTCGCCGGCTTGTAGAGCGCGGCCTGGAGCGGCACCCGGTCGCTGCTTCGGAACGAAACCAATTCGCTGCGGCCCCAGGCAAACTTTGCGAGCTGGGCTCCGCCGTCTGTCGCCTTGGTGAGCGTGGCGAACGACGAGTCGGTCACCTGCACATCGGGAAATTCGTCGAAGCGTGACGCGCTCACGAGCAGCACATCGGCATTCTGGGCGCGGCCGAGATAACGGTAGCTCTTGTTACCCCAGACCAGCCGCTCGGGTGCAGACGTCGCGGTGAAGGTCGTGCGGAAGAAACCGCTCGCGCGGGTCTCCTCGCTTTCACCGCGCAGGTAGAGCGGCTTCGTGGAATCGATGCCGCGCGCATCGTCATCTTCCTCGACCGGCTCAATCCGCTGGACCCGCAGAGCGGTTTGAGTGGCGCGTCCTTGACCGACGGTGAGATTCTTCGGGGCGCGACCGTCGGCAAAGAGTTGCCACGTGTCGAAGCGGTCGTAGGCAACGAAGGCGGCGCTGTCCTTCGTCCAGCCGGCGGTGCCGTAGGCGGACGGGGGTTCGGGCCGGTCGTCCTGCTCGTTCCAAAACGCAGGTTTTAGTTTCGCAGTGAGGTTGCGCGTCGCGCCGGTCGCGGTGTCGACGACGTGCCAGTGCTTGTCCGTGTAGTAGGCGGCCCACTTGCCGTCGGGCGACCATTGCGGCGGCGGGCCGCGGAATTTTTTCAACACTTCGCGGCGTGCACCGGTCGCGGCGTCGACCAGATAGGCGTCGGAATAGCGACCGTCATAATCACCCATGCGGCGGTAGGCACGGTCGTCTTGGCCGAGGGCGCGAGTGCCGTCGTCGCTGAGGGAGACCAGCGCGAGGGTGGGGTCGGCGAGCTGGGTGTAACGATTGCTCGCGAGGTCGAGGACGCCGCGATAGGTGCGATTGCGGTCCTGGGTGGCGCGGACTTTTTGGATCGGCTGCACGTGGTCGTCGTTCCAACGCCAGAGGTCGGCGGTCACCTTTTCATCATCGGCTGGGGCTTCTGCCGGGGGGCGGGGAGGCTTGGGTGGAGTGCCGGCCCCGACGTAGAGTTTCTTCCCATCACGTGAAAACGCCGGCGCGGCTTTGTCGCTCACCGCGCGATCGGCGGGGAAGCCGGGCGTGCCGGCCGTGACCGTTTCGACGGCCGCATTGGCGCCGCGCGGCCACAGGTAGAGTTTGGAGCGGGGCATTTTCGCGGCCGCGTCGTCACGATTGCTGAGAAACGCGACCTGAGTCTGCTCACGATCCCATGTGAGCAGGGTGTATTTGCCCTTGCCCGCGAGCAAGGCGACGGGCGTCGCGGGGTTGCCCGGCACGATGGCGTAGGCGCCGTTTTCCGTCTCGGTTTTCGACGCGATGGTGTAGAGGAGGTTCTTGCCGTCGTGGGCGAATGAATACGCGAGGACGTTGGCCAATGACCGTTCGGTGCCGGCGGTGAGTTCGCGCAAAATCAGCTCGGTGCCATAAACTTTGGCGTCTGCTGTCGCAGGGTTCGTGGCCCCGCCGCGTCCGGCCCCGCCACGTGCGGAGCCGCCGCGCTGCTGGTCCGCAGCGTCATCATCGTCGGGCACGGTGGCCACGGCTGGTTTCTCGGTGGGCGTGGTGTCGGCGGGTTTTTTCTCTTCGGGTTTTGCGCCCTTGAGATAGGCGAGCCAGGCGCCGCCTTTGGTCGGGGCGGAGAAACTCTTTACATCGTCGATCCGCGTGACCGCGCCGGTGGCGAGTTGGACGATGGCGAGGCCGTCCTTCGGCATTTCCTCGGGTTTTTTCTTCGCCTTGCGGGCGGCGAGCACGTCGGCCTTTGGCGGGTGGGTGTTGGTGATGAGGAAGCGGCTGTCGCTCGTCAGGACGAGGCGGATGGTGCGCGCGGCGAGGGGAGCCTCGGGGTTGGGATTTTCCTCACCGGTAGTGGCCGTGGGTGGAGGGAGCGAGCCGACCGGCACGCGCAGCTCGCGGCCGGTGGCAAGCTCCTTGGCGATGATCTCGCCGTCGGCGTCCGGGGGCATGAACGCATACGCGAGCCACTGGCCGTCGCGCGAAAGGAGCGGCGCGCCGATGCTGCGCCACGTGTCGAAATCTTCGTGAGTGAGTGGGCGGGGCGCGGCGGGTTGGGCGGCGAGCGAAGCAGTGAGGATAATACCGACCGTGACGAAAATTTTGCGGCGAAGGGAGCGGCTCAGGCACAGCATGGCGGGGGGGCTTGGAGGACGGAGGAGGCCCACGGATTGCGGGCGCGACTGAGCGGAGAATTGCCGCGATATTTGCGGCGACGGCAAGCGGATTGGCACGGCCGTCGTGCACGTGGGCGCATCGCTCAGATTTGTCGGGCTCCGCAGAGGTCGCGCGTCCGTCGGACCGGCGACACTCCTGGCGCCGTGTTTTTGACGGAACGGCGGTAACCCAATCGCCGCTGCGGCGGCGGCGAGCCGGGTGCTTGGAAAGCGCCCCTCCGTCGGACCCGATGTCTCCTGAACGCTTCAGGGGAGCGATTCATCCTCAACCTCCTGCCCCGGCCCCATGAAGCGCAAGTGAAGAAATAGTGAATACGCCGTGAAAACGGTGCGTGGGCGGGTACGCTCCGTGGGTGCCCGCGGAAATCTTCCGTGGCGAGCGTTGCTTCGGTCTGCGCCACGCGTTTCGCTGGTCTCACTCGCATGAAATCGCCTCTGTTCCGCCGCCTTGCCTAGGCGCTCCTCGCCGCCGCCGCGCCCGTTGACGTCCTGGCGGTCAATAAAGACCGCCACGTCGTCCTCATCTCCCTCGACGGTTTCCCCGCCTATCTTTGGCGCGACCAGACCCTCGCGTTGCCCAATCTTCGCCGTCTCGCCGCCGAAGGCGTCGTCGCGGATGCAATGACCATCGCGAATCCCGCGATTACCTGGCCCAATCACACGACGCTCGTGACGGGCGTTTACCCGCAGAAGCACGGCGTGCTGTACAACGGCCTTTTCGTGCGTGGCGTCCCCGGCAAGCCCAACACCATCGAGCCGTGGGCCGACAAGGCGAAGCTCGTGCGTGTGCCCACCGTCTACGACGCCGCGTTTCACGCCGGCCTCACGACGGCCGAGATTGACTGGGTCGCGATCACGCGCCCCGGCACGATTAACTGGAGCTTCGCCGAGATCGTCGATCCGACTGCCGTGCTCCCGCGCGAGATGGTGGCCGCCGGCGTCGTCACCGGAAAAGAAATCCTCGCTTTCGCCGAGAAAAAGCCCGTCGTCAGCACTCACGTCGAGCCACCGAAACGTCTGAATGCCGCTGAGCGCGATGAATTGTGGACGCGTGCGGCGAGCTTCGTGTTCACGCAGCACCGGCCGAACCCGCTGATGTTTCACCCGCTCAACACCGACGGGCAGCACCACCGTTACGGCCCCGGCTCGGCCGAAAGCCGCACAGCGCTCGCTGGCCGATCAATTTGTGGGCATGCTCGTGAAAGCCATAGATGCCAGCGGCCGCCGCGCGCAGACGAGCATTTTGGTGACGACCGACCACGGTTTCAAAAAGGTGGAAAAATTTCTCTGCGCCAACGTCGCGCCAAAAAAGGCCGGCCACCTCCGCACCGCTGGCGCGACCATCCCGCAGTGCGACGCCTTCGCCGGCACGCAGGGTGGCATCGCGATGATCTACGTCACTGATCCGGCGAAGCGCGCTGAACTTGTGCCGAAGCTGAAGGAACTCTTCGCCGCGACCGAGGGCGTCGCCCAAGTGATCGACGCCGCGACTGGAGGCGCACGCGTACGGGATGCCGACCCCCGAGGAAAACCAGGGCCTGGGCGAACTCATCCTCTACCCGAAAGCCGGCTACTCCTTCAGCGTCGCGGCGACCGGCGACGCTATCGTCGGCCCCTCGGTCAACGATGGCGGTTCGCACGGCTACAATTCAAGCGGATCCGGAGCTCGATGGTATCTTCATCGCGCAAGGGGCGGGCATGCGGCGCCGCGTGAAACTCGAACGGGTGCGCAATCTCGATGTCGCCCCAACGATTGCGCACCTGCTCGACGTTGCGTTGCCAACGGCCGACGGCAAACCGATGGAGCACGTGTTGGCTGGACCATGATGCGGCGCGGAGGGGCGCTTTCCCAAGCGCCTTAGGCGAGCTCGCACCATCGGCGATTGGGAAACCGCCGCTCTGGCGAGCCGCCCACTCCGACGCATCGCGTCCGCCGTGTTTGGCCCGAATAATCGTTCGCCGTTTTATTTACGCTGAACTCTGGGCAAGCTTTCTGCGATCCTCGCACGGTCTCTCCTTCTCCCACTCGCTCCCCCTCCTCGTTTTCCTTCCTTCTCCATTCCCATGCTTCGCTTCGCTCAATTCGGTGCCGGTCGGATCGGCATCATTCACGCTGCCAATCTCGCGTCGACCGGTGCGACCCAGCTCCGCACCATCGTCGATGTAAATTCCGCCGCGGCTGCAGCTCTCGCCGCGAAACACGGCGCGCAAGTCGCCGATGTGGCCACCGCGCTCGCCGATCCGCAGATCGATGCCGTCATCATCGCCTCGTCCACGGACACGCATGCGGAGCTGATCATCGCCGCCGCGCGTGCGGGCAAAGCGATCTTTTGCGAGAAGCCCATCGATCTGTCGTTGAAGCGCGTTGACCAGTGTCTCGCTGCCGTAAAAAAGGCGAAGGTCCCGATGTTCGTCGCGTTCAACCGCCGCTTTGATCCAAGTTTTGCCGCGCTCCAAGCGCGCATCACGCGTGGGGACATTGGCAACGTCGAGCAGGTGATTGTGACGAGTCGCGACCCGGGCCTGCCACCGATCAGCTACATCAAAGTTTCTGGCGGGCAATTCCGCGACATGACGATCCACGATTTCGATATGGCGCGCTGGCTCCTCGGCGAGGATCCGGTCGAGGTCTTCGCCTATGGCAGTTGCTTGGTCGATCCGGCGGTCGGTAAAGTCGGAGACACCGACACCGTGATGGTGCTCATGAAAACCGCGTCCGGGCGACAGGCGCACATCAACAATAGCCGCCGCGCCGCCTACGGTTATGATCAACGCCTCGAAGTGCACGGCTCCCAAGGCCGTCTGCTCGCTGGCAACCGTACGCCGACTACGGTCGAACTCGCCGACGGTGCCAACGTGAGCGCGGACAAGCCCATGTATTTTTTCCTTGAGCGCTACGCCGAAGCCTATCGGGCCGAGCTCGCGGCCTTCGTCGATGCCGTGATCAACAAAAATGCGATGCCCGTGGGTGTCGAAGATGGTCGCATGGCGATCGTGCTCGCCGAGGCGGCGTTGAAATCGCTGAAGACGGGCCGGCCGGTGAAAATAAAGTAGGGTGGACTTGGGCGAACGTCAGTCCGCCACTGGCAGTCCGCCGCAAAGTGCGGAAATCTTCCGCGGGAAAAGACGAAGTCCTGCCTCTTTACCTCACCTTCGCGCACACGATGCAGTCGCGCGGTTCGGGGCCGAGCGTCGGGGCCACGTGCCAGCGACGCAAAATACCCTCGCGCAACATGCCGGCTTTTTCCATAACGCGCGCGGAGGTGAGATTCTCTACGTCGCAATATGCGTAGGCGCGGTAGAGCGAGGGTTGCGCCAGCGCCCAATCGACGAGGTAGGTGAGGACTTCCGCCGCCATGCCGCGGCCCCAGAATTTTTTTGCTAGCACGTAGCCAAACATCGCGTGGCCGTTGCCTTCGAGCGTCACGCCGATGGAGCCGATGGGCGTCGCGGTGCCTTTCAAGCAGAGGAGCCAGGTGCGAGGAAGGTGGGCGTCGCGTTGTTCCCAGTTGGCGGCGGCCTCGCGCAGACAAGCAGCGAGTGGTTCAACGCGTTCATAGGCCCTCCACGCGAGGTAACGCGTGACCTCGGGGTCGTTCGCATAGGAGGCGAACACCGCCGGGGCGTCATCCGCCGTGGGCAAGCGCGCGCCGAGGCGTGCGGTGGCGAACGTTGCAGGCGGCCGGAGCATGACTGTCGCCTTACTTTGGCGAAGCCCGCCGAGGAGGCGGGATCAGGTTGGGGAGCGGGTCGGCCTTTGGCTCATACCACTCTCCACGCAGCCAATCGGTGACGAGACCGATTTCTGCGGCCGTGAGAATTTTGTCAGGGCCATAGGCGGGCATGCGGTCGTTGCGTTCGCCGTAGAAACGCGCGTGCGAGGGGTCCGAGATAAACGCGAGCAGCCACTCGCGCGAGCCGTAGCCGGTGAGGTCCGGGGCGCTGGGATCGTCGGTGCCCGCCGTGTGGAATTTGTGGCAATCGGTGCAATTCATCGCGGTGCTTGAGACGAGCTTGCGGCCCTCGGCGATCACAACGGCATCGCGGGTGTCGGCGGCAGACTGCGCCTTTAGGCCGGCTTCGGCGGAGAGGCCGACGATGAGTTTTTGGAGCTGCGCTTTCTGCGCGGCGTCGAATTCTGCGATATCTTCCTTCACAAACTTCACCATTTTTCCGGTCTTTTGCTTAGAGCCACCGAAATAATGCAGGCTGTCGACGCGGGCCGGATCGAGCAGGCCGGCGATCCATTCGCGGCTCGCAAAACCCTTCAGGTCGGAAGCGGAGATCTTGTCCTTGGGCTGGCTGCCGAGGCCGTCGTGGCCGTCGTAGCGGTGACAGCTCGCGCAGTTTTTGGCGAAGAGCTTGGGACCCTGCGTGAGTGCGTCGTTGCGCAGGAGGGTGACGGCGCCGGCGGTGGGGATGCCGTCGGGCGATTGGGCGAGCACGATCACGCGCGCGGCGTCGCGCTCGGCGGATTGGACGGCGAGAATAAACTCGGGACTAGCGGCGTCTTCGGTGCGGGCGAGGTAGGTGAGGAGACCGACGCCGGCGAGCATGGCCCAAAGGAAACCGACGTTGAAGCGGTGGCCGAGTTTCCAATTGCCGACGAAAGGCATGGCGACGAGCACGCCCATGAGCAGCGCAGGGATGATGATCGCACCCCAGATTTCCGTGCCGCCGGGAAAATATTTCAGCAGCTGGAAGAGGAAGAGAAAATACCACTCGGGCCGCGCGGCGGAGAATTGTTCGGAGGCATCGGCCGGTGCGCCGAGCTCGGCGCCGCGGTAGCGGATGATGAAGAAGACGACGACGAGGAGTACGGCGAGGCAGGCGACGGCGTCGCGCAGCACTTGGTCGGGCCAGAAGGCGGCGTCGGGCCGGCGGCGGGGCTCCTTGGGCGTGAGCCCGTGGCGACGGAACAGATAAATATGCGCGACGATGAAGGCGACCATGGCACCGGGGATGATGCCCGCGTGCAGGGCGAAGAAGCGCGTGAGGGTGTGGTGGCCGTAGTCACTGCCACCGACGATTAGTTTTTGGAGTTCGGGCCCGATGAACGGCGTGATGGCAGCGATGCTCGTGGCGACCTTGGTGGCCCAGAATCCCTTTTGATCCCACGGCAGCAGGTAACCGGTGAGCGAGAGCGCGAGCACGAGGAGCAGCAAGACAACGCCGCTCCAAAAGTTAATTTCGCGCGGGGCCTTGTAGGCGCCGTCGATCACCACCTGCATGAGGTGAAACACGAGCAGCACGGTCATCGCCTGTGCGGTGTAGTGGTGGAGGCCGCGGAGAAACCAGCCGCCCCACATCTCGTGTTGGATATAGTAAACACTTTCCCACGCCGTCTGCGAACCGGCGCTGTAGGCGACCCAAAGGGCGAGGCCGGTGATGACTTGGATGCTAAAGCAAAACGCGAGAGTGCTGCCCCAGACGTAACGCCAACGCGCGCCGCCGGGGACGTTTTCGTAAAGTGTCTCGTGAACGAGTTTTTTGTAGCCGGTGCGTTGGTCCGCCCAGTCGAAGAAGGCTTTCATGAGCGGAGGGTCAGACGGGAATTTTGTCGTGAGTGCCGGCGCGGAAGTTCTGGAATTTCACCCAGACTTCGGTGCCGTTGCGGATTTCCACGACCAGATTGTCCAAGCCGCGCGGGCTGGGGCTTTTGGGGTCCTGCACTTGGCCATCGAGGGCGAAGCTGCTGTTGTGGCAGGGGCAGAAGAAATGATTTTTCGCACCGCGATAGTCGACGAAGCAACCGGCATGAGGGCAGACGACGTTGAGGGCGCGGACCTTGTCGCCGACGCGCTGGAGATAGACGGCGCCGATGGGAACGTTGGGCGAGCGGTTCCACGCGTCGACGCGGGTGGCCAAAACAGAAAATTTTCGCGGCTCACCGTTTTCCGGAAGGGCGTTGAGGGAGGCGACGAGAACGGCACCGCCGCTGTCAGATTTGCGGCGCAACGGATCGAGGAAAACAAACAGGCCAGCGATGGGCGCCGTGATGGCGAGCGCGCCGCCGATGATGATGGCGGCGGCTTTCGTGAGGAAACTGCGCCGGTCTTCGGGTGGTGTGGGTGGTGGACAGTGGGGACAATCTTGAAAGGCCATTCGGAAGATAAAGCAGCCATTGTCGACTGCAAGGGGTGCATGACGAAATAGTCAGGGATTCGTGACAATCGAAAACCGAGCGCACGCTCGTGCGCGGACATGGCATGGTCAAGTGGGCCGCGCTCGTACTGGCGAGGGATGAACTAAAAGGGAGCTCAGGAACTCGCGAGCGCGTCGCGCACGAGGGCGGCGATGGCGGGCGGGAGTTCGAGCGTGCGTGCGACCTGTTGCGCGGCGGGGCTGAGTTTGCGCCAAGTCTTTCGGAGAATATCGACGAATTTTTCGCGCGGGTAATCGGCGTGTTGGGCGGCGAAGGCGCCGATTTCGTTTTCCAAGAACACGAGCACGGCGGCATCTTCGAGGGCTTGCGTGCCGGGATTGGTTTTTAGGCCGGTTTTCGAAACCCAGGTGGCGACGTCGTTCGCTTCGAACGAGGCGACGCCGGCCTCGAGCAGGAGGGCGCGGGCGCGGTCGGCCTGTTTCACGTAAAGCGAGCGGCGCCAGGTGAGATAGCCGACTTTGCCCTCGGGAAACGTGGCGCGCGGGGTGAGCCAACGTTCGAGATGTTGGCTGCGTGCGGCGAGAAGGAGTGCGGGCGACGCGTCGGGGACCAGGCGCGCGACCCATATCTCGACGCGTTCGCCGTAAACGAGCTCGGCGGCGCAGCCGTCGGAGGTACGGGCCGGGTCGGCGGCGTGGGCGGCATCGATGAGTTCGCGGGCTCGGGCGTGGGCATCCATGTGTAGCTCGGAGTGGACAGGGTTGTGGCGTGCGCGGCAAGGCGCGAGGTGGCTCCGGCTCGCGATCGCGCTGGCGACGACGACGGTGTTGAGCGCGTTGCTCGCGGAGATCAACCGGGCGCTGCAAGGCTCGCCGCTCGACTGGGAGCCGATGGAGCGCAACGCACCGACGTCTTAAAGGCGAAAGCGCGGCCTGGAGTCTTGCGCGGGACGCGGCCCTTGGGTCTTATTCCTCGCGGTGGAGTGTCTCCGCCCGGCCTCTCACGTTGCACCACCAACTCCTCCTACCATGAACCAGCCAAGATTCGGTTTGTTGCCCCGAGCGTGCCTCGCTGTAATCGCGAGTTTGCTCGCTGTTTTTTCCATCACCTCTCGGGCGCAGATAGCGCCTATAACCGCTGCTCCTGCACCTGCGCCCGCGCCGCGCGCGGAAAATTCCACGCCCGTCGAGCTTTCGCTCTTCGAAGTGCGCGCCGAGGACGACTCCGGTTACCAAGCCGGCAATACCACGAGCGGTTCGCGCCTCAACTCCCGGCTCAAGGACACGCCCGCGGCCGTCTCCGCATTCACGCCCGAGTTTCTCGCCGACATCGCCGCGACCAATCTCGAGGAGATGCTCGCGCACGCGACCAACATCGAGATCGACGTCGAGGACTCCAACGCGGGCTTTAACAACCCCTCCGGCCGCGGGGCCGACGGCAACGATTTCAATTTCCGGATGCGCGGCTCGCCCGCCGGTGCCTCACGCGATTTCGTCGAGTCGAGCGTCCCCGTCGATCTCTACAACGTCGAGCGTGCCGAGGTCGCGAGTGGGCCCAACTCCATCCTCTTCGGCCTCGGCCAGGCCGGCGGCCTCGTCTCCCTCAGCGGCAAGAAGGCCAACCTCTCACGCACCCGCACCACGCTCAAGTCGATGTTCGGCTCGTGGAGCTACGAGCGTTACGAGGCCGACTACAATCGGGTGCTCATCTCGAAGAAACTCTCGGTGCGTCTGCTCGGCCTTTATCAGGATTCCCAAGGCTGGCGCCACTGGGACTTTAACGACCAGGCCCGCTGGACCGTCGCGGCGGCGTATCAGCCGTTCAAGTCCACCACTGTCCACGTCTCCTACGAGAAGGGGCGCATGGACAACAACCTCACCCTCGGCTGGAACGGCCAGGACCAAATCACCGCGTGGCAGGACGCCGGCAAGCCGCTCACCGACGGCACCGTCGCGCTCGCGGGACTCAACCGCCTCAGCTCCACGAACCAGCGCTTCACCTTCGCCGATCAAAATCGCACAATCTACAACTACCGTGGTGAGTTCCAGACCGTTAACCGCTTCGGCGTCGAGACGCTGCTGCCGCCGTCCGTTTCGCCCTACAACTACGATCTCACGGGCCCGGGCGGCACGCGTCACCAGACCTTCGATACCCGGCAGATTACCGTGCAACAGCGCCTCCCGTTGAGCCTCTTCGCCGAGCTCGCCTATTTCCGCAATACCGCCGACGTCGAGGCCCACGGCATGGCAATTGGGGGTGCCAATCTCCGCGCCGATCCCAATCCCACGCTGCCGCGCCCCGACGGTGCTACGGGCACGATTCCGAATCCCTTCGTCGGCCGCCTCTACTTCGAATCCGTGTGGTTCAAGGACTGCATCAAAACGACCAACGAAATCTTCCGCCTCAGCTTGGCCGGCGATTTCGGTCAGTCCCGCCGCTGGTTCGGCCGCCATCGCGTCGCCGTGCTCGCCGAGGCCTCCACGCAAGATCGCCTCCGCCGTTGGCGCGACGAGATCCTCGTGGACGATCGGAACATCCCGATCGTCAATGCCACGACGGCCGAGAACGCGCAGAATCAACTCACGCGCCGCAATTACATCACCGACGGCGACTATACCACCTACTACGGTGCCGACCCCACGCTGCCCGTTGCGCCCTTCGTTTACAACGGCCGCACCTACACGAGCACCTATGCGTCCCGCGCGCGGGCGAACACGCAAACGGTGAAGGACATCACGAGCTTCATGTTCGCCGCGCAGAGTTTCTTTCAGAAAGACCGCCTCGTCACCACGGTCGGCGCGCGCCGCGACACCATCAAGTTCAAGAACGCGCAAGAGCAGCGCGTCACCGATCCCAATGACCCGCGCGTGACCTCGAAGCTCATCGCTGCCGGCGAGTGGTATTTTGACGGCAACCATGTGCGCCACCGCTACGAGCCCACGACGTTTACCGCCGGCGGTGTGCTCCACGCGACCAAGCGCCTCTCGCTCTTCTACAATCTGTCGCGCAACAACGGCCAACCGCGCTTCGACCGCACGGTGCTCCCGAACGGTGAGGTGCCCGAGCCCACCGAAGGCCGCGGCCGCGACTTCGGCGTGATGTTCGATGTGCTCGGCGACGACCGCCTCTTCATCCGCACCACGTGGTTCGAGACGCAGCAGCTCAACGACTCGCCGATTCTCCCCGGGAGCAACGCGCTCGGCGTGGACAACCTCACGACCATGCTTACACAACTGCGTAATACCGGAAAAATCTCGCAAGCCGACTACGATCGCCAGGCCGTCACTTGGACCTCCGCCTCCATCGACATTTTCACCAAGGGCCTCGAAATCGAAATCGTGGCCAACCCCACGAAGAGCCTCACGCTCCGCGCCAGCTATTCGCACTCGGAGCGCCGCCGGGAGAATTTTTTCGCCGAGGTCTTCGACTTCTTCGGCACGCGCGTGCCGCAGTGGCGCACGCAGCTGAAAGATAATCCCGCAGAGCTTGCCGTTTTCGAAACCGCGGTGAGCGAACTCTACAGCGAGCTGAATTTCCAAGTGGACCGGCAGAATTCTCCCTTCGGCTCCCGCCCGCACAAGCTCAACGGCACCGCGCGCTATGCCTTCCGCGAAGGCGCGCTGCGCGGGGCGTTCATCGGCGGTTCCGTGCGCTACAATGGGAAAAATTTTATGAGCTGGGACAAGGCGACCGGCTATATCTACTGGGGGAACGAGTCGCTGCTCGGCGATGCGTTCGCCGGCTATCGTTTCCGTCTGCCGTGGGCGAAGGTCCCCGCGACCGTGCAGCTCAACGTGAAGAACGTCGGCAACCACTACCTCGCGAACGTCGGCCGCTACAACGACAACTACACGGGCGTCCGCCGGGTGTATCTGAACGAGCCGCGCAGCTTCCGGTTGACGACGACGTTGGATTTCTGAGACGAACCTGCGGTGTCGCACCGGATGAACCCGACAATTTCCGCCAGTTGCCTGCGCTGTGGAGTGTGCTGTTACTCCGAATCTGAGGAGTATGTCTGGGTCCGCGGAGACGATTGGTCGCGCCTCGGCGACGAGGCGGACCGCCTCGCGCACTTCATTGGAAACCGCGCGTTCATGCGGATGCGGGACGGTCACTGTGCGGCGCTCGATGTGCGGATGACGACTGACGGCTCGAAGGAGTTTTTTTGCACGATCTACGAGCGGCGACCGGAAATCTGCCGCGACCTCGGCCGCGGCTCGCCGGAGTGCGAAGCGGAGCTCGAACTGAAAGGTTCGAAGTCGGCGTGACCGGCTGGGGTAGGAGCCCGCTGGCGGGCGATTCAGGCCGAGAAATCGCCCGCAAGCGGGCTCCTGCCAAAACCCGTCATTTGGCTCAGGTTGAACGCAACTTGGAATGGGTGACAAACAGTGGGTGTGATTTCCTCTGGCGTTTTCCGCGCTCGCCAGAGAGGACGGGCGGTTTACGTTTCCGCGCCATGGCATGGCGCATCGACGAGAGCGTAATCCGGGGTGAAATCGACAATCGCACGCGCGACCGCGTGACGGGGCGCATTTGGTTTGAGGGTCGCGCAGAGCCGGTGGAACTTAATCTCACGGGCAACGCGTGGCGTGATCTCGCGGGGCGGCGCTTGGAGTTTGTGAACCCGGTGGCGGTGAAAAAACCATTGTCGGCGGATGACATCGGCGGTTTTGCGACGCGACAGACCGGTACGATCGGCGATTGCACGGCGTCGCGCAAAGTGAAGGTGCCGGAGGTGACGATGGACGAATTGATGGAGCGGTTTAAGCAGCGGAAACCGTTTCCCTGGCATTGGGGCAATAGTCTCTATCTGGAGTGGTTCAGCGAAACGAACGGGCGGGTCGTGATCGAGTCGGCGAGCTACTTGCTCACGGTGTCGCCGCACATGACGTGGGACATGACGGCGGACGAGGAAGCGGCGCAGCAACGCAAGAATGCCGGGGCGATGGGCGGATTCATTCAGCAACTCGGCGAGGCGGTGATGGGCGAAGAGGGCGGGGCGCAGGTCGAGGACAAGGCGTGGAACGACGGTGCGCCGCAGAGCGAAGCGGAGGCGGAGAAAATGCAGAACGACAGCGACCGGCTTGCGGATTGCATCAACGCGCGGCTGCAGCGAGAGGGTCCGGACGCGGACTACGAAAAAATCCTCGAGGAAGAACGTGAGCGTCGCGCACGGGAGCGCGGTGAGAAGCCACTCACGCCGGAGGAAGCAGCGAAGCGCGCGGAGTGGGTCGCTGAGATGAACGCGGCGGCGGAGGCGCTGGCCAATCCCGATCCGGAGATCGACGCGGAGATTCGACAGAAGCATCCGCTCGCTGAACAGCTGTTTGCACTGTCACTGCGTTTGACGGAGGAACCTGAGGCGCGCGGTTGGGTGCCGGCCGACGCTGGCGAAGAGCATCCGCTGATCGAGTTCGGGGCGTCGGCCGGGAAGGCTGGGGCTAACTTGGCGGTTGGGCTCAATGGCCGCGAGTGGCCGCCGAACGTCGATTTGTGCGGTGGTGTGATTGTGCGGCTGAAGCGCGCGCGCGAATTTTTGGACGATGCGCTCCGGGCCGCCGAGGCGTGTACGGAAGAAGGTTTGGGTGAGTTGGCGTGGCTCGCGGCCGTGCGTGCGGAAATGGCGCAAATCGCGCGGGAGTGTGACGGGTTGATTGCTGAGCTGCGCGCGAAGCTGGAGCGTGGGTGCGATTGAGGAACGCGAAGGTGCGCCCGATTTTGTAGGCCCGGCCGGTGGCCGGGCGGGAGCGCCAGGACTGACGGGAGAACCCGCCTGGCGGACGGGTCGACAATGGACACCAGCTGGTAAAGGGTTCCGGCGCGGCGGTGGACGGAGCGCGAGGGCGGCGGTTGGAAAACCGCAGGCCCGTTGGGCCGTGGGGAGTCGGCCGGATTGCCGAGTTTCCCCACCAAGGCACCGAGGTCAGAGCAGCTTAAAACCGTGCTCGCGGAAGTGGCGGTCGAAGGCGAAGGCGTGGGTGATAGCTTCTGCACGCATGACGACGAAACTGCCGGCGTCGACGAGGCTGATGGCCTTGCGACCGGAACCGAGCACGTGAGTTTTGGCGGCAGCAAATGGGGGTTCGGTGACGTGGTGGAGGTCGATCACGGGCAGATAATTTTCGATGAATTTTTGGACGGCGGCGAGGCCGAGGCGATTTTGGAGCAGGGTCCACGCTTCGAGATGCACGTACTCCGTCGAGGCAAGGTTGGCGCGATCATCCATGAGCTCGGCCCAAATCCGCGTGGCGCGCGCGTTTTCGTCTTGTTCCTCGTCGAGGAGGCAAATCAATGCGGACGTATCGACGAAAACTACCACAACTTGAGCTCGTCGAGATACTTGTCGTGGTTCAACGCGAGATCTTTCACGCCGGAGCGAAATCCGCCGACGGCGAGCTTGGCGCGCTGCCATTTGTCGAGCGGGGTTTTTTTCCGGAGGGGGCGGCGAGGTGGAGGTCGACGCTTTCGCGGACGAGCGCGGCCATGGGTTGCTTGCGGCGGCGCGATTCGGTGCGCAGCGTCTTGGCTTGGGCTTCGGTGAACTGGACGAGGAGGGGAACCATGGTGATATCACTGCGGGTAGAGCGATATCAGGGTCAAGGCGGCGGAAGGCGGCGGGGAAACCGCTGGACCCTCGGAGGGCGGGCGGCGCGGGAGGCAAGGTGTGCTCAGGTGATCCAACGCGCGTGGAAATCGTGGCGGTCGACGGGCCACGTGCGCCAGCGGGGGAGCGGGGGATTCGCGAGGGGGAGAGACACGCGGGCGGCTTCGGCGAGGTTGTGACAGACGACGCGCAAATCGGCTGCGCACCAGAAGTCGGAGGTGGTGGCGGGATCGGGCGCGTGTTGAGTGGCGAGGAGCGCGGCGCGGGAGAGGACGAGGCCGCTCATCGGCGGGAGGGTGCAGCCGAGCGTCACGAGGACGCCCTGGAGGCGGGAGAGCACGCCCTTGCCGCCGGTGCTGTATTCGCTGACGACGACGGCGGCGGGTTTGCCGAGCCAGAGGGCGGTGCCCTCGTGGGGCGTGGTGTCTTCGAGGAATTTTTGGAGGACGCTGCTCCACGAATCCCAATGCGTGCCGGTGCCGAGGAGAAAGCCGTTCGCTCGCGAGAGGGCGGTGAGGAGTTGAGGGTGGGGAGCGGCGGGTGGAGAGTCGGAAGCAGAAGCAGCCACGGCGAGGGATGCGAGGGTGAGACTTTCCAGGGTGGCGTGGCGGGCGAGGAGGCGGTGGGCGCGGGCGAGGAGGCCGGCGGTGTTGCCCGCTCGCCGGCGAGGGAGGCGTTGAGAAGGAGCAAGTGGGGGCGGTGGGCGGGCATGGCGGGACGCGACGTGGGGCTGATCATGATACGGGCGCCGGCGGAGCGGGCGGGCGCAACGCGCGGGCGAGGGTGTTGACGGCGGAGGCGATGGGGGGCGGCGTGTCTTCGGCGGCGGCGGCAATGAGGTCCTTGGTATGTAGGGTCGTGAATTGCGCCCACCAATCGATTATCTCCCACTCGCGCGCAAAGGTGGGGTCGGTGTCGGCCCCTTCCCAGGCTTCGGGCCAAAGCTTGGTGGCGAGGATAAAACCGCGCGCCCACTCGATCATCGCGGCAGCGAGGGGCAGGCTGGTATCCTTGGGAAAATCTTCCGGCCAGATGTCGATCAGCGTCACGCCGTCGGGGGCGGCGGGCTCACGCACATCGGCGACGAGGCCGCTGACGTAGTTCCAGTAGACGGTGAGGCAGCCGACGAAGAGCTGGGCTTGTTTGGTATCGGTCCATTCGTGGCCCTCGGGCCAGATGGCGTCGAGCAGCTTAAACGGGGAAACGAGTTTCGGGCAGACGTGGAGGGCGGCGGCGAGGCCGGCGAGTTCGTAGAATCGCAGAACGTGAGGCGGTTCGGCATCGAGCCACGCGATCAACGATTCGCGTGCCGCGAAGGTTCCATCATCGGTGGCTTCGTCGACGAGTTCGAAATCGAAGCCGTCGCGACCGCAGCGGGCTTCAAGCATGGCGAGAACGCGTTGAGTGCGCTCGGGGGTGTCATGGGGGCCTTCGACGTAGCAAGGTTGGCCGTCGCGGCCGAAGGTGAACGTCTCGGGGCAGTCGGCGGCGTCGAGGCTGCTGAGGGCTTTGCGAGCTTTGCGGTAGTCGCGGTGCGGAGCGAAGCCGAGGTGTTCGGCGTAGGCGATGGCGCCGTCGAGGAGTTTTTTCGCGCAGGCGGGATGGAGGCGTTCGCAGACCTCTGGGGGGAGGAGTTTGGCGAGGAGGTTCTGGAACGCGGCCTCGCCGGTGATCTCATGGAAAAACGCGTCCTTGATGCCGAGACACCAGAGGTCGACGAAGAAGAACCCGATGTCGGCGCGGCCATCGTCGCGGATACGGGCGACGAGGACTTGGGTGAGGCCGTTGGTGAGCCAAGATTTTTCGATGAAGGCTTCGTAGCGGGTCATGGGCGGAGCGGGGAAGGCTAATGACGTGGGCGGAACGTAGAATGAAAAGTGAAAGGAGCGGCCGAACAGGTAAGAGAAAAGCAGTGGTGGTCTGAAGCAGAAATCGGAACGCGAACTGGGGAATCTAGTGCTGATCAACGCACCATCGTTTCAATTTTTGATCGAAGGGGGGGAAACGCCGTTTGGGAGAACAGCCATGAATTCATCCGACACTTCGACTGAAGGCCTAAAACTGTCGGCGTCCTTGGAGGGTTTTTGACTGGCCGGTTGCCAGCCGGGACAAAAATCACCTCCAGGGCTTTCTCTCCAAGTCCACTGAACCCGGCGTTGGCAGTTCTCGAAGTCGCTGAAGGGATTCCATACCCAATACACGTTGTCCGCACAGATCTGTTCGTAGTCGCTGGGCATTTTTTCAATAACGTCGTGATTTATGCGGTGCAATACAAGGCCGAGACCAAGACGATCTCGGGGTGGTTTCGGTGTATTCTCGTGAATGCGAAGTCTCGGGAGAGATTCGGCGGTGCGACTACGCCGGCAGCTCGGTGCCTTCGTTAAGGATGTCGAGATACGCTTTGTAGGCGTAGACGCGGTTGCGGGGTTGGCCGGTGATTTCTGCGACGATGCCGAGTCTGAGGAGCTGGCCAAGGGCGGCGTTGGCGGTGGGTTTCGAGAGGTTGAGCTCGGTGACTAGGCGCGCGGAGGTGACGACGGGTTGCTTCTGCATGAACTCATGCACGCGGGGGGCGGAGCCGGCTGCGCGGCCGAGGTCGTAGATACGCGTGCGGTCGGCTTGTAAGAGTGGGAGGAGGAGGGCGACCGTGTCGGCGGCTTGACGGGCGGTCTCATCCACGCCGGTGAGGAAGAAGTCGATCCACGTTTCCCAGTCGCCGGTTTCGCGCACGTGTTGGAGCAGCTCGTAGTAGCGGGGGCGGTTTTTTTAGATAAAGGCTCAGGTAGAGCAGCGGCTGGGGAAGCACGTCATCGTGGCAGAGCAGGAAGGTGATGAGAAGGCGGCCGATGCGGCCATTGCCGTCGAGAAAGGGATGGATGGTTTCAATTGGACGTGCGCGAGCGCGGCGCGCACGAGCGAGGGGACGGTCTCGTCGTGCAGGAATTGCTCGAGCGAACCGAGACAGTCGAGGATGTGATCGGGGGGCGGAGGGACGAAGAGGGCGTTGCCCTGGCGGGTGCCGCCGATCCAGTTTTGCGAGGTGCGGAATTCGCCGGGTTGTTTTTCGCTGCCGCGTCCTTTGGCGAGGAGTTCGGCGTGAATCTCACGCAGCAGTCGCAGCGAAAGCGGAAATCCGTCTTTCAGGCGCGCGAGCCCGTGGTTCATCGCGGCGACGTAGTTGGAGACCTCTTGGACGTCGTCGAGGGGGACGCCGTTGGTGGCTTGGTTTTCGAAGAGCAGGAGTTCCGAGAGGTTCGATTGCGTGCCTTCGATCTGGGACGAGAGCAGTGCCTCTTTGCGGATGTAGCTGTAGAGAAATAGGTTCGGATCAGGCAAAAGGCCGGTGACGCCGCTGAATCGACCAAGGGAAACGCCGGCCCGTTGGAAGAGGGTCGCGCTCCAAGCAGCGGGTGGGGTGGGCGGCAGGGGTTGGGGCACGAACGCGTAACAGGGCACGCCGACCATGCTTATAGGCTGTTTGTAGCCGGTGGGACCGCGTTGCATGGTAAAATGAGTGGGGATTCGCTCTACCAAGTTAAGATGTTAGTAAAGGGAATGGGCGTTCGCATTGCTAAACGTTACGCTTGGTAAAGCCGCCGTTACTTGCGGTAGGGGTGTAACGTTGAGGGAAGTAAGTCGGAGGTGGGGTAGAAAAATTTTCGGAGCGGCCGGCGGGCCGACACTCAGTGGATCGGCGAACGACCGGTCCGCGCTACGGCTGCAGGCGAGCCGGCGAGCGGCGGCCCTACGCCAAGATCGCGCGCAGGCTGGCGAGGTCCAGGACGGTGGCGAGGGACTCTTCCTGCACCACGGCGGCGGCGAGGGTGGCTTTTTCTTTTTGGAGGGCGCGGATTTTTTCTTCGACCGTGTTTCGCGCGATCAGGCGGTAGGCCATCACTTGATTTTTTTGCCCGATGCGGTGCGTGCGGTCGATGGCCTGTGCTTCGACGGCGGGATTCCACCACGGGTCGAAGAGCACGACGTAGCTGGCGGCGGTGAGGTTCAGGCCGGAGCCGGCGGCTTTGAGCGAGAGGAGGAAAACGGGAATCGCGGGGTCGGTTTGAAATTTATCGACGAGGGCCTGGCGGTTTTCCGTCTGGCCGGTGAGGAGGAGGTGCGCGATGCCGCGAGCGGTGAGTTCGACGCGGATGAGTTCCAACATCGTGACGAATTGGGAGAAAACCAAAACCTTGTGACCTTCGGACATGAGGGGTTCGAGGGAATCGAGGAGCGCTTCGAGCTTCGCGCTGGGGAGCGGAAGGGAGTTAGGGGACGGAAGTTCAGAGCTGAGTGTTGAGCGCTGAGAGTCGGAAGTGACGGCGGACGGTTTCTTCGATTTAGAATTTGAGATTTGAGAGTCCCGGGCGGATCTGGCGGCGGATTTGGCGCCGGATTTTTTGGGCGGCGATTTAGGGAGTTCGCCGGCGCCGACGAGGCGGGGGTCGCAGCAGATCTGGCGGAGGCGGAGGAGGGATTGGAGGATATTGAAGCGCTGGGAATCAAACTCGCGGTTGTTGTTCACGCCGAGGAGGAGGGCGCGGGTGCGCTTGAGTTCGGCGTCGTAGAGGGCGCGTTGCGAACCTTCGAGGTCGACGATGATTTCTTCCTCGATGCGAGCGGGGAGATCACGGGCGACCTGGGCTTTGGTGCGGCGTATCAGGAAGTGTTTTACGCGCTGGGCGAGGCGCGTGCGGGCGGCGGGGTCGGATTTGTCGTTGTAGAGGCGTTTGAACGCGGTCTGGCCGCCGAGGAGGCCGGGTTGGGCGAAGGAGAAGAGGCTCCAGAGATCGAGGAGACGGTTTTCGACGGGCGTGCCGGTGAGGACGAGGCGGTGGGCGGTGCGCAAGGCGCGGGCGGCGGACGCGGTGGCGCTGGCGGGGTTCTTGATGTTCTGGCCTTCGTCAAGGATGACGGCGTCCCAAGTCTCGGCCGCGAAGGCGTCGGCGTAGAGGCGGAGTTGAGTGTAGTTGGCGATCAGCAGGTGAGTGCTGAGGGCGGAGAGCTGGGAGTCGGAGCAGGCCGCCGAGGGTTTGGGGTCTGGGGTCTCGGGTTTGGGGGTGATGAGGGCCGAGGTGAAGGCGGTGGTGGTGAGGCTCGGGGCGAAGCGGGCGGTCTCGAGCTGCCAGTTGACCATGACGGATTTGGGGCAGACGACGAGGACGCGGAAGGATTTCGCGGCGGAACCGCGAGACGAAGTGGGGCGTTGAAGTTTAAGGGCGGAGAGGTGGAGGAGCCAGGTGAGCGTTTGGAGGGTTTTGCCGAGGCCCAT
>SYGN01000091.1 GCA_005799525.1 Opitutaceae bacterium | reverse complement strand
GCTGCTGTGATTACGCCGCGAGGCAAGCTACACACCGACGCTACAATGGTGCTTTCAAGCCCGTTTGAGAGCGTGGTGCTGGAGGCCGTGTTAACCGTCAGTGGTGGCGAGTCCGCGCAAGCGGTTCCGACCCCGTTCAGGAGATTGCCCAACTTTTTCCACCCTCCGGGCCGCCGCGGCGCTAATCACATTCCGACGATGGCAGAACCTCCACAGAATGCGTATGCGGTAATCACATACAGCAAGTACTAAGCAGTGGGCTGTTTCTCAGGAGGTCATCAAGAAGATCGACGTCTCCGCCATCGAGAGCGACGGCAGCGAGGTCTCGAGCGCGGGCCTCGGCCCGAAGTTCCCGCACGGCCTCTTCGTCGCAATGAGCAATGGCCGCGTTTTTCACTACTACGCGTGGGAAGATCTCGCCGGCACCGAGCTGCGGCGCTGACTTGCCCTGCTCCCTGATTTTTCCTCAAACACCCGACTCCATGAAAACCCCGCTCGCTGCACCTCGCAGTCACACTCGCGCCCCCGGCGCTCTCGTCCGCCTCGCGTGCGCCACCCTGCTGGCCTTCGCGCTGGCCGGCGCCGCGTTCGCGCAAGCCACCGCCACCGGCCGCATCACTGGCCGTGTCTTCAATCCCGCCACGCAGCAGTATGTGCGCAACGCCGAGGTCCGCGTCGTCGGCTCCGACACCGTCGCTTACTCCGGCGACGACGGCGCCTATGTGCTCACCGGCGTTGTCGCCGGGTCCGTCGCGCTCACGGTCACGTTCACCGGCTACGAGGTCGCGACCGCCACCGTCACGCTCGGCGCCGATCAGGCCGCGACGCAGAACTTCGAGCTCAAAGGCGCGACGTACGCCTCCGGGAAAAGGGACAGCGAGGTCATCCGGCTCGAATCCTTCGTCGTCTCCTCCGAGCGCGAGGGCAACGCCAAGGCGATCATGGACCAGCGCGCCGCGCTCAACATGAAGAACGTCGTCGCGACCGATAATTTTGGCGAGGTCACGAGCGGCAACATCGGCGAGTTCGTGAAATACATGCCCGGCGTCGTCATCGACTACACGCAGTCCGATGCGCGCGCCGCCCGCATCGGCGGCCTCGATCCGAAATACGTCGGCATCAGCATGGACGGCATGCGCATGGCCAACGCCGCCTCGGGCAGCTTCGGCGGCGCCTCACGCGGGTTCGAATTCGAGCAGGCCTCGATCAACAGCATCGAGTCCATCGAGGTCAGCAAGACCCTCACCGCCAGCATGGACGCCGATGCCGCCGCGGGCAGCATCAACCTGAAAAGCAAGAACGCCTTCGAGCGCCGCGGGCGCGAACTCGTGGTGGACGCCACGCTCTCGGCCAACACCTACGCGTTCACGCTGCGCAAGACGCCCGGCCCCGACGACGGCAACCACCTCAAGGCCTTTCCCGGCCTGAAGGTCAACTACGCGGACTCCTTCGGCGGTCGCTTCGGCGTGCAGCTCAGCGCGCTCACCAACAGCGTCTTCACCGAGCAGGAAAACGGTTCGACGAACTACGATTTCAGCAACGCCACGCGGGGCCCGTTCATCACCAGCCTCTCCTTCCGCCACGGCCCGAAAATCACGCGCCGCGATTCTTTCGGCGCAAACTTCGACTACAAGATTTCCGACAGCCTCGTCGTTTCCCTCCGCACCGCCGGCTCCCACCTCAACGACCAATACATCAATCGCGTGATCTCGTTCACGGCCGCCGCGGCGCAAATCGATCCGTCGTCCACGCTTACGAAGGTCATCGCACTCCCCTCTGGCGCCAACGCCAACACCCGCCTCGAAGAGTCGCAGGGTCACCGCAACCGCCTCAACGACACCGTCACCTACACGCCGAAGCTCGTTTACAAGCGCGCCGATCTCACGCTCACGGCGGGCGGCGGCTACTCGCGCAGCCGCACGCACTACGTCGATGTCAACGGCGGTTTCTTCAACAACACCATCGCGCGCATTACCCGCATCAGCTGGATGGCCGAGCGCGACGGCACCAACCAGCCCGGCTGGCGCATGACGCAGCTCCCGGTCGGCGGCAGCATCGCCCGCCCGTGGAGCGACCCCGCGAGCTTCGGCCGCGACGATGCCAACGCGAACAACATCCGCAGCCGCGAAGCCGCCGGCCAGAACCAGGTCTTCATGGGCTACCTCGACGGCAAGAAGTCGCTCAACCTCGCCGGCCTGCCCGTCGTCGTCTCCGCCGGTGCAAAGGTTCGCCTCACCACCCACGACATCTACGACAAGTCCCGCCAGTGGACCTATGTCGGCCCGGCCAATGCGCAGACCGCGGCGACCACGGCCTTCCCCGTGTATCAGAACCGCGGCTTCGACCCGAAGATCGGCGGCAACATGACGCAGCTCAACCTCCCCTACGTCGACAACACCGCGATGCAGCGCCTCTACCTCGCGAACCCCACCTGGTTCACCGAGGACACGCTCACCGGTTTCCGCAACGCCTTCACCTCGCCGCGCGGGCTCAAGGAGCAGATCGACGCCGGCTTCGTCGAAGCCGCCACGCGCCTCAACCGCCTCCGCCTCAATCTCGGCCTGCGCCATGAGCGCACGCGCAACACCGGCAGAGTGTTCGAGATCCTCCCCAATGCCGCCGTCACCGCCGCCGGCCTCACCGCCAACAGCATCCCCGGCATCATCTACCAATATCGCAACGGCCAGCGCCAGAGCCAGTATGGCGGCTACGGCAACTGGTTCGCCAGCGGTGGCGCCAAGTATGAGTTCACCCGCAACTTCGTGCTCCAGCTCTCCGCCAGCCAGTCGATCCTGCGGCCCGGCTACGACAGCGTCGCGGGCCTCGCCGCCATCGATGACCTCAACCGCATCATCACCGTGCCGAACCCCCAGTTGAAGCCCGAACTCTCCAACAAGTATTTCGTGAGCCTCCAGTATTACCTCGAGCCCGCCGGCACCGTCGCGATTTCCACCTACCAGCTCGACATCAAAAACATGGGCTCCATCAACACGCCCACCACCTCCGCCGCCACCGGCTTCGACGATCCCGCCTACGCCGGCTATTCGTTCCAGCAGCCCACCAATCTCAGCGGCACGCGCAAGATGAAGGGCGTGGATTTGGAATACAGCCAGCAGCTCGTGTTTCTGCCCGGCGTCTGGCGCGGCGTCAGCGTCTTCGGCTCGATCTCGCGCACCATCGCCGATACGCGCCTCGTCAACGTTGTGCCCAAGGCAGCCAATGGCGGGCTCCGCTTCAGCAACGCGAAGTTCAACGTCCAGCTCCGCGCGACGTGGTCCGCCGCGCGCATCGACGGCATCGGCACCAACGTGGTCAACTGGCAGGCCGAACGCCTGCTCGCGGATTTGAGCGCCGGCTACAAAATCAACCGCCGCTACGAACTCACGCTCAGCGGCCGCAACATCAACAATGCGTTCCAGGAATATTTCGCCGGCCAGCCCGGCCTCCTCCGCTCGCGCGAGCTCCTCGGGCCGATCTGGACGCTCGGCGTGCGCGGCCGGTTCTGAGCTGCGGTGCCAGTCGTGGACGAGGCGTCCCGCCTCGTGTCTGGCGATTGAAGCCGAAGGTCGGCCAGTCGCCGGCGAGAAGACCCAACCACGAGGCGAGACGCCTCGTCCACGGCCCACTTTCTGCTAACCCCCTCTCTTCTCATGGCCAGCCTCCAGGAAGTCGCCCGCCGCGCGAAAGTTTCCATCGCCACCGTTTCGCGCGTCCTCAACCAATCCGACAAGGTCGTGCCCGAGACGCGCGCCGCCGTGGAGCAGGCGTTGCGCGCGCTCGACTACCGCCCCAGCCGCGTTGCCCGCCGGCTCCGCATGAACAACGGCCGCGCCCACCTCGTCGGCCTCATTATCCCGGACATTCAAAATCCCTTCTACGCCGAGATCGCCCGCGGCGTCGAAGATGCCGCTTACGCCGCCAAATACGCGCTGCTCCTCTGCAACTCCGACGAAAGCCCCGAGAAAGAGCGCTTCTACCTCGATGTCATGCGCGACGAATCCGTCGATGGCATCGTGCTCCCACCGTTCGACGAAACCGACGCCGCGGTGGTCGAGTTTTTCAAGACCGGCATTCCCGTCGTGTGCGTGGACCGCAGCCTCGCGAAAGCCGCGACCGATCTCGTCGAGGTGGACAACTATCGCGGCGCGTACGAAAACCCCTCCCGGATCCAATCCCCCTGAAAATCCAGTTTCCTATCAGCCGCCGCCCCAGAATCGGATTCTGGCCGTGACAGAAAGAAACCGCTGGCGCGCGGTCGCGGATTGGCTCACTACCGGATGACTTTGAGCCCCAAAAATCCCGTTCGTTTCCGAGCATTCCTCAACCCCTGGTTGGCCGCCTCCCCAAAATGCCCGATCGCAGATCATGAACACTTTGCAGAAGCTGTTTCTCAGGAGCCGCGAATCTCTTCGTGAGTATGTTGCATCGTCTGGGCGTCGAGACAGACAAGTTCGCCAGCAGCACGGGCCCGCTGGCCGGACTCGGGGCTTGTCGCTCCGCGAGTCCCGCGCGGAACCTTTTCCACTGGCCTCCCCATTTTCAACTTTGGCTTCCACTTCCAACAAACCCCCTTTGAAAACTTACCGTCGCGTTGCCTTGGCCGTGCTCCTCCTGTTCGTACCCCTTGCGGCATTGGCCCAACCTGCTCCGCCTTCCGCCATTCCGGACCCAGGCTCCACGGTCACTCTCTCACCCTTCGAAGTGCGCACCGAGAAGGATCAGGGCTACGCCGCCTCGAACACGCTCTCCGGCACGCGCCTCAACTCGAGCCTCGCGAACATCCCCGCCTCGATCCAGGTGCTCACGAAGGAATTGATTCTCGACCTCAACGTCACCGACTACGAGGGCTACCTGAACTTCGCCACCAACGCCGGCCGCGATTTCAGCGACGTCACCGGTCTCGCCTCCGTGCAGCAGGGCAACAACCAGATCCGCATCCGCGGCTTCACCGGCGCCGCGCAGACGCGCGACTACTTCCAATCCATCACGCGCTCCGACCGCTTCAGCATCGATCGTTTCGAAGTCTCGCGCGGCCCCAACTCCATCCTGTTCGGCATCGGCGGCCCCGGCGGGGTGGTCAACGCCGGTTCTAAATTTGCCCTGCTCGGATCGAAGGCCCGCGACGAAGTGCGCGCCACGGTCGGCAGCTGGAACAACCGCCGCTTCGAAGCCGACTTCAACCGCGAACTCGTCCGCGGCAAGTTCGCGATGCGCCTCAACGGCCTCTTCGAGGACAAGGAAGGCTGGCGTGACTTCGAATTTGAGAAACGCAAGGGCATCGCCGTTGCGACTGCGTGGCAGCCGTGGCGCACGACCCGCCTGCGCACGAACTACGAATACGTGGACACCCGGCAACTCCAGGCCATGCCCTTTCCCGTCTCCGACTTCTCCGATGCCTGGGTCCGGGCCGGCAAGCCGCTCGCGTCCGGCCCGATCTTCGAGCTCGGCACTCCCGCCCCCGCCGGCACGCAGGCGACGTTCGCCAACCAGCTTCGCTTCGCGCCCCAAGTCAGCCCCAACGCCTATCGCTACGGCGACAACGCTGTCGTCGATGCGAATCCCACGCTCGCCGGGGCGCAGCGTGTGCGCTTCTTCGATACGCTCACCGGGCCCAACGCGACCAGCGGCGGCACAATTGCGAGCACCATCGCCGGCCTGGTGCCGGACAGTGCCAATCTCAGCGGTCCCGGCGGCACGTCGAACAACCGCTACGGCCTCTTCACCGCGCTGCTCGAGCAGCGTCTCGGCCCGATCAACGTCGAGCTGGGCTACAACCGCCAGGAGGACATGTGGCGCTCCAACTTCGTGATCCCTTGGAACCTGATCGGCCTCCGCGGCGACGCCAACCGCGAGCTTCCCGGCTACTACCTGCCCACCGGCACGCTTGGTGCGACGCCGCCCGGACAACTGATCCCGAACGCGTTCGCGCCGAATCCGTTTGCGGGGCAATTCTATATCGAGGGCAACGCCGGCTACCGGCTCCAGCGCCGCGTGGCCGACAACTATCGCGCCACACTCTCCTACGAACTGGACCTGCGCCGCCGCAGCCAGTGGCTCGGCCAGCACCAAGTCGCCGCCCTCGCGCAGCGCGCGGAGGACGAATTCTACAACGTGGCCTACAACGAATATAACACCGCGGGCCGCGACAACACTCTCCCGGTCAACAACGCGGCCAACGTCATCATCCGCCGCACCTATGTCGATTTCACCGCGCCGGGCGGCGTGCGCGGTGCCCATGATCCGTTTTCGACTCCGATCACCTCGCCCGGCGTGCGCTCCGAGTTTCTCAGCGCCGGGGGCGCCCAACGGACGTTCAATCGCACCGATACGGTGATGGCCGTGATGCAGAGCAATTTCCTCGAAGAACGGCTTGTCGTCACCTTCGGCGTCCGCCGCGACCAGCAGGAGACCAACCGCGCCACCGGCAGCGTGCTGTTGCCGAACGCCGAGCCGCGTGGCGGCACGCGCACGGAAAACACCATCTACACCGCCGCCGGCCTCACGAGTTTCTCCGGCAACACCCGCACCTTTGGCGCCGTCTTCCGCCCCGTGCGCTGGGCCGCGCTCGTCCATAACTCCTCCGACAGCGTCCGGCCCGTGACGGCTCGCGACCTCCTGAACAACGCGCTCTCTCCGCAGAAAGGTGTCGGCCAAGACTACGGCGCGCGCTTCTTCCTCCTGGACAATCGCGTCGTCCTCGGCGTGACCCGCTACGACACCGACAACGTCAACGGCATCTACGACCCCATCTCGACGCGCACGACGGCGATCCCCGCCATCGCCGGCATCTACCAAGCGTTCACCGATGCGGGGATCGCGGCAAAATATCAGTTCGCGAGCCTGTTCGCCGAGTCCCGCGACAACGGCAATTCAGACGGCGGCGGCTGGGAGGTCGAGCTCACCGCCAATCCCACGTCCCGCTGGCGCCTCTCGCTCAACTACGGCCGCGCCGACCTCCAGCTGTCCGACGTCGGGCAGCGCATGGCCGCGTTCCTCAGCGCCGAGACGCCCTTCTGGCAGCGCAACGCCGCCGTGCCGTACCTCACGCGGAACATCAATCTTGAGACCTTCATCCGCACGCGCGACGGCACGCCGCAGCGCGACTTCGCGACCAACCCCGCGCGGGTCAGCGATGCGGGCCAGTATGCGCTGGATATCATCACCACGAACAACCAGCAGGAAGGCCAGTCGCCGCTGCAGCACCAACGGAAGTCGTTGAATTTCTTCAACAGCTTCTCCTTCCCCAAGCTCCCGCTCCTCGGCGAGCGCTGCGGTGCCGGCTTCGGCGCGAGCTACCGGAGCGCCCCGGTTATCGGCTACAACGGCAAGACCCCTCTTTATGGCCGGAGCTTCGTGGTCTGGAATGGCATGTTGAAAAAACGCTTTGAGCTCGCGCAGAAACGCGCCCTCGAGCTGCAGCTCAACGTGAACAACCTCTTCGGCGAGGAAGACATCTTACCCTTCGCCGCGACGGCTGCCGGCGTGAACCGCTGGACCTACCAACGCCAGCGCCAGAGCTGGGCCTTGCAGGCGGCGTTCACGTTTTGAGCGTCGTCGTTCGCCGGATCATTCCGTGATTTCCATGCCTCACAGCTGTGCCCGCCTCCGATTGCTCGTCGCGCTCAGTGTCGCTGGCGCTGCGTGCGTCCCAGCCGTCGCGCAACCCGCAGCTTCGGCTCGCCCCAACGTGCTCGTCATCGTCAGCGACGATCAGGGGTTCAGCGACTTCGGGTTTACCGGCAATCCGCTGGTCAAGACGCCCGTGCTCGACCGCCTC
>SYGN01000090.1 GCA_005799525.1 Opitutaceae bacterium | reverse complement strand
GTCGGCTGGCCGACGAGCAGCACCCGTGGGTCGACATCAATCTCGCGGGCGAGCACGAGCTTTTGCTGGTTGCCACCGGAGAACGCGGAGATGCGCAGAGTGGGCAGCGGTGGGCGCACGTCGTGCGCAGCCATTTTTCCCTCGCAGGCCTTGCGAATAGCGGCGCGGTCGAGCAAGGCGCCGCGATTGCACTCGGCGCGGTCGTGGTAGCCCAAGATCGCGTTATCCTCGGCGGAGAAATTCGTGATAACGCCCATGCGTAAACGATCCTCGGGCACGTGCGCCAGGCCAAGCGCGCGACGCTCTCGCGGGCCGAGGTGCTCGCGCACGAGGTCGTGATTCTGCAACGAAATCGAGCCCCGTGTTGGAAACCGGATACCGGCGAGAGCCTCGAGGAGTTCGGACTGGCCGTTGCCGGAAACACCAGCGACGCCGACGATCTCGCCCGCGCGAAGGTCGAAGCTGACGCCTTTGACCCGGGCGACGCCCAGGCGATCGCGGACTTCGAGGTCGCGCACGGCGAGGAGCGTGGCGCCGGGCTGGGCGAGTTTTTTTTCGACGCGGAGCAGCACGGCGCGCCCGACCATTTTTTCTGCGAGCTCCCGCGGCGACGTGGTGGCGGTGGCCACTTCGCCGACGATGACGCCTTGCCGCATGACCGTCACCCGATCCGTGATGGTCATAATCTCGCGCAGCTTGTGCGTGACGAGGATGACGGATTTCCCTTCGTCGCGGAGACGGCGCAGCATTTTGAAGAGCGCGTCAGCCTCCTGTGGCGTCAGGACGGCGGTCGGTTCGTCGAGAATGAGAATCTGCGCGCCGCGGTAGAGCGCCTTGAGGATTTCCACGCGCTGCTGGAGTCCGACCGGCAACTCGGACACGACGGTGTCGAGCGGAACAGCGAGCGCGTGGTCGCGGGCGAGTTTTTCGAGTTCGGCCCGGGCGCGGGCGAATCCACCGGCGAAGAGGCGTCCGCGCTCGACACCGAGGACGACGTTTTCGAGCACCGTGAAATTCTCCACGAGCATGAAATGCTGGTGGACCATGCCGATGCCCGCGCGGATCGCGTCTTGCGGCGAACCGAGATCGACGCGGCGACCATGCACGCAAATCTCGCCGGAGTCGGCCCGGTGAAATCCGTAGACGATATTCATCAGCGTCGACTTGCCCGCGCCGTTTTCACCGATGAGTCCATGGATACTGCCGGGCGCGACCGCAAAGCTGATGGACTGGTTGGCGTGGACGGTTCCGAAACGCTTGTCGATGGCGCGGAGCTCGAGGGCGGGAGCTACGGAGTTTTCAACCACGGATGAACACGGATTCAGAGGGACTGGGAGCAAATGCCAGCAAAAGATCGGCCGCAATCTGCGTCCATCCGTGTCGATCCATGGTTAAATTTACTGCACCTTGTACTCCGCAACCTTCAGTTGGCCGGAAATGATGTCGGCTTTGGCGGTGGCGAGTTTGGCCTCCATGGCGGGAGTGATGAGCTTGCGGTTGTGCTCATCGAGCGAATAGCCGACGCCGTCTTCGGCCAGGCCGAGGACGATGGGACCGCCCTTCCACGTGCCATTTTTTGCATCCATGATCGTCTGGTAGACGGCGACATCGACGCGTTTCAGGGCGGAAGTCAGGACGCTGCCGGGATGAAGATAGTTTTGGTTGGCGTCGCAGCCAATGCTCAGCTTGCCGGCGTCCTTCGCGGCTTGCATGACCCCACCACCGGTATTGCCAGAGGCGTGGAAAATAACGTCAGCACCGCGACCGATCTGGCTCTTGGCGAGTTCGCCGCCCTTGGTGGGATCATTCCAAGCGGCGGCCGTGGTGCCGGTCATGTTTTGGAAAACCTCGGCCTGAGGATTCACGAACTTCGCGCCGTCGGTGTAGCCTTGGGCAAACTTCCGAATCAGCGGAATATCCATGCCGCCGACGAAACCCACCTTGCCCGTCTTCGAAGCGAGCGCGGCGGCCATGCCGCAGAGAAAGGACGATTCCTGTTCGCGAAAGTTGATCGATTGGACGTTCGGAAGATTCACGGTGCCGTCGATGATCGTGAACTTCACGTTCGGGAATTTCTTAGCCGCGGCCCCGACGGCGGAGGCCTGGGAGAAGCCAATGGCGACGATGACTTGGGCGCCGCGTTGCGCAAAGCGGGTCATCGCTTGTTCGCGTTGGGCGGCGTTGGTGACCTCGAACTCGCGGACCTCGATACCGGTTTCCTTTTTGAATCGGACCGTGCCGTCATTGGCCGACTGGTTGAACGACTTGTCGAACTTGCCGCCCATATCGTAGATGATCGCGGGCGCGAAATCGGCCGCGAAAACGGCCGTCGAGAGCACCACGGGCGCGACGAAGGTGGAAACGAAGCGGGGTAATTTCATCGGGCAAAAGGAAGTCAGCAGAGAAGACGAATGCAAGCGCCGGACCAACGCCGGACCAACGCCGGACCAACGCAGGGCGGACGTCAGTCCGCCTTTTCACACGGCAGGTTTTCGCGCTTTGCGGCCGACTGAAGTCCGCCCTCCGCCCTACTTTTGGTGCCACGATCCGTCTTCTTTTTGGACCCAGACACCGGCGGCGCTGTTAGCGGCGATTTGCTTCGCGCGCGCGCGGCCCGAGTCATCGACGGAGACGCCAGTGCGCTTCGCGACTTCGGCATAGAGGATGCCGCGGTCGCTATTTTCATCGGCGACGACCTTGGCGGAGGCACCGCCGCCACGGCGCACTTCGAGGAGGCCGCGGTTGTTCTCACCGACCGCACCGCTGGTTTTCAACGAAGCGACTTCGGATTGGCGGGAAGCCATGCGCTGCTTCGCCGCGGCGATATCCTGGGCCACGGCGCTGCCGGCCAATGAGAAGAAGGCGAGGGCGAGAAGAATGAAGAGACGAAGAGGGGTGTTCATGCGAGCGGGAGGAGAGAGTTTATTTCGCGGCGGATTTCATGGAAGCGTCCTGCTTGTCGAGGTCGCCGAAGAGATCGTCGAGGGCTTTGTCGACTTTCACGTTCACGTCGATCGTCGCGTGGACTTGGATCGGGTCCATCGTGACGTGGATGCAACCGCCGAGAACCAGCGCGGTCACGAGAAGCGGGAGGCAGCGCAACATAGATGCAGATTGCATCCATGAGACCGCAAAGGGCAACTCAGGTTTCATTTGGCGGTGTTCAGACGAATGTTCGCGCGGTCATCCAGGCCGAGACGCAGCACGTGATCGAGCGGGCCGGAGACGTTGACGGTGAACGTGACTTTTTCGACCACATCACCTGCGCCGGTGGTGCGGGCGACGACTTCGACCTTGGCGGAACGCGCGCCACCGGCCCCATCCGGATAAAGTTGCAGGCTGAGATTTTCCACGGCGAGAGGGGCCTGACCCAGCTCGATGCGCTGGAGCATGCCATGGGCCGGATTTTCGAGGGAGAACCAGCGGCTGAGCGGTCCCATCGCAGCGGGTAGCAGCGCGATGCGCGGAGGTGAATTCCCCGTAAGTAACCCCGGAGACGAGGCGAGGCGCACCGTGGCCGCTTGTCCCGCGGCGGCCGCGAGGGAACCGTTGGCGGGCCCCATCCCGCCCTGCCGGCTCCAGTTCAACGACAAGCGCCCAGCGACTTGGCCGCCGGCTTGCTGGATCGCTTGGGGCACGAGGCTGGCGAGGTCACCGAGCGAGACGCCCGAAAACTCAAGGAGGCTGATCACCGCCGGTGCGACCAGATCGAGCGTAAAGGGCGCTAGAGCAATCCGCCCACCAAAGGCGGCGACCTCGGCGCGACTCACTACGAGGCGGCCGGCCTCGGCACCGGCAATCTCAAGGATGAGATTTCTCCCCGTCAGCCCGGCGGCTTGAATCGTGTCCACTTGGGCGCGCGCGGTGTGCACGGCGACGCGCGTCGAAGCGAGCGCGAGGTCGGCAGCAAGTTCCAGCCCACTCGCGCTCCAGTGCTGAGATTTGCTCCCAGCGGTGCCTGCGGCAAGGGTGGCATGCAACGTGCCGGTGGCCTCGGCCCCGCGCCACCAGCCGGAACCCTCCAAGGTGAGCTGCCCGGCCAATGTAAAATCAGCGGGCAGCGTGGTTATCCCGGCCTGCGCAATGCTGAGGCGCCACCACAAGGCCGCGTCACACTTCGCGCGCACGAGGCGCCACGTGCCCGGCGACTCGCCGCCGGGGAGCGTAAAGTCAAGGCGGAGTTCCAAGCCCGACGCGGTCGCCGTGGCGTCGAAGGCGAGGCTGTGGCCGGCCGCGGGGCGAGCTCGCACGCGCCACGCGAGCGGAGGCAGACCGGGAATTTTGGGCAGCGAGAGCTGGCCGGAAAGATCGGCCGTCAGCGGAAGAATCGGCGGCGCGGGCTCCGCCGCAGCCAACGCAGCCACGCAGGCGACGGAGACGAACAAACGGAGGACGTGGCGGCTCATGCGGAATAGATTTCGGAAACACGCGGCGGTTGCCAGTCAAGTTCGGCGGCGGCGAAGCGGGCTCCTTAACTCGCGTCCGCTGCTCCAGAGTGAGCGACTGCGCCACCTGCTTTAGTTCGAGAGAACTCAAACCGGGATGCGTGGCCGGAGGACGGTGTTTGGCTAGCGTGCGGGCAAACGTGAACGGCGGCTGGAAAGCCACCGCTCCAGCTTAACGCACCGGTAGCGGCGCCAGATCCCAAATCTGCTGCGCGTATTCGCGAATGGTGCGATCGCTGGAAAACTTACCGACGCGCGCCGTATTGAGAAGCGCCATCTTCGCCCACTTGGTCTGGTCGCGATAGGCGGCATCGACCCGGGCCTGCGCGCCGGAATACGAACGGAAATCCGCGAGCAGCAGGTAGGGATCGCCACCCTGCAACAGACTCGCGTGGACGTGACCAAAGGCCCCGTGTTCGCCTGGGGTAAAATAGTCGCTACCCAGCCAATCAATCACCCCGCGAAGCTCCTCATCGGCGTGGTAATAGTCCCACGGTTGGTAGCCCTTGGCCCAGAGCGCCTCCACCTCGTCGACGGTGAGGCCGAAGATGAAGATATTGTCGGCGCCCACTTCTTCGCCGATCTCGACGTTGGCACCGTCGAGTGTGCCGATGGTCAGCGC
>SYGN01000089.1 GCA_005799525.1 Opitutaceae bacterium | reverse complement strand
CGACCGGTTTTTCCCGCCTAGAAAGTTGCCGAAGAGGGGTAGGAAAATTTTATTGGTAGGAAAATTTCCTAAACCACGGAAATTCTTCCAATCACGGGTTCTCATTTCGCGTTCCTTCCGCCCCGGATCACGGCGCCTCGGATGACGCTGAATGACCAAATCAACCTCTGAAGATTCGGTTTTTCTCAGAGAAATTTTCCTACCAGCCAAATCGTCCTACCTCAATTTATGAAACGGCTGAGAGTTTGGTCGAAACACCGCTGGGATCAGTTTCTGCGTTACGTCCAGTATCACTAAGAATCGGATAAAAAGCGGAAGCTGAGAAAAAGAAATCCATCGAGCGTCGGTCGAACTTGTGCACGAACTTACGCAAGGATTGATGCCCGTTCAATTTTCTCCGTGTGGCATAACTCAATTGTTTTTCCGATTAATCAAACCGCTGGTAGGGGCAGGAAGATTTTATTGGTAGGCAGATTTTCCAAGCCGCAGACAGGTCGGGCCGACAACTCGGAACATGCTCTCCTGTTTCGTCCCATCGGGGCCAAAACTTGTTCTGGTGGGTGGTCTGCTAGGAAACTGGATTTGCGAGGGGAGGGGTTCAAAGGATGAAAACGGGGTCGGGTTGAGAATCTTTTACCCGACGAGTAAGCCAACGGGGTTAGCTTTTGGGTTGGGATGAGCGAACATCCCGAACGTTCGTGGCGCTGCGCTTGGACCACAACTCAAACGTAGGACACGCGGTTCGCGCAGAGGCATCGCCCGGAGGGTGAATCTGCGACAGAGTGAATCTGCGCGATGTCGTTGGCGCGGCGAGTGCCCGGTGAGGTTGCCGAGAAAGAGGGAGGCAGTTCAGTCCCTCTGCCGCTTTTTTCAGGGACTGAAGTCCCTGCCACTTTCGGTGGCGACTCGGAGCTGCACCCTCGTTTAGAACCCCTTTGGAAAGGCGGATTCGTGGGCGCAAAATTGTGGGCCAAACGAAGTCTTAGCCCATGCCGCGCCGGACTTCCGCCGAGTTTCTGGGCTGTCACGCCCGACGGCTTCCTCGCTCCGCGCAGGCCAAGCCGAAAGCCAAGCCCGCCGGGGCACGTTAGGGTGCGCGTGACGCGGGATCGGTCGCTGCGGGCTTACTTGGGAAGTCGGTGTTCAGAAAAAGCTGTTCCACTTTGGTGCGCGCCCACGGGGTTTTGCGGAGGAAGGTCAGGCTGGATTTGATGCTCGGGTCGAAGGTGAAGCAGCGGATGTCGATGCGGCTACCCAATTCCTCCCAGCCGTAGTGGGCGACCAGCTGGGTGAGCAGCGTCTCAAGCGTGATGGCGTGAAGCGGATTGTTTTTTTGCGATGGCGTCATGGTGGGCGCGGGGGAGGAATTAGGCGGTGGCGTATTTTTGCAACACGTCCAACGGGACGACTTCGAGCGTCCGCTCGTGGGTGGACGCCAGAGCGGCCGGAGCGGCAAAGCCGGCGTCGACGCATTCGAGCCAACGCGCGGCGCAGACGCACCAACGGTCGCCGGGCCGGAGACCCGGAAAATCATAGTCTGGCGCGGGCGTGGAGAGATCGTTGCCGGAGGCGCCACTGAAGACGAGAAACTCCGCCGTCACTTCCACACAGACCGTGTGACACCCTTCGTCGTCCGCACAGGTGTCGCAGCGGCCGTTACGGAAGAAACCCGTGAGTGGCGCGGTGGAGCACGGTTTAAGCGGACCGCCGAGGACGTTGCGGGAGGGCAGGGGAATCATGCGCGGAAATTGAGTGGCCGCGCTCCGCGGTGCAACGTCGGGCTGGCAATTCGTTTGGGGTCCGCCACAACTCCGCGCCGCCACCTCCGCGCATGAAACCGCATCTCAAGCTCGCTGAAACCACCACGCCCGACGGGGCCCGCCTTACTCTGCACGAGCATGACGGCGAGTTTTGCGTGCGCGTGAATGGGCAAGCGTTGATGGACTCAACGGTTGCGACCTCGGAGCGGCAGATCGGCGAGCTGGCGACGGACACGTTTCCCCGTTTCGGACAATCTCGCGTGCTCATTGGTGGGCTGGGCTTGGGCTTCACGCTGCGCAGCGCCCTCGAAGGCGCGGGGCCGCACGGGGTGGTTGAAGTGGCGGAGATGGTACCAGCGATCGTGGAGTGGAACCGCACGTTTCTGAAAAAACTCAACGGTGCACTCGTGGGCGACAAACGGGTCGCGCTGCATGTCGGCGATGTGTGGGGCGTGCTCGCGCGGGCGGGGGCGGCGCGCTATGATGCCATCATTCTCGATACGGACAACGGTCCTACGCCCTTGGTGCAGCGCTCAAATGCGCGGCTCTACGACGACGCGGGGCTCAAGCGGATCTACGCCGCGCTCAAGCCGACCGGCCGCGTCGTGATTTGGTCGGCGACTCCTGACCGCGCCTACGCAGCGCGCTTGGTGAAGGCAGGATTCAAGGTCGAGGTGGTGGCGGCCAAAGTTCACGCGACGGCGAAGCGGGCGGCCTATACCCTCTACGTGGCGGATAAAGTTGCGGTGGCTGATTCCAATTCGCTGTCAAAAATATCTCCCACCGATTCCGGACTCCGCAGATTGCGGGATCCGGGATGAGTGCTGTTCTTGCGGTAAGGGCGACAGGTTTGCTCGGTCGATTCCGAACTCTGCGGTGTCCCGAATCTGCGGGAAATCTCGGTGGTTTTGCGACGGCGCTCGTTTCACGCGAGGCACGCCGCGGCACGCCGCGAAACGGGTTTTCCCTGTGAACGTAATGTTGAGTGCGCGCTCGATTCTCGACACGACCGTCCGGGTGAGCAGGCTCTTGCTATGGCCACTACCTACGAAACCCTCCGAGCTGACATTATCGTTTCCATGAAAGCGCGCGACAGCGTGACCACGACGGCATTACGCACCGCCGATGCCGGGATCAAGCGAGCGGCCATGGACGCCAACAAGGAAATCGACGAGGCACTGACGATCGCGACGATGCGCAAGGCCGTGAAAAATCTCACCGATGCCAATGTAGAATTTGCGAAGGGCGGGCGCGCCGATCTGGTGGCTGCGAACGAGAGCGAAATCCTCATCCTTTCAAAATATCTCCCGAAAGGGCTCGATGCCGCGACCGTCGAAGCGCTGATCGTCGCCACGATTGCGTCGACCGGCGCGCAGTCGAAGAGGGAAATGGGCAAGGTTATCGGTGCCCTCAAGCAACACCCAGACGCGGCGCTCATCGACTTCGGTGCAGTCAGTAAGCTCGTGCAGGCCAAGCTGCCGTAGTCGTGTCGATCCAGTTGAGAGCTGAGGCAAAAAACGATTCAGCCCCACCCCACAAAAGCGACTTTTGTCCGTGACGGGAAGAAACCCCGATCGCTCGAGTTCGTAGTCCCGCCTTTAGGCGGAAGGTTTGACGGATTCCGCTGAAAGCCGGGACTACGAACCAGGAGCTGTTTCCTGAGTGTCGGAGGCAGGTCGTGAGCGTGTTCGCGCTCGGGGAAACGACCTCACTTTGATGAAGTTTTGCCGTGACTGCCCGGGGATCTTTTCGGTCTATCTTTTCGGTCCTTGTTGGTTAGTTCTCGCTCCTCCGCTTTTCGTAATTTTTGCTCATCCACACTACCCCCATGAAATTTTTCGGCCTCCACTGGATCGATATCTCGATTATTGTCGCCTACATCATCACGGTCCTCGTGATCGGAAGGATTTTCTCGCATGGCGTAAAGGGCGAGAAGGACTTCTTTCTGGGCGGGAGGTCGTTGGGTCGGTGGCTCCAATTCTTCCTCAACTTCGGTAATATGACCGACCCCGGTCAGGCGACGACTACCGCTAGTTCGGTGTATCGCCAAGGGGCTGGTGGGGCGTGGCTCGCGTTGATCACGCTCTTTTTGACGCCCTACTATTGGTTCATGAATGTGTGGTTTCGCCGGGTGCGGCTCACGACCATGGCGGACTTGTTCACGGATCGTTTCGGCAGCCGCTTCCTCTCGACCCTGTATGCGGTCACCATGCTGATGATTGCGGTGGTGGGCGTAATCGCGGGCGGGAATGTGATGGCATTGAAAACGCTCCAGCCGCTCATGGTGAAGGACCCGATGATTTACACGGTCGCTGAGCGGGCCATGGTAAAGGACTATCACGAGTTCATCGAGCTGCGCACGCAGCGGCAGAGCGGAACTTTGGCGACCGCGACAGAGGATCGTTACTCCACGCTCCGCGACTACTACCAGCGCGGCGAATTGCAGCCGTATGTTTCCTATCTCAAGCCGGTGATTTTTTATCTCGTTTCTACCGGCCTCGTGGCGGTGTTTATCATGCTTGGCGGGCTCAAGGCTTCGGCGGTGGTGGATGCGGTGCAGGCTATTTTGGTCGTTCTGATTTCAGTGATCTTGATTCCGTTTGGGTTGTGGCGACTCGGCGGAGCGGCGGCATTGCACGAGAAAGTGCCGGACGTGATGTTCAACCTTTTCGGCGGCGACATTGCTTCGGAGTACACGTGGTATTCGATCTGTGCGCTGCTCTTAGTGCAGCTGATCGGAATCGCCGGATCACAGGCCAATATGACGATTGCGGGGTCGGCGAAAGATGAAAAGGCGGCGCGGCTCGGCGCCGTGACGGGCGGCTTCGGCAAGCGCTTTGTGACGATCGCTTGGGCGTATTGCGGCCTCATCGCGTTTGCGTTGTTCGGTCCAGGCATCCCGGACCCAGATCAAGCGTGGGGATTGCTCACGCGCGAGCTTCTGCCCGTCGGGCTCATCGGTATCATGATTACGGGTATTCTGGGCGGAAAGATCGCGTTGCTGGGAGCGCAGTCGGTCGTGCTGTCCGGTTTGCTCGTGAAAAATCTTTATGAACCGGTGCTGCCCGGTCGTTCGGACCGACACTATATGGTGGTCGCACGACTGGCGGTGCCGGCGCTCCTCGGCGCGGGTGTGCTCGTCGGACTTTATTTGAACAGCGTCATTGCGATTTTGAAATTCATGATCGTGCTTTTGTTGGTTTGGGGTGTGCCGATCACCGTGCTCTTTCTCTGGCGACGCGTGACGCAGACGGCGGTGGTGGTGCAGGTGGCCGCGACTTTGTTGTTGATCGCGGTGATTCCTTGGATCGTGCCCAACATCGAGTCGCTGGCGCGTTCGGAGACCCTGACGCAAATGACCCGTGAGCGCACGATTACGGTCGCCTCGTTGGCGACGGCCGCCGATGTGGCTGCGGGGCGGGCCGCGAAGGCCGGCGACAGTTTTACGAGGACGCGGCGCATCGAACCGGTCTCGCTCTTCTTTGAAGAGGGCGTCGTCCGCGTCGATCCCCGTGATCCGGCCTCGCCGAAGACTGGCAAAGGGCTGTTTCGCACGGAAGTCTATCTGTTGAAGATTCTCGGCGTCGACGTGGCCGATTTTAACTCGGCGCAGTTGCTGACGACTCGCTACCTCGTGGATGCGTTGATTCCGATTTCGCTGATTTTTGGGGCCAGCTTGCTGACGCGGCGCACCGAACCCGACCGGGTGGCCCGGTTCTACGCGCGGCTAAAAACACCGGTGGCGGCGACGCCGGAGTTGGATGTCGAAGCCGTCGAGGCCAGCTACGCGAGGCCCACGCGCTTTGACGACCTTAAGCTATTCCCGAAATCCGATTGGGAATTCACGAAATGGAATCGTACGGATGCCGGCGGCTTTGGGGTGTGTTGCGCGCTGGTCGTCGTCGTGCTCTTGGTTTTCAAAGGTGCGATAGCGATCGGGGGCTAAGCACGGCGGAACTGTCCGACTGAATTTTCCGTGCGTTGGTCGCGCTGCGGACAGACATTGCTGGCACCCTATGAACATCACGCGTTGGCTTGCTCCGATCCTGTTCTCCGTCGCGCCCGTGTGCGCACCCGCAGCGGAGACGTCGCTCGCGATCACGACTCCCATGGTCGCACCCGAGTGGGCGAAATTGGAGCGGCAGTTGTTGGCGGAAAACGTGCCGGCGTGTCGCGAGTTTGCCGAAAAATATTACGATGCGCGCGGCTATGTGCAGTGCTTCATTCGGTGGGGTGCGAACGACGGGCCCGACGATGCGTTTGAGAATTTCGTTGGTTGGCCTGAGTTGCATGCACTCGGGGCGAGCGACGAGATCGCGCGGATCTACACGAAAACTTGGGACGGAATGATCCGCCAGTATTCCGAAGCGAAAACGATCGATGTGCCGGCGGGGCGCGACGGCATGTATTTTAAGGAGTTTTCCGCGCAGTCCGACTGGATGCACCACGGCGAGGGACTGCGGTGTTTTAATCTCATGGGGCTCTCGATGTCCAAGCTCCCAGTCTATCAAACTCGCGTGCGGCGATTCGCGGGGCTTTACATGGGCGAGGATCCGGCGGCCCCGAATTACGATACGAAGCTGAAGCTCATTCGTTCGATGCAAAATGGCAGCAAGGGCCCGATGCTACGACCGGCCACCGCGCTCGATTGGGTGGGCGATCCGTTTGACCTGACGGGCTTCAAGCTCGGCCACGGCGAGCGTACGTTTTCTGAATTTCTCGATCACTATCGCGACTACCACGAGGTGGTGGGCGACCATTTCATTAACCTTGTGGCGACGGTGCTTCCGGCCAACGCCTATTTCCTCACGCACGAGGCCAGCTACAAGACCTGGATTGTCGACTACATGGACGCTTGGCTCGTGCGCATGCGGCAAAACGGCGCCGTCATCCCGAGCCATGTGGCCCTCGACGGCAAGGTGGGCGGCGCAGAGGGCAAGTGGTGGAGTGGAGCCTATGGTTGGGGCTTCAGTCCTGTGAATCCGGTCAACGGCAAGCAGGAGAACCGTAACCGCATTTCGCGCGCGCTCGTGGGTTTCAACAACGCGCTGCTCGTGACGGGGGATCAAAAATACGTGAGCGCTTGGCGGACGATGGCTGACGCCGTCAACTCGCACGCACGCACCGTCGATGGTCAAAAAGAGTATCCCACGATGTGTGGTGCTAAGGGTTGGTATGGCTGGCAGCGCACGCCGTGGAGCATCGGCGCGCTCGAAACGTGGTATTGGTCCCAGCGCGGCGACGATCGCGCGCGCCTCGGTCGGAATGAATGGGTGGACTATTTGGAAGGGAAAAACGCCGACTTCGCCGAGACGGCGCTCCGGCGTGACCTCGCCAGTATCAGGAGCAAGGTGCAGAGATTGCGCGCTGATGATTCTCTGCCGGAAAAGCGGCTGTCGGACAACATGATGGACTCCAACCCGGCGGCGACCTCGGCGCTCGTGCAGCTGATGTGGGGCGCCCTGCTCCCGGGGCGCGAAGGCGGCTTGTTGAACGCACGGCTGCGTTATTTTGATCCCGAGCTGAAACGCGCCGGTGTGCCCGGCGACGTAGGCGCCTTGGTCTCGGAAATGATCGATACGCGGACGGTTGTCACGCTCGTGAACCTCAGCGCGACCGCCACCCGCACGGTCATCGTGCAAGGTGGCGGCTACGGGGAGCATCGTATTGAAACGGTGGAGCAGGGTGGCGTGGCGACGCGGGTAGGGGCGGGGACCTTCTCGGTTCGGCTTGCACCCGGCGCGGGCGCAAAACTCGCCCTGACGATGAAGCGCTATGCGAACGCGCCGACAGTCGTGTTTCCCTGGGACCGGCTCTGATTTTATCGATGACACCACGCCTCGCATTTCTTTCCGCGCTGTTCGTGGCGCATGTGACGACGGCGCTTTTCGCAGCGGATGCCGCGCCCGTCGTCGAGCTCTGGCCCGAGGGTGTGCCGGCGCTCAAAGCAGACGCCGTTCCTGAGCAAGACGATGGGAACGGTCGGTTCACGAACATCCACCGGCCGACGCTCACGGTTTACGCGCCGGCGGCGGGCACGGCCAACGGCACGGCGGTTATTTACGCGGCTGGCGGCGGCTTTATCCGCGTCGCGGTCGGTGCGAAGGGTGGCGAGATGTCGCGTTGGCTGAATTCACTCGGGATCACGGTCTTTGTGCTCAAATATCGGAATGTCGAATACGGCCATCCTGCGCCGTTGCGCCATGCGTTGCGTGCCGTCCGGACCGTGCGGTCGCGCGCGGCGGAGCGGGGTGTGCAGCCGGAGCGCATCGGTATGCTCGGTGGCTCCGCCGGCGGACATCTCACCGCGAGCGCCGGCACGCTGTTCGAAGCACCCGAGGGGCGCACGGGCGCGGCACTTGACCGCGTGAGCGGCCGCCCCGATTTCCTCGTGCTGGTGTTTCCAGTGATCACGATGCAAGATCCCTTCGCCCACGGTACGTCGCGGCGCGGGCTGCTCGGAGAAAAACCGACCGACGATGCGCCGCATCACCTCTCGGTCGACGAACGGACGACGAAGGACACTCCGCCGACTTTCCTCGTGCATTTGTCGGTGGATACGACCGTGCCGGTGGAGAACAGCCTGCTGTTCTATCAAGGCATGCGCCGCGCGAAGGCACCCACCGAGTTGCATCTCTATCCGCAGGGGCCTCACGGTGCCGGGATGGATCCCAAGCTCGGTCCCACGGCCGAGTGGCCGCGGCACTGCGAATCGTGGATGCGTTTTAACGGTTGGCTGCCGAAGGAGAAATTATGAACACTCATTCGTGGAACCGCAGAGGTTTTTTGAAAGCCACCCTGCTCGCGGCCGCGGCCCCGGCGATCTTGCGGGGTGCGGTGCAGTCCGGATTCGAGATTGGCCTCGTAGCTGACGCGCAGTTCGCCGACATCGATGACAAAGGGACGCGTTTCTATCGAAACTCACTCAAAAAACTCGGTGGCGCCGTGGAGCATTTCAATGGGCGTAACCTTGATTTTTGCGCCCACCTTGGAGACCTGATCGATCGCGAGTGGCGGAGCTTCGATGAAATCACTCGGCCGCTCGCAGCCAGTCGCCACCGCTGGCACCATCTGCTCGGCAATCATGACTTCGACGTGCTCGACGAGTTGAAAGCCAAGGTGCCGGGACGGCTCGGCATGGAAAAGCGCTGCCGGTTTTTCGACCACCGCGAATTTCGTTTCGTGATCCTCGATACCAACGACGTCAGCACCTACGCGCACGCGGCTGGTTCGCCTGCACGCATTGCGGCCGCCGCCGAGTTGCAGCGTCTCGAAATCGAAAAGGTCCGGCAGGCCAAGCCTTGGAATGGCGGGATTGGCGCGGCGCAACTCGCCTGGTTTGACCGCACGTGCACGGCAGCGCGGACTGAGCGTCGAAAAGTGATCGTTCTCGCGCACCATCCGGTCGCTCCGGAGAACGCGCACAACGTGTGGAATTCACCGGCCGTCCTGAAATTGATCGAACGTCACTCGCACGTGGTGGCCTGGCTCAACGGCCACAATCACGCAGGAAATTTCGCCGAACACGCCGGCGTCCCCTGCGTCACGATGCGGGGCATGGTCGAGACGGCGGACACGACCGCATTGGCGACGGCACGTATCTTGGCGGATCGCTTGGTGATCACGGGCCACGGTCGCGAGCCGTCGCGGGAGCTGGTGTTTCGCAGCAGCTAACGCCGTCGCTAGGTGCCCTCACCGAAAAAGCCAACGGCTGAGGTAGTCCAATTCATATTCAAGATGAGCCTGACGGCTAGGGGGTAGGAGCCTGCTAGCAGGCGATTTTTACGTCCTGAATCGCCTGCAAGCAGGCTCCTGGAAAGGACCGTTATTTGGCTTATCTGGAGCGCAACTTAGACTTACTTCACGGCCGCCCAGACGCGCTGCACGTCTTCGTGGTCCTCGAGTTCTTGGAGGAATTCACCGACATCGGCGCGATCGACCTCGCTGAGATCAGGGTAGGTCTTGGCGAGGTGGCCGATCTCTGCGGTAATGATCGTCCAGCCATTTTTCTTCAGCCAGACCGACACTTCATGCACGGCGGTGCGTTCCGTGATGAACCGGGCACCGGCGCGGCCTTCGGGCATGTCGTCGTTCTGCGTGTGCGTGAGCGGCTCGAAATCATTCGCGCCGGCCTCGATCGCCGCCGTCTCCAGATCAGTGCCGAGATCGGCGTGGTGGGCGTCGACGATGCCGACGTGATCGAACAAAAATTTATTACTGTGCAACTGGCCCAGCACACCGCGACGGAAGAGTTGGCGAATCTCGGGTGCGGTGCGTTGGTGGTTGTCGGTGTAGACCTCCACCATCACCGGCACCTTGTGCGGGGCGTAGCCCTCGAACCATACTTGCTCCATCGAGGACTTGTCGGTGCTCGTGCCCGAGCCTTTGGCGACCGCTCGCTCGATGGCGTCGCGCGTCACGCCGGCTTTGCGGGCCTTTTCCAGCACCGCGAACAGCCGCGCATTCCCCTCCGGATCAGGACCGCCGAGCTTGGCTGCGACGGTGATTTCTTTGACCAGTTTTCCGACGACCTGACCTTTTTTGAGGTTCACGATCGCTCTTTTCGCGTGGAGCCATTGACGTCCCATATGACCGTAGCTTGCATCGCGAAAGGGCGCGGGTGAATCTTTTATTTCAGAAAACTTCGCATGTCGCCCCTTCCGACCATCGTCCACCTCGACGCCGACGCGTTTTTTGTTTCGTGCGAACTGGCGCTGAAACCTGAATTGCGTGGGACGAAGTGCGCCGTTGGAGGTCGCGAACGCGGGATCATCTCCTCCGCGAGCTATGAAGCGCGCGCCTGCGGCGTCTACACCCCGATGCCGACCCAGCGCGCGTTGAAAATTTGCCCCGATCTGATTTTGCTCCCGCATACGTCCGGGCTCTACGGCAAGGTGTCGCAGCAGATGTTTGATCTCTGCGAAACGCTCACGCCGCTGGTGCAGCGGAATTCGATCGACGAAGGCTATCTTGACCTCGGCCTATGCGGGTTTACCTCGGCAGCCGAGATCGAGCAACGTGTGCGCGGCCTCCAGCAGCGCATCGCGACTACGCTCCAGATCCCGGTTTCGTTCGGTATCGCGACGAACAAGCTCGTCTCCCAAATCGCCTCGAAGCTGCGCAAGCCTCGCGGTTTTGTCGTCGTGCCACCGGGGACCGAGGCGGCGTTTCTCGCGCCGTTGCCCATCGGGAAATTGCCCGGCATCGGCGCGAAAACCGAAGCCGCGCTCAACGCGCGTGGGTTGCGACTCATCGGTGAGATTGCCGGGAAAACTGAGAGCGAACTCGAATCGCTGTTTGGCAACAGTTGGCGAGAGATGCTCGCGACGGCGCGCGGGGAAGACGAACGCGCGGTCCACACCGACCATGAGGACGCGAAGAGTTACTCGCAGCAGGAGACGTTTAGTGAAGACGTGGCGGTTTTTGCCGAGATCGAGCGGGTCGCCAAGCGCATGGTGGACGAACTTCTGGCCAAAGTGCGCGAGGACAAGAAACGTGTCCGCACGATCACGGTGAAGGTGCGCTATCCAGATTTCACGCAGGAGACGCACGGTCGCAGTTTGGCGAATGCGACGGATTTGGAAGCGCCGTTTTATCCGCTGGTGGCCCCGCTCCTGCGCGAAGCGTGGACGATGCGGCTTCCTTTGCGCTTGGTCAGCGTGCGTTTTAGTAACGTCGAGGACGGCGGTCAGCAGTTGGAGATGTTTGCCGAGACCGACGAGAAGCGCCGTCGCCTCGCGGGGGTGCTGGACAAATTGAACAACCGGGGCAGCCATCCGGTCGTGCAGCACGGCCATCAGCTCGGCGCGAAGGACGACTAAACCGCCCGAGTGCTGGTTGGGAAAAAGAACCACTGCATTGCGGTTGCGGGTGCCGCTGGCAAAAGCAGGGTTTTCCTTCCCCGTTCAGCTTCGTTGATCTCGGATTCGACGCACGTGCGCGGCCCCCCAATCTTCATGTTGTCCAGCAGATCTCTCCACCTCCGCGTGCTTGCCGTTGTTTCGATCGCGGCTGGCGCAGTCAGTGCCCAGTCTTCGGTGCCTCCTGCGCCGACCAACTCCGCGACCTCTCCGCCGATGGCGGCCGCTGCCGTCGGCGCACAGACTTCGGGGCCGGTTACAAACCAATTGGCTGAAGATGAACGGGTGAAACTCTCCGTCTTTGAGGTCGCGACCTCGAAGGACATAGGCTACCAGTCCACCAATGCTGCCGAGGTCACGCGCATGAACACCAACAAAGCGGACATCCCGATGAACGTGACGGTCCTTAACCAGCAGTTTATCGAGGACACAATGGCCCGTAAAACTGAGGATGTGCTGGAATATGTACCCGGCTTCGTGCCGACTTCCAACAACGACTCTTGGTCCGTCCGCGGCTTTGCCAACGCCAATACGAAATTCCTTAACGGCTTTCTGCAGCAGGAGAGCATCGGCACCGTCTCTGTGGCGAACGTCGAGCGCGTCGAAGTGCTTAAGGGCCCGGCCGCGGTGCTGTTCGGACAGGGCGGATTCGCCGCTACGGTCAACCGCGTGACCAAGCGCCCGCGCGACAAGGCTGCGACTTCGGTGCGCGGCAGTTTCGGTCCGCTCGATTCGTGGCGAGCCGAAGTGGACACGACCGGCCCGATCGGGGGCAGGGGATCGCCCTTCGCCTTCCGAATCACCGGGGTATGGGACGACGGGGAATACTACCGCAAGATTTCGCACAAGGAGAAGGCGTTCTCCTCCGTCGTATCGTGGCAGATCGCGAAATCCACCCGGCTCACACTCGAGCAACTTTATGTTGAGGAGACCGACGGCGGCGCGGTCTGGCGCCAGCCGATGTTTCGTGGCGATCTGCGCGGCTTCCGGCTTGCCGACGGCACGTATCTGGCGTCCGGCGACAACCGGCAGGGCTTCTCGGCGCCGGGCGATTTCCGCGTCTGGAAACGCGGGTTCGCCATGGCCGACCTCCAGCACGCTTTTAGTCCAAATGTCCAGCTGCGTGTGCAGTTCGCCCACGACGTGAAGGACCAGCTCTATGACGAGACTCAGCCGGAGCAGGGCTCGCTGACGATTCTGAAGGATGCCGTGCTGATGCCTAAGCGCTGGCGCGTCCGGATTCAGGACGTAGAGAATCTCCGCCTCCGTTCCGAACTGTTGGTTGCGTTCAAGACCGGTCCGGCCAGCCACCGCGGGCTACTCGGCTTCAGCTGGGACGACTCCGACGGCATCGTCTGGAACCGTGACGGCATCTACAATCGGGGCGGACTTTCGGCCACGGCGGCCGCACTTAACCAGCGCTTCCCGACCGCCAGCGTGGGTAGTCGTTTAAACGAATATCCCAATCTCAGTTATGCTGATTTCTTGATCGATATCCGCCGCGCTGGCTACAACCCGTTCATGATTCCTCCGGTCAATGTGATGAACCCCGGGATATCTCCTCCCGTTCCGACGAAAGCGGACCGCCCGCCCTTACCCGCGGGGTCCCGGTTCCAAGATGCGACCGCGAACCACGAGTATTACATCGCGGATGTCGTCTCGTTTTTTGAAGAGAAGCTCTTTATGACCGCCGGTCTTCGGCACACGCGCACCGCCGACCGGCGCTTCAACACCACCACCAATCTCTTGACGTTCGACAACCAAGCGAAGTCGACGACTTTTAGCACCGGGCTGGTTTACCATGCCAACCGCGAGAAGACTCTGACGGCTTATGCCAACGCGAACAGCTCGTTCGTTCCGGAGTTTCAGAAGCAGCCCGATGGCGAGGCGCTCAAGCCCCAAGAAGGCAATCAGCTCGAAGCGGGTTTCCGTTTCAGTCTGGCCGGCGAGCGCATTCAGGGTCTGGTGGCGGTCTATGAGATCCAGCAGCAGAATGTGACGCAGCCGGATCCGAACCGGGTCGACTATTTCGTCCAGCTTGACGGCATTCGTTCTCGCGGCACCGAGTTTGAGCTGAACGCCCGATTCACGGAAGCGTGGTCCGTGATGGGCGGCTACTCCTACAATGACTCGCGGGACCCGAAGACGCGCGTGCGCTCGATTTACTCGCCCTACCACATGTTCACCGCGTTCAACAAATACGCCTTCCGACGCGGTCCGTTGCGCGGCCTCGATGTCGCGCTCGGCTCGATCTTCCTCGGCGAGCGTCCGATCGACCGCACGCCGATCACCACTCTGGGCGGCCTCGTCAACACGCCGATCTGGACGATGCCCGGCGTGTGGCGCTTCGATGTCGTGCTGCGTTACGCGCTCCGCACCGAGGGGCGGGGGCAATACGTGTTCAGCACGAAGCTGCAAAACGCGCTCGATGATCAGGATATCTTCAAACTCGGGGACACGGTCAGTGTTCAGCGCCAGCCGGGACGCACCCTGCAATTTAGCGTCACGGCCAAGTTCTGAAACGCCGCGCACCGCGCTCCCGCGTAAACTGTCCCTGATGTATCCCCCCTTTCGCGCAAAGTTGCTCCCCCGGCTTCCGCTGCGTCCCGCGCGGCGGCGGTGGCGACTACTGGCCACCTCCGCCTTCCTCGTGAGCACGTGGGGATTTTCCGCGTGGGCGGCTAGTCCGACGCCCATGGCCGATCCGGCGGGCGAAAGAGCTTGGCTCGCCCACAATTTCACCACCGCGCAGCGCGAGACACTGCGCGAGGTCTGGCGGTGGGGCATCGTGGAAAAATTCGTGCCGGGCGGCGCGATGTTGATCGTGCACCGCGGTGAGACCGTTTTCCGCGAGGCCTTCGGAGTCGCTGACCTTGCGACCGGGCGGCCGTTCACTGTCGACGCCCCGTGCCGGCTCGCCTCCGTCACGAAGCCGTTCACCGCGACCCTCTTTGCCCGGCTCGTTGAGGCCGGCCGGCTGGCGTGGGACGATCCGGTGGATAAATTTTTGCCGCAGTTCGCCGCGGTTGAGGTGCGAGGGCAGGGGCGCGCCAAACGCGCGCCGTTGATCCGCGAACTGCTCTCGCATACGGCCGGCTTCCCCGGGAATGACGAGCGCCGGTCCGGCGCGGTGGACATCCTGCCCGAAAGCACGCTGGCGGAGGTGGCGACGACGCTCGCTCAGGCAGGTCTCGTGCGCGAGCCTGGGTCCGGCTACGCCTATTCCGGGTTTGGTTACATGGTCGCCGGCCGGGTTGCCGAGGTCGCGACAGGGCGCGAATTCTCCGCGCTGATGCACGAGCAACTGCTTGAGCCAATCGGTGCCGGCCGGGCCGTGTTCCACCCTTTCGCTTCCGCGGACCAGCGCGCACGTATGCCGGTGATGTATGACCGCACCGACGGCCGGCTCGTGCCCGCCGCCGCTGCCGGACGTGAGGATGCGGGGGTAAAATTTCCCAACCCCGGCGGCGGGCTCGTCGCTACGCTCGACGACGTGGGCCGTTTCCTGCGCCTCCATCGCGACCGCGGCGTGGCCGACGGCACGCCGCTGCTCCAGCCCGCTTCGCTCCGCGCCCTTTACGCCCGGCAGCCGGCCACGAACCGCGAGGGCTACGGCCTCGGTTTCAATCTTCTCCACGCGGGTGCCGACGGTATCGCCGATCGCGTGCAGCACACCGGCGCCTCGGGGACGCTCGCGCTCATCGATTTTCAACGCGACTTGTTCGTCGTCGTGCTCACCCAAGTGCCGACGAAGCACCGGCAGCCCTTCGGCAATCGACTCACCCAGGCGGTTTCCGCGATTTTCCCGTCACTATGACTCTCCGCTCTCTTCTCCGCCTCGTAGGCGCGACCCTCGCCTCTGGCTTGCTCTCCGCCAACGCAGCGTTCGCCGCCCCGTCTCGCCCTACCATTCTCCGGATCGTCTCCGAGGACAACGGTCCCGAACTCGGGTGCTACGGAGACCCCTAGGCCCGCACGCCTAACCTTGATCGTCTCGCCGCGGAGGGAGTGCGCT
>SYGN01000088.1 GCA_005799525.1 Opitutaceae bacterium | reverse complement strand
GCGGGCCGCAAGCTGGCGCAGAACGGCGGGCGCGCCGTCATGGCCTTCGGCAAGTTCGTGACAGAGGAGATCGCCGCCGGCAAGGCCGAGCCGGCCACCGCCGACTTCGCTGCCCGGCTGGAAAAGGCCGCGGGCGAGCTCCAGGGCGCGACGATGTGGTTCATGGCCAACGGCATGAAGGACCCCAACAACATCGGCGCGGGCGCGGTGCCCTACATGCACCTCGTCGGCGTGGTCGCGGTCGGGCTAATGTGGCTGAAGATGGCGCGCGCCGCGGCGGGGCTGAAGGCGGCGGGCGAGGGCGACACGGCCTTCCTCGACGCCAAGCTCGTCACCGCCCGCTACTTCGCCGAGCGCGTCCTCCCCGAGGCCGGCGCGCTCCGCCGCCAGATCGAGGACGCCGGCGGACTCAAGCTCATCTACATTGATCCGCCCTTCGACGTTAGTGCTGACTTCAGCATGGATATCGAGATCGCCGGTGAGACCTTCCACAAGGAGCCGAACCTTCTGGAACAAATCGCTTATCGCGACACGTGGGGACGAGGCGCGGATTCGTTTATCGCGATGATTTACGAGCGGCTGATCCTCATGCAGGATTTGATGCATAAAGAGGGAACGCTTTATCTTCACTGTGATTGGCGCATGAGCGGACTGATTCGGTGGGCGATGGATGAGGTTTTTGGTCGGGACCATCTTCAAAATGAAATCATCTGGTGCTATAAATCTGGCGGAGCAGGCGAGTCTGGCTTTGCTCCGAAGCACCATACGATTTTTTGCTATTCGAAAACCGACGTGCCGGTTTTCAACCAAAGCACTCAAAAGTCCTATGTTCTTCCCAGCGGAAATAAAAACGTGACCTACTACAAAGACGAGGAAGGGACCTATACCTTGGTCAAGGTGAAGGACTGGTGGGATGACATCGGGATGATCTCTACGGCACCCGGCACTGGTCGTCTCGGATATCCAACCCAAAAACCCGAAGGGCTTCTTGACCGGATCATTAGAGCGAGCAGCAACTCCGGTGACTTAGTGGCTGATTTCTTCGGCGGTAGTGGCACACTAGCGGCAGTCGCTGAAAAGCTTGGCCGTCGGTGGATCACTTCCGATCTCGGCAAGTTCGGCATCCACATTACGCGCAAGAGCCTCATCGAGGTGCAGCGCGAGTTGAAAGCCGGAGGCAAACCGTTCCGCGCTTTCGAGGTGCTCAACCTCGGCCGTTACGAGCGTCAGGCATATCTCAACGTCTCCGCCAATCTCTCGGCGAAGAAGAAGGCCGACGCGCTCGCCCGCAAGGAACGAGAGTTTCGCGACCTGATCCTGAAAGCCTACCGCGCCGAGCCGTTGCCCGACGCCGGTTTCTTGCACGGCAAGAACGGCGGCCGGCTCGTGGTCGTCGGCCCGATCAATCTGCCCGTGGGCCGGCTTTTCGTGGAGGAAGTCATCACCGAGTGTCGCAAGCGCGGCGCCTCGCGCGCGGACGTGCTCGTGTTCGAATTCGAGATGGGCCTGTTTCCCGCCGTGCTCGACGAGGCGAAGCACAAGGGTATCGACCTCGCGCCGAAAACCATCCCACCCGAAGTCTTCGACAAACGCGCCGTCGAGAAGGGACAGGTACGCTTCCACGACGTCGCCTACATCGAGGTAACGCCGCGCTTCGACAAAAAGAACAAACTCGTGCTCGCCGTGGAGCTATCGGACTTCTCGGTTTACCACTTGCAAGGCATCGCCGAGGCCATCGCCGCCGAGTTGAAGGAAGGCAAAAGCGAAGTCGTCTGCGAGCAGGGCAAGCTCATCAAGATCAGCAAGGACAAGCACGGCATCGTCTCCCGCGACGTGCTCACGAAGAAATGGACCGACTGGGTCGATTACTGGGCCGTCGATTTCGACTACGAGAGCCGTAAGGAAATTATCAAGGTGCCGCACCGCATGGGCGTGGAGGGGGAGTTGCCCGGCGTCGTCAAAGACGAGGGAGAGTTCATCGATTTCGAGGAACGCTGGACCGGCGCCTACATCTTCGAGAACGAATGGCAGAGCTTCCGCACCCGCCAGAACCGCGACCTCGAATTGACCAGCGTCAATCACATCTACGCCAAACCCGGCCGCTACACGATCGCCGTGAAGGTCATCGACATCTTCGGTAACGACACGATGACGCTGGTGCCGGTGACAATCGGTTAGTCGCCGATCTCTATACCCTGACCGAGCCCGAGTTCACCCACCTCCTCGGCACCTTCCCCCTCGTCCCCGCGCCCGTGAAAGTCGCCGCGCTGCCGGCGTTTCGGAAAACTCGGTAGATTCCCGGCAAGATTCCGGTCCTCGGATTGCAGCGGGGCTCATGGCTTGGCGGAAACCGCCAGGCGGCGCGGAGCGAGGGTGACCACTTTGCGACCGTAAGTGCGTTCACGGCGCCGGGCATCGGCCACGATACGTTTGAGATCGAAGCCGAACTTCGCTGCGCGTTGCTCGCGAATGCGGCGGACTTCAGTGACAATCGGGTCGTTCATGGTTTCAGGTCCCCATCAGTTCATCGGGCGTGCAAATCGTCGGGCAGACATAGCCAGAGGCTTCACAGACGGTCCTGACCTTGGGGACGATTTCGGCGTTGGCAGGATGCGTGCAGTTCCACGACAGCAGATCGTCCATGCCATGCACGGTGGCGATGGCGATATGGACGGCATCGGTCGCGGCCCGGGACGGCAGGCGGCACTCGCGCAGCAAGCGGCCAGCCAGTTCGTGCACTTCGGTGGTGGCGGCCAGAAGCGGCAAGCCCTCCCGCGCCCCCAGTCGACGCTGGGCCGCCGAAGGATCACCGTCACCGGCTTCATCCAGCACGAAGGTCGAAATGTAGATCGCAAAATCGCCGCGGCGCCCCTCCCACCATTCGCGCGTCACCTGCTGATGTTCGGCCATCACCAAATCCCGGCTCGGCCAGGCGGTCAGGTAGCTCGGGATGGCGGTTTCAAAGTAGAGCCGGGCCTTCAACGGTAAGCCCGATATTGGCGTCAGGCAGCACTCGGGCAAGGAGAGAACCGGCATTCTCCCGACCGCGCTGGTCGAGCGCGCCGCGCGGCTCGTCGGCACGACGGCGGAGCTCGACGACTCTGCTGAAGGAAATCTTCGGCCCACGCGCCACGCACCGCACGCACGGCGAACGCACCCCCGAAGGCCGCGCGAAGCACCGCGCCGAAATCGACGCCCAAGTCGCCCACCTCTACGTCCTCACCGAATCTGAGTTCACCCACATCCTCAGCACCTTCCCTCTCGTCCCCGCGCCTGTGAAAGCCGCCGCGCTCGCTGCGTTTCGAGCGCTTGCATAATCAACGATGTCAGTAGCGACGAACGTCCATGATCGGACTTCTTCCTCGTCGCGGAGCCCGTGAAGATCCTCGCCCAATCCACGATTTCGCAGCCTTCCGACCCCATCCGCCCATCCGGGTCAATCCGCTCCATCCGTGGTAAAAAATGCCGCGAATCGAATCCGGCTTCACAGGTCAAACTTCACCTGCAAGATATACAAAGCGGGGTCGACGATGCGGTAGGCCAACGGTGTGCCGTTGGGGAAAGCACCCACCGGCTGCAGCCGGCCATTCTCCCCGAGATTGCGGGCGTTGAGCTGGATTTTCGCGCCGACCTTGTTGTTAAAAAGCTTCATCCGGTAGCTCACGAACGCGTCCACATAATAGTGCGATTTGTCGTAGATCGGATTGGTCGCATCGAGCTCGGTGATCGAAGCCGGAAATTTCTGCACGCCGTAGTAGCCAATCCCCGCCTTGTCCTCCCAACGCACCGCGCCACCGATATTGAAATTTTTCAGGATGCGGTGCTGCGTGAGGCCGGCCAGCTGGTAGTTCGTCGAAGCCTTGACGCGATATTTACGGATCTGCGGGTTGGCCTTCCCCTGTTGCTGCTGGAGAATCTTGAACGGCAAATCGACGCTGTTGGTGAAGTAGCTGTGCGCCGTATTGCCGCCGTAGGGCGTATCCCACCACAGCGTGCCCGAGCGAGGATCGCGAATCGTCGTCCAGAACGGCAGGCGCCGCGCGATCCACTCGGTGGTCGCGGGGTTGACGTTCGTGTTGGTGGTCTCCGTCGCGCTGAAGGACGACTGCACGGTCCAGTATTTCGTGGGGTTAAAGTTCAACTCGATCTCCGTGCCGCGCGATTCCACATCCTGCGTCGAGGAGATGCCCGGATCGGGGAGCTGGAGTTCGCTCTGCTCCTCGACGGAGAGTCCGGTCTGCCGCGCGATCTCGGCGTCCACCTGGGCCGGCGTAAAGGTCGGGTTGAACTGCGTGATCCAGGCCCGGGCGTTATTCACGAGCTGATGCGCGTCGTTCTGAAACACGTCGATGCGCAGACTGCGCTGCGCGATGGTCGCGGCGTCGCCACCGCGTGTCTTGATGCGCTTGGTCTCGAAACGGTTCACGCGCAGCACGAATTTTCCGTCGTTCATATTCAGCCAGAAACCCATGTCTTTGCCCTCGCCCGTGGAGTTGGGGAGCTGCCGGCGCAACTGGTCTTGCTGCGGACCCTGCGGGTTGAAGCTATCGCTCTGGTTATAGGTGAGCGTGAGTCCGTCGAGCACCCGGGCGCCAAAACCGACGACGCCGCTCTGCTGGCCGGCGCGGTTGATGAAGCCGATATCGCGAAACGGCCGCAGCACGGCGCCGGCCGTTTTCGTCGGGCCGCCGTTCTTGGCGTAGTCGCCCTGCGCCCAGCCGTTCAGCACCTTGTAGTTGAAATCGCTGCCATCGGGCAGAAGGAGCCGCGGCTCGGTGCCGCGCTTGTCGTAAACTTTGTCGTCGCGCGTACCGAAGGTCGTGACGAGGCGGCCGCCGAGAAACATGCTCTGGATCACCGCGCCCGTGGTCTTGCTGACGGTCTGCGAATTACTGCCGCCGCCCGCGCTGTCGAGCGTCGGGCGCTGGTCGAAAACGGCGTTCTCTCGCTGAAAGACGCCGGTCACCGAATTGCCCCACACGTAGGTCGCGGGGCCATAGTTGAAGGTGCTGGGCGCGTAGTCGACGTTCGTGCCCGTCGCATCGCCGACGTAGTAGCGGAAGTAGCCGCGAAAGCGCGCATTGGCGGACGTCTGGCCGCCGTTGATACTGCCGTTGAGGGCGGGCAGAGTCCCGGGCGGAACCCACGAATGGTTCGAGGCGAGCACGTCGCGATAACTGAAACGGCGCGTCCGCGTGTAGCCGTATTCGTCGTAGCCAGTCAGGTTGTGCAGGCCGGCCCACTTGAGCCAGCCCTTCTCCTGCGTGAGGTCGAGTTTGTAGGCCAGCTGCGCGCGAAAGGTCTCGCCGCGGCCGGGGATCCACTGCGTGAGGGGCTGGTCGAGGCCGAGGTAAGTCCGGCCGAAAAACGGATTCGGCGTGCCGTCGAGCAGGCGCGAGTTCACATCGACGAGCAGTTGATTCGTCGCCGCGGTCCCGAAGATATTCCGCTGGTAACGCCGCGAATCCTCGCGCGCCCAGTCGCCCGAGCCGAAGAGAGTCTGGCGCGGCGTGCTGAAGAACACCTGCTGAATCTGCACGCGGGAGACCAGCGTGCGGTCCGTCAGTCGGTTCATCGCGCCGAGATTTACCTCGGACCAATCGTAGTAGGTCTTGTCGCTCAACGAGGGCGTCGTCGTGAAGAGCGGCTGGCTCGTAATGCGCCCCGCGGCCACACCGGTGGCGGGACTCGCCGCCAGGTAGCGGTTGCTCGAGTTGTTCAGGAGCGGCGAGATCGAGGCGTTGGTATTGCCTGTGGGCGTCGTCCAGTATGCGACCGCGCCGTTCTCCACAAAGACGTAGCTCTTGTCCGCTCCGGAGAACGTGCGCTGGAAAACATCCGGAAGGTTATTGTCGCTCGTGATCGCCGTGCGCGTGGCGGCGGGACCGGGGCCGTTCAGGCCGGTAGTCACGCCGTTGACCGTGTAGGTCGAGGTAAACGGATCCCAAGCGGGCTTGCCCTGCTCAAGCCAGTAGCTGATGCCGTCGCGCGGCATGATCGTGTTGGGCCGGTTTCCGTTCATCCGATAATACGCGTAGGACGCGTTGATCGTCGTCGATTTGAAGGGCTTGAATTGCACCATGCCGTTATAGCGCACCGTGTCGGTGCCCGCGGGCTTGCGCACGTAGCCATCGTGCTGAAACGCGCCGCTGACGCGAAACGCGAGGCGGTTCTTCAACAGCACGCGGTTCGCATCGAGATCGAAACGGTGGCCGCCGAGACTGTCCGCGCGCGACCCGACCTGCGTGCGATTCTTCGTCAGATTGGCGTTGGCCGGAATCAGGTTGAGCGTGCCACCGGCGCTGCCGAGGCCGAAGACATTCGCGTTCGGGCCGCGACTGAGTTCGACACCCTCGATGTTAAGCGGATCGACGGGCGTGAGACCGGAGAGACCAACGTTGCCGAAGGAAAGGTTGGCCGAACCGATGCCGCGGATACGGTTCGCCCCGCGGGGGTTGTTCTGGACGTTATCAGCCACGCTCCCGGCGTTGTTGACGGCGAAGTCCGTGTAATCACCCGCGCCCTCGGTGCCGACCGCATAGAGGAAGATATCGTTGATATCGAGCATCGCGAAATCGGCCATCTGCTCCTTCGTGATGACCGTGATGGCCGCGCCGATATCTTCGAGTTTCGAATTGAGACGTGTACCGGACATCGTGTTTCCCGAGAAATAGCCCTTCACGTCGGCCGTGACTTCAAAGGGGCTGAGCTGCACCGGGTCGTCGCCGGATGTCCCCGTCTTGGTCGCCGGCGTGAGTGATTGGGCGTGGAGGATCGTTGCCGCGAGCAACGTGATCATCGTGAGGCGAAGGGGAATGGTCGTCATAGCGATCGAAGAAATATTGGGGTACTGTGTGTAAGGTGATTGGTAGGGGCGTCGCTGGCCGACGCCCGCAGGGGATTCGCTAACGGGCGTCGGTCAGCGACGCACCTACGCTCAGGCGATCTGCGGAACCTCAAAATTCTTCCGATACTCGCGGGTGAGCTGCGGATTGAGCGCTTGGTCCATGAAACGTTCCGTCTTCGGATCAAAGGCCAGCGAGCGACCGGCGCGAAACGCGATGTTGCCGAGGTGACAGTGCATGCACGATTGGTGCGCTTCGAGCGGAGACATCGGGAGATCGGCCGGTTTGCGCGATCGCACCGCTGCGAAGAAACGCTGCCACTTATCGCCCTTGGGAGGCTTCGGCGCGTTCTCCGGAATCGCGATGGCTTCGCGTTCGCCACCCTTGTTTTCCTTGTAGGAGAAAAAGCCTTTTCCGCGCACATAAAAGCCCTTCGTACCGAAGAAACTATTACCGCAATTACCGCCCATCGCTTCCTCGAATGAACCGAGGTTGCGCACTTGAAACGTCATGATCGAACCGTCGGCGTAGGAGAACGTCGTCGCCTGCGTGTTCGGGGCCTGCCCGTCGTCGTCCAAACCGAAGCGTCCACCGGCGCTGTGCACGCTCGTCGGCAGTCCGCGGTTGTGGCCCCAGCACGCGATGTCCATCTCGTGCACCCCTTGGTTGCCGATCTCCCCGTTGCCGTATTCCCAGAAGTAGTGCCAATCGTAGTGGACGAAGAGCCCGGGCTTTTTCCGGTCTTTGTTCACGAGGAACGCACGCTCTTTCGCCGGCCCCTGCCAGAGCGACCAATCGAGATTCTCCGGCACCGGACCGGGCTGGCCGTGGCCGATCGAGGCGCGGTTGCCGTTTTTGTAAACGTAGCCGCGCGACTCGACGATCTTCCCGATGAACCCATCGTGCATCAGTTTCATGTCGCGGATGAGGGTCCCGTTGGTGCGGCTCTGCGTACCGTGCTGGACGATCCGGCCAAACTTTGCCGCCGCCGCGACGACCTGTCGGCCCTCGTAGATATTGTGCGAAATCGGCTTTTCCACGTACACGTCCTTGCCCGCCTGACACGCCCAGACAGCCGCCAGCGAATGCCAATGGTTCGGCGTCGCGATCGTGACGGCATCGATGTCTTTATCCTGCATCGCATCGCGCATGTCCTTGTAGAGCTTCGGCTCCTTGCCCTGCGCGGCTTTCACCAACGCGGCCCCCTTCGCGCGGACGTTGGCGTCGACATCGCAGAGCGCCACGTATTCCGCCTCACCCTTCATCGCGAGGATGTCCTTGATGTGGCTGCCGCCCTGCCCGTTGAAACCGATCGTGCAAACCCGAATGCGGCTATTCGCACCGATGACGGTGCCCTGCGCTTTCATGCCGCCAACGATAACCGCTGCTGCGGTCGTGCCGAGAAACTGTCTGCGTGTGTAGTTCATGATGATTTATTTATTTTAGGTAGGGCTGCCGCTCGTCGACGCGCCGTCACAAAAATGACGTGCGGCGCGAAACGGCCCGGCGGCGAGCGCCGGACTTCCGATTTGGGGTTTAGGTTTCTGAGGTTAAAGCGAGTGAGTTGAGGTAACGTTCGAGATTCGTGTAGCCGCCGGGCGTCGTGGCGCGAGGTCCGTCGGCGGGGTCCTGGGGGTTCAAGCCGTGCGCCTGCTCCCAAACATCCGGCAAACCGTCGTGATCAGTGTCAACCAGCGCGGGCAACGACCGCAGCTCCGGCCAACCGCCGACATCTTTCTGCAAGTCAATAATCCCCTTGCCGCCGCCCTTGTAGCTCGCGCCAAACGTTGCCGTGCCCGTGCGGATCTCCTCCACGACGCGCCGATCCTCCGCATCGCGTGCGCGCGACGCCCCCGCCTGCGCCAGCACAAGGCCGTAGGCCACCTCGGCCGATTGGGTCGTCACTGGCGCGACCACAAACGGGCGATCGACGCACAAGGTTTTCTCCGTGGTCTCGCCGTCGGGCGCGAAGTTAATCCCGCCGTTCCAATTGTCGGCGCTGATCGCTGGAAAGCCCGCGAAAAAATTTCCCGCCGCAAACATTTTTCCGCGCGGATCCTTCTGCAGAAAGATCCGTCCGCGTACTTTGTCGTCCGTGGCCGCCCCAGACTTGTAGTAATTGTTGATCCAATTCCGCGGCCAGAATTCACCGCCGTAGGCACTGTTGAAGCCCCAGTTGTATATCACGTTGTTGCGGCAATCCATCAGGCCCGAGTCAACGTTACCTGACGCGCGCGGATTCCAACTCGAGTGGTGCGCGAGGATATTATGATGCCATGAACCACCCGGCCCGCCCCATAAGCCGCCGTAGCCGTGGTTACCCTTCTTGTGGATCGAGTGATAAAGACTCTCGCTGACGAGGCACCATTGCACCGTGAGGTTGGCGGCCTTGTTGATGGAAAAAGTCTCGTCCACGCCCCAGCTCGCCGAACAGTGGTCGACCACGATCTGGTTCCCGGCACCCCCGAAAGCGTCCTGCTCCTTCCCTTTTTCATCGCCCGGACGGAACCGTCGATAACGCATGATCACCTGCGAGGTATCGAAGTTGACCTGATAATTCTTGATACAGATGCCGTGTCCCGGTGCCGTCTGGCCCGCGATGGTAACATACGGCTCGCGAATCTTCAGCTCCGACTCGAGCGCGATCGTGCCCGACACTCGAAATACGATGGTGCGTGGGCCCTTCGCGCTCACCGCTGCCCGAAAACTTCCCGGACCGGCGCCGTTGAGATTCGTGACCTCGATCACTTTCCCTCCGCGACCACCCACCGTGTATTTCCCAAAGCCCTCGACGCCCGGAAACGCGGGCGCAGGACTGGGCCGCAGATTGCGCAGCGTGACCGACCGCGCCTCGGCGTCATAGCTCACATCGCCGAGCCAGCCATCCGGTAAAATTACGCGGTCGAACTTGCCTTCGAGGGGATCTACGCCCGGACCGATGAGGGAAAACACCGACGCTTCGTGCGGCTGAATGCGTCCCGTGAAACGCACCTCCAAGGCCCCCGTCAAACGCACCCTTCCACTCGTCACCGGACGCAGCACTTCATGGTCGTTCACCTGCATAGAGGTTACCGCCGACGTCTCGGCGGCCGACATCCCCTGATTCGCCGGGAAAGCCGCCACCACCAGCCCAACCAATCCGCGCGACCACCCCGGCAACCCGATTTTCGGCAGAGGCGAGGATCGCGCGATGATCATGGGAGTAACCAGTGAAACACTTGCCGCAGCGCAGAAGGGTTGACCACTCTCTTTTATAGCAGGAAACATCCGCTCGCACATGGGACCAAGGTCGCAAACCACGTCGCCCGATCCTTTACCCGCGCTCACCGCAACCGCACCATCAACTGGTTCCGCCCATTCACGCCGAGCTTCTTAAAGATCGAAGTCAGCTGCCCCTTCACGGTTTTAACACTCTTCCGGAGTCGCCGCGCGATCTCCTTATTGTCGAGTCCTGCGCTCACCTGTCGGGCGATCTCGCGTTCGGCCACCGTGAGCTGCCCGAGCAAGGAATGCGCCGGCAACTGGTCGAGCGCCGGCATGGCCGCGTGATTCTCGAGATAGACAATAAATCCGGGATACGCGGTCCGCACGTGCTCCTCCACGTGCAACCGGATCGTCGCCGTGAACCCGACCTGCGTGGGCTGACTCACCTTCGTGGCTCCGCCCGGGTGTTGCTTGCCCATCGATTGGTGCTCAAGCCACTCGGCCTTCAACGCCGCACACGCCTGCACAATCTCCGCCGGCGGCGCAAACACCGCTCGCGGCTGATACGCCCGCGCCTTCGCCGGACCAAAATTCCACAGCGCACACTGCTCGAGCCCCGCCTGATTCACATAGCGCGACTTCATTTCCCAGTTCAGAAAGAGCAGCGCAAACGGCAGGTGATGATTAAATGCCTCGAGCCACCGGCGCCGCGCGCGTTCCTCTTCGGAGGCGAGCAGCCGGTGGAGCACCGTATCGATATGCGGATACACCGCCTCGAGCATTGCGACTTCCTTCGCCGTAAAGTCACCCTGCTTGGCCGTGCGCCGAATCGCGATCTGCGAGCCTACGCGATCACCCCGCCAATAGAGCGCAACCGCGAGATGGTGCCAGCCGAAGGGTTCGAGAAATTCTTTAAAAAACGCCGAGCGCCGTAACTCGCTCTGGTCCGGCACCACATCCGACAGCCGGTAGATTTTGATCTTCTTCGGCTGCGATAATACAAACTGCGGGGTCATGTCGACTTGCCGCCGATTTTGAAACCACTTCGTCGGCCGCTGGGCGTTGGGCGTCGCGAGGATTTCCGTCGCCTGCCAGGAGGTCTCGAAGTCGAGGAAGTTGAGGTAGACGATCAGCGCGTCATGGGGAATCGTCGCGCCCAGTAACGCCTGCAGCGCCGTCCAAAATTGCGGGATGTCGTTCGCCGCGTGCAAGCGCAACAATCGCGAGTCGACCCCCGCCGAGCCGTGGAGCAGACCCCCTTGGCGCTCGCGCTTGCCCTCCGACGACTTCGGTCGCTGGCCGCGCGGCACGCCCGCGAGCGAGGTATGAAAGGAATTTTCCATGGGGGGTCCCACGTTGTCGGCCAATTCAATCCGCCGCGCAACTCCGCAGCTTCCCTTGACCCGCCGGCGGACGGATCTCCCGGTTGACGGTTTCCAGAGAGGCCACGCGGCCGACGGACCGGTGGCACTGCTGTCGCCGTACGTTGGACGATAGGGGTAGGAACAGGGATCGAACCCGCCCCTCCCTCCGAACCGGACGGGCGGATCTCCCGCATCCGGCTCTCCAGTTGGTGATTAACTTAACAAGAAGACCGACAGGCCGAGACATGGGCTTGCGTCATGCTGAACAAGCCCGGCTCGGTGAAG
>SYGN01000087.1 GCA_005799525.1 Opitutaceae bacterium | reverse complement strand
GTGCCGGGCTTCGGTATCCAGACCCGTTTTACCGGATGGGGTTGATAACTCGCCGTGCGCAGTTGCTCTTTTAGGTCGGGCAGACCGCGAGGGCAGTCTTTGGCGAGGCGAGTTACCGTAATGTTGTCCACGCCGCCACCTGCGTTGGACGCCACTTTTGCCCAAGCCAGCTCCAGGGTTTTGTCCGCATATCAATCCTTGCATAAGTTCGTGCACAAGTTCGATCGACGCTCTGTGGATTTCTTTTTCTCAGCTTCCGCTTTTTATCCGATTCTTAGTGATACTGGACGTAACGCAGAAACTGATCCCAGCGGTGTTTCGGCCAGACTCTCAGCCGTTTCATAAATTGAGGTAGGAAGATTTGGCTGGTAGGAAAATTTCTCTGAGAAAAACCGAATCTTCAGAGGTTGATTTGGTCATTCAGCGTCATCCGAGGCGCCGTGATCCGGGGAGGACGGAAGGTGAAATGAGAACCCGTGATTGGAAGAATTTCCGTGGTTTAGGAAATTTTCCTACCAATAAAATTTTCCTACCCCTCTTCGGCAACTTTCTAGGCGGGAAAAACCGGTCGGTTCAAAGATGTGCATGAGCCACGATAACCGTCGGGAGACGAACGGGGCGTTGCACCCCCACGGCCGTCACGCCCAACTTTTCCCGTGACGCCCTCGTCCCCGCCACTAGCGTCGGGTCTATGTCTTCACCTGCTCCCCGCCACGACGGCCGCAAGCCCGACCAACTGCGCCCTATTTCGTTTGAGGCCAACATCGCGCCCCACGCCACGGGTTCCGTGCTCGTTTCCTTCGGCCTCACCCGCGTCATTTGCGCCGCGACGATTGAGCCCAACGTCCCCACATGGATGAAACAGCAACGCGTTCCCGGTGGCTGGCTCACGGCGGAATATTCGATGCTCCCCTACTCGACGCTCGATCGCAAACCACGCGAAATTTCCAAAGGCAAAGCCGATGGCCGCAATATCGAGATTCAACGCTTGATCGGGCGCTCCCTTCGCGCCGTCATCGACCTCCAAAAACTCGGTCAAAACACCCTCTGGCTCGATTGCGATGTCCTCCAAGCCGACGGTGGCACGCGCACCGCTGCAATCACCGGGGCCTATTTGGCCGCCCGCCTCGCCATCCAAAAACTCCTCGACGCACGACGCATCCCGGAAAACCCCCTCGCCGATTCCGTCGCCGCGATCAGCGCGGGCATCTATGGAGGCCAAGCCCTCCTCGACCTCAACTACATCGAGGACAAAAACGCCGAAGTGGATGCGAACATCGTGATGACTGGCCGCGGCCAATTCGTCGAAGTGCAGAGCAGTGGCGAAGAGACCACGTTCTCCGGCGACCAACTGCAATCGCTCCTCGCGCTCTCCCAAAAAGGTTTGAAGGACCTCGCCGCTTTACAGTCGGCGTTTCTCGCACGGCAATTGCTCAACTTATAGGTTAGTCCGGTTTCTTAGTGGCAGCCAGAGGGACGGGACAAATCCGGCAAGAGGCTGAGTTTGCCGCAGTGAAAGAGGATGCGCGCCCGATAGTTGGCGAGACGGCGGAAGCCCCGGGCGTCTGACTTGATGGCTTGGATCTTCGAATTGAAACCCTCGGAGATGGCGTTGGTAATCGGATACACGAAGTAGGTCAGCAGGTTGGTCAGATGTTTTTTGAGGATCTTGGCCACCGCCTTGGCCCGGGTGAGGCGGGTGCGCACGACGCTGCGATGCCAGTCCTTGAAGAATTGAGCGCCGTGCGCGGCGTCGGGCTGCGCCCAGAATTCGATGAACTGCTCTTTGTAGCACCAAGCCTTGGCGGTTTGCAGGTTGATCTTCAGAAGCTCCGCAAAGCTGGCCTGCTTTTTCTCCAGCACCAAGCCGTGCAGCCACAGGTAACGGGTGCCGCTGAGCGTATCGTCGCCCGTGGCCTGCAAGCGCGCGTGCTCGGCGCGGCGCGTCTGGTCCACCGCCTCGTTGAGCATCTTGGCGACGTGAAACTTGTCGTGGACAATCGCCGCTTGCGGCGCCTGGGCGCGAGTCGCCGCGACATAACTGCCGCTCATGTCCATCGCTGCGGCCTCCACCTTTTTGCGCGCCGCGGCTGGCAACACCTGCCACAGCGCCTCGCCCGCAGCCTGATCGCGATCAGGCACCACCTCCAGCACGCGCGCTCCGGCAATATCGTTCATCACCGAAATGTAGCTTTGTCCGCGCAGACAACTTTTTTCGTCGAGCCCGACCCAGCGGATGTCCGCCAGCGAACGCCGCGCCAAACCGCGGGTCACGGCCCGCTCCACCAATCGCTGCACTCCATCCCAATCCAACTCTAACAACTCGGCCACCTGCGTTAACGAGCGACACGCGCCGATCAATTGCACCGCGAACGCTTCGAAGTGCAGCGTAAAATGCGAACCCGGTTCCGCCCACGGCGTGCGCACAGTTTTGACCCCATGCTCCGGGCAGCGGCAACGCGGCACCCGCGCTTTGATCACGGTGAGGAAGTGCATCACATTCGGGTGCCGCCACTCCCGCTCCGGCGCATGATCGTGCCGCGCACACTCCTTCCTGCATTCCGGGCACACCACCGCCGCTCTCTCGTCCCACGCCACCTCAAGTTCGACTCGCCCGCGCAACAGATCCAACTGGGCCGCGTGCACCTGCCATGGCCCCTCAAGGCCCAACAGCTTCCCATAATGCGCGACCACCGCCTCGTCCTTGTTTGGTTTCAC
>SYGN01000086.1 GCA_005799525.1 Opitutaceae bacterium | reverse complement strand
GGTGCGGGAGGCGATGTAGGCGGTGCAGCGGGCGACCCCGGTGCGCACGTGTGACTCGACCGTGCGCTCGCTGATGCCGAGTTGGGCGGCCACTTCGCGTTGGGGGAGGCCTTTCACCTTGTGGAGTATGACGGCATCGCGGCAGCGCGGAGAAAGCGTGAGCAAGGCATCCGCGAGGAGGTTGATCCGTTCTTGGACGATAAGTTGGTCGCAGGCATCGAGCTTATCCTCCAAGACACGCGACGCGGCAAAATCCCCGAGAGCGACGAACGGGGCGTGGTGATTTTTTCGCACGACGTTCAACGCGATGCGCCGGGCCACGGTGAAGAGAAAGGCCTTGGCCGACGTGACTGACCGGGTGGTGCAGGTTTTCCAAATACGGAGATAGGATTCCTGCACGACATCGTCGACATCGCGCACCGCCGGGAACGAGCCGCGCAGGTAGCTGCGCAGGGCGGGTTCGTGCGGTTGAATTTCTTCCGCAAACCAACGCGTGGGGCTGGGATTGGGCGGGGGCATCGGCAAGTGACCGTGAGTTAGATCGACCCGCCGCTGCGCGGTGGCAAGGCGAGATTCATTTCTGTCGGCGCCTCCACTGGGCGTTGCCGACAGCCGGCGATGGAGTGCGTGCGGCGGCGGCGACCGAGACGGAGAGCAGGAGAAAAAGAGCGACGGAGAGAAACGAGCGAATGGGGTGCATGAGGTAGCGGAACGGATGGTCGTAGATCGTCAGCGCCAGTCGATGCAGGCGTGTGGGGTGGCGCGGTCGATCGGTCGAAATCGTGGGTGCCCGCGCCTCGTCGAGCAAGTCCCCCTTGGCGCGGGAAAGTCCAGAGTGCGCCGGGCCGCCGTTCAACAAGCCGTCGCCCATTCCCAAGGGCACGGATTGGCCGGCGTTGCCCGGCGTCATCTTCCGCAAGGCGCAGAACAAAATCGAGGACCCGGCCAAGCTGCGCCGGCTCATCGTCCCCAAGGCCGCTTTTTTGCAACCGGGAGGTCCAGACAGATCCTGACCCACCAGGGCGTCAAGGAGGATGGGTGGAAGGAGGAGGATTTTGGGGCTGAGGTGAGAGGCGCGTTTTGCGAGGATTGCGGCAGGGGTGAGATTGCCCCGCGAGCGGTTTTTGCGGGCGAAGTTGAAGAAGTGTTGGTAGGTGGTGACGACGCCGAGTTTGTGGCCAAGAAGCTCGGAGTTCCGCTCGACCGCTTGGCCGTCCTGGTCGGTGTGCCGCGCTCAACGTTTTTTCGCCGGCAAACCGAGGGACGGTTCACCGAGGCGGAATCGGAGCACATCATGCGGTTCGCACGGTTGTGGCAGGTCGCCTGCGAGGTCTTCCGGAGCGAGGCCGGTGCGCAATCGTGGTTGAACCGCGCCCAGGTTGGTTTGGACGGCAACGTGCCACTGGACTACGCGAAATCCGAACTCGGCGCGCGGGTGGTTGAGGACCTCATGATGCGGATCCACCACGGCATTTTGGCCTAAGCGTCATGCGGCTTTGGCGCATAGAAAAGTCCATCTTCGCCAAGGAGGCTCGCTCCGGAAACGGAGCACGAATTTACGGTGGGCGCTGGAACAGCCCGGGGCGCCCGGCGATCTACTGCGCCGGCTCTCTGTCGCTGGCGATGCTCGAAGTGCTGGCCCATGTCAGCACAGAGGAGGACGTTGGCGAGAAACGCGTTTTCTTCACTGTCGATATCGACGACAAATGGATGGAAGAGATCGCCACGACCGATCTGCCACGAAACTGGCGCTCCGCGCTGAACGTGGGTCCTTGCCGACGTCAGGGCGACGCTTGGCTGGGTCGCGGACATTCGGTGGCGTTGAGAGTCCCGAGCGCGCTGGTGGCTGGAGAATGCAACTGCATCCTGAGCCCGGCGCATTCGCACTACCGAAAGGCAGCGCTGTGGTCCGCGGGAAAGCCGCTGCGAATTGACTCGCGACTATTCCAAGACCTCGGGAAGGCCATGTAACACTCGGGGCGGTCTTGGCTACCGGTCCGGAGGATCCTACCGCTGGAAACCAAGCAGCGAGAGGCCTCCGCGAAGCGCCCGCGGTGCGATTGCGGCCAATTGCAGGTACCGGCAGTTCGCATACGATTCCGGCCTGATGCGATTTCAATGCGATCTCGCACCAGCGAGCCTCCGCGACGAATCGAGATTTCAGCCAGCTTCCGCTCGGCAGTTCGGCGGTTCGGATCTGGCACACATATCGACGCCGCTAACGTTCGCTGTTTGATCTGCCCGCCCCGGCCATTTTGGGGAAATTATTCTCGGAAATTTCTCGAGCGGAGTGCTCGCGAAAACCAACGCCAGGGTGTCAGCCGACCCGCCCGGCCAAGCCTCGGCATCACCCCCAGAACCCATTCAGGTTATCATCACCGACTCGACCGCTCCGTTCAGGCCCATGCCTTCCACGAGCGCTTGGGTGGGCGTGCTTTTCAGCGGATACCGGAATTGCTGCCCCTCGTAGTTGCGAACAATCACTTCATCGTCGGTGATTTTTTCCACGTAGTCCGGGTTGATCGGCACTTTGCCTCCCCCGCCGGGCGCATCGATGACGTATTGGGGCACCGCGTAGCCGGTCGTGTGACCGCGCAGCGACCGAATAATCTCCACGCCTTTCCGGACATCGACCTTGAAGTGCGCCCCTCCCGTTATGAGGTCCATCTGGTAAATATAGTAGGGCCGCACGCGCATCCGCAGCAACCGGTGGACGAGCGCCTGCATCACCTCGGCATCGTCGTTCACGCCCGCCAACAGGACGCTCTGATTGCCCAAAGGCACGCCGGCAAACGAGAGCCGTTCACACGCCGCCTTCAACTCGGCCGTCGCCTCCTTCGGGTGATTGAGGTGAATGCTCATCCAGATCGGACCGTATTTTTTTAAAATCTCGCAAAGCTCCGGCGTGATCCGCTGGGGCAGAAACACGGGGATGCGCGAGCCGATCCTGATAAACTCCACATGTTTGATGGCGCGTAACCGCGACAAAAGGTGCTCGAGCTTCTTATCCGAGAGCAGCAAGGGGTCACCGCCCGAGAGCAGTACGTCACGCACCTTCGGATGGGCCTCGATGTAACGCAGACCCTGCTCATATTCGGGATGAAAGTTGTAGTCCTGAGCGTTGGACACCAACCGACTCCGCGTGCAGTAGCGGCAGTAGGCCGCACAGCGGTCCGTCACGAGAAAGAGCACGCGATCCGGATACCGATGCACCAACCCCGGCACCGGCGAGTGTCCGTCCTCGCCGAGAGAATCGAGGCGCTCTTCCTCGCTGACCACCATCTCACCCGAACGAGGAATGACCTGCTTGCGAATCGGGCAGCGGGGATCGTAACGGTCGATCAAATTGAAAAAATAAGGTGTGATCGCGAGCGCCAGCTTCTGGTTCGCAAACGCACAGCCCGCCTTTTCGTCGGCCGTGAGCGTCATGAACTGCTCCAGCTGGGCCACCGTGGTGATGCGATTCTTCAACTGCCACGTCCAATCACCCCAGTTACTCTGGGGAATGTGCTGCCAGAGACCTTGGCCTTCGAACCAAGTAGAGCGGTCTTCTGTGTAGGGCATCGAAATTCGCAACAAATGGGGAGCTAACGAAATTCTGTCAAACGGTGAGCCCAAAATGACGCGGAAACCGTCGCCGCGCTTTTCAGAAACGCTTTGCAAAAACCCTGCTCGCCTACGACCGCGCGAACTGCTCTCTTCCCTTAAATATTGCCCGCGGGGATTGCCCTTTCGGTAAATCCTAATCCCACTCAACCGAAAATCTTATGTCGAATCACCATCACGGGGCCAAAAAAGAGCCGAAGTTTTCGGTCACACTGTTTATCATCACGGTCACCCTGACGTTTGCCGGACTCTGCGCCGTTCTCGCCCTCGCCGCGCCCGGCGTGTGGCGCGCCCAGCTCGCCGCCCCGTGGTGGATGCTGGCCATCGTGATCGTCGCCGCGCACTGCGCAGCCGGCGTGTTCGAATTTTTCTTTCACCGCTACGTTTTGCACGCGCCACTTCTGCCCTTGCTGAGTCACTTTTATAAGCAACACACCCTTCACCACGCGCTCACGCGGGTCGGTTTTCAGAGGGCTAAAAAAGGCCAGGAGGCGATGCCTTGTCTGGTGGAAAACCACTACCCGATCGAGCAAGAGAAACAATACGAGGCATCCTATTTTCCTTGGTTTACTTTGGCCGCATTTGTCGGAGGGGGCAGCGTCTTTTTTGCTCCGGCTCAATGGCTCCTCCCCCAATATCCCATCTTCCTCGGAGGCTTTATCGGCATCACTTTTTCACTCTGCCTCTACGAAATCGTTCACGCGATCGAACACTGGCCCCAAGCGACTTGGGATCGTCTGGTAACCCAACCCACCATGGGGCCATTCTGGCGCAAGGCCTACGCCTTCCATCTTCGCCACCATGCGGATATCCGTTGCAACGAGTCCATCTCCGGCATCTTCGGCCTGCCTCTCCCGGACCTGATCCTCGGCACCTACATCGATCCGGAAACTCTCTATACTCACGGACGGACGGCGGACCCGAAGGAATTTGTGAGCCCGCAGCCGCGGTTCGCGATCATTCGCTGGTTGGATGAGCGTGCCGATCAATCCATCAAGCGCCGCCGCCAGCGGCAGACCGCTACCGAGCCGGCCGCGGCCCTCACCGAAGCAGATGACGCCTCGGTCACCCCGACCCTCTCCGCCGCAGGGAACGCTCCCACCCAGACATAATTTTCGCGTGCCCGGCACCCGTTTCCCCTTGGCAGCGGACGGGCGACACCTTTTCGTTCGGCTTTAATGTCCACGTCCAAACCCGCAGTTCTCGCGCTCGAAGACGGTTCGATTTTCCGCGGCCTCGCCTTCGGAGCCGACGCCACCATCGCCGGTGAATGCGTATTCAACACGTCAATGACTGGCTATCAGGAGATCCTCACGGACCCCTCCTACTACGGCCAGATCGTCACGATGAGTGCGGTGCAAATCGGCAACTACGGGATCAGCCCCGAGGACACCGAGTCGGCCACGCCCAAAGCCAGCGGCTTCGCCGTCCGCGAACTCTCCCCCATCGTTAGCAACTGGCGCAGCCGCCTCTCGCTCGGCGACTACCTTCGTCAAAACGGCATCCCCGGCATCAGCGAAATCGACACCCGCACCCTCACGAAAAAACTGCGGGTCGATGGCGCGATGAAGTGCTGCCTCAGCACCCTTCCGATCACCGACGCAGCGGCCATCCAGCGCGCGAAATCGTGGCAAGACATGGCTGGCGCCGACTATGTGAAGGACGTCTCCTGCAAAGAGCCCTTCATCTGGAGTTCCAGCGAACCGGCAAACTACAACGCCTCCTACCTTCCGGTCGGCACAACGATGAACGCCCCGGGGGCACCCGTGAAAAAGTTCCGCGTCGCCGCGTTCGACTACGGCGCCAAGCACAGCATTTATCGAAAGCTCGTGAACCACGGCTTCGAGGTGCAGGTCTTCCCGGCCACCGCGACCCACGAGCAGGTCCGCGAACACCAGCCCGACGCCATCTTCCTTTCCAACGGCCCCGGCGATCCCTCCGCTCTCCCCTACATCCACAAAACCGTCACTGCGCTCATCCCCGACTTCCCGATATTCGGGATTTGCCTGGGGCACCAGATGCTCACGCACGCCCTCGGCGGCACGACCTTCAAACTCAAGTTCGGTCACCGTGGCGGCAATCAGCCCGTGAAGAATCTCGAAACCGGCAAGGTCTCCATCACCGCGCAAAACCACGGCTTCGCCACCGACCCGCAGTCGCTCGAAAAAACCGGCGCCCAAGTCACCGAGATTAACCTCAACGACAATACCGTCGAGGGTCTCCGCCACACGAAGCTCCCCATTTTCAGCGTCCAGTACCATCCGGAAGCCGCCCCCGGCCCGAACGACGCCGATCCGCTCTTCGTCGATTTCTACCGGATGGTCGCAGCGCGCCAAGCCGGGAAAATTTGAGCGACACCTGCAGGGACGCCGCGCACCCACGCACACCCGCCGGCTTCTTGGCATCCGACCGACTGAGTGGGTTCAGCTCAGCCACTGCTCCAACTTCACCGCGTCTTCCGGCGTATCCACGCCGATCGTCGCGTCCGCCGTGACCGCGCAGGCGATCTCGTAGCCGTTTTCCAGCACGCGCAACTGCTCCAGTTTTTCAATCTGCTCCAATTGGCCCATCGGCAACTTGGCGAACTGGCTGAGCAGGTCCGCTCGGTAACCGTAAAGTCCGAGGTGCTTGAAGCACGGGTTGGCCGCCACCCAAGCGTCGTCCACCACGCCGGCCTGATCCCGGGCGTAGGGCATGGGCGACCGTGAAAAGAATAAGGCCCGCCGTGCCGACGGAGCCAACACCACCTTCACTTGGTTCGGATTCAGAAAGTCGGCCGCCCGCGTAAAGGGCGTGGCCAACGTCGCCATCGGCGCGCCTTCGCCTTCCTCCAAGAGTTCCGCTAGCGCCCGCAGCTGCCCACCGGTGACCAACGGCTCATCCGCCTGCACGTTGATCACCAACGCGGCACCGACCGTCCGATTGGCTTCCGCGATGCGGTCCGTACCACTTTGGTGCGCCCCACTCGTCATGATTGCCCGAAAGCCAGCCGCCGTCACACAGTCAGCCAAACGCGCATCGTCGACCGCAAACCACAACGGAAACTCGGGCGCCTCACGGGCAATCCGCTCCGCTACCCAGAGCAGCAACGGGCGTCCTTTTATTTTATGTAAAAGCTTGCGGGGGAATCGGGTAGATTCGAGCCGACAGGGAACGATGATCGCGATTGCAGGCATGTCTTGGCATGGTGCCGGCGGGTTTTTGGGTTGCAAGCCCGTGCCACCTGACGGACGTTCCTAGGCCTTTCTCGGAACCATGAATAAAAGCGACGTCACACCTGCACTTCAGCCCGTAACCAGGGAGCTGATTGTGCAGAACAAGATGGGCATCCACGCCCGTCCCGCCGCGATGATCGTGCGCATCACCAACAAGTTTAAGGCCGAGGTCTTCGTCGAAAACAGAGACGAACAGGTGAACGGCAAGAGCATTATGGGCCTGATGATGCTGGCCGCCGGCCGAGGCTCGAAGGTCACGTTTATCGCTACCGGTGCGGACGCCCCCGCGATGCTCACGGAACTCGACGCCCTCTTTGCCCGCAAATTCGACGAGGCCTAAGCGAGAGATCAGGTCGCTCCCGACCGACCCGGTGATTTTCAGTTTTCCGCTGCTTCTGCGGGTTACGGGGGTGACCACTGGAAAAACCGACGTGCATTCGCCGTCGTGATCGCCACCAACTCGTCGTAGCCGACTCCGAATACTTCCTCCGCCGCAAACTCCGCGATATGCCGGACAAAGGCCGGCTCGTTCGGCTTTCCGCGGTGCGGGAACGGCGTCAAATACGGCGCATCCGTCTCCACCATCAGCCGCGCGAGTCCTTGGGCCTTCGCCGCCGCGCGCACGTTTTCAGCGCTCTTATAGGTCAGCACCCCGGTAAACGATCCCCAGGCACCCCGTCGCGTCAGCTCCGCCATCTCGGCAACACCCTCGGTGAAGCAGTGAAACACCACCCGCGTCCAATCAACTCCGCTCGCATCGATCAGTTTGACGCACTCCTGAAACGCCCCCCGCGAATGCACGACCACGGGGCACCCCAGCCGTTTCGCCAACGCGAGCCCTTCGCTAAACGCCGCCCGCTGCCAGGCGAAAATCTTCGCGGCTTCCGCAGCGTCCTTCGGCAAATGAAACCGATCCAGCCCAATCTCCCCCAGCGCCACCGGCCGCGGCTCCTCTCCTTTCCAAAACTCCTCCAACTGCGCCGAGGCCGCTGCCCATCCCCCATCGACCGAACACGGATGCAGCCCCACGGAATAGCGGACCAAGCCCGTTTTCCCGTGCTCTCGCGCGAGCGTGCGATAGAGCGCCCAGTCTTCGGGCGACGTCCCGATCGTCACCATGGTCTCCACGCCCGCCGCCTGAGCGCGGGCCAACGTATCGGCCAACACCGTTCCACCCTGGCGCGCAAACGATTCCAAGTGGGTGTGGGTGTCGATCAGTCCCATAAAAATCAGTTCAAATAGAGCGCTCCGTAACGCTCACGCAAATACCGCACAAACGCGCGCGGCGACAACTCCTCGCCCGTGACGCGCCGCGCCAGTTCCAACGCGCCGAACCGGCGGCCTTGGGTATGCACTTCCGCCCGCAGCCATGCGAGGAGCCAGGAAAAATCTCCGCGCGCGAACTCCTCCTCCAGTCCGGGCCGCAACGTCAGGGCCCGATACCACAATTGGGCTGCCAGCAAATTCCCCAAACAGTAACTCGGGAAATACCCAAAAGCCCCGTCGCTCCAATGCACATCTTGGAGCACCCCCGCGCGATCGGTAGCCGGTTCCAACCCCGAGATTTCCCGCGACGCCGCGCGCCACGCCGCCGGCAGATCGCGCACCGCGAGTTCTCCGGTGAAAAGTTTTTTCTCCATCTCGAAGCGCAGAATGATGTGCAGATTGTAGGTCACCTCATCCGCCTCCACTCGCACCAAGGTCGGCTCCACCAAATTCACTGCGAGATAAAGTTCCTCGGCGGACAGTCCCGTCATCTGCGTCGGAAACCTCGCACGAAAACGCGGCTCAACATTCAGCCAAAATCCGCGGCTGCGGGCGACTTGGTTTTCCCACAACCGACTTTGCGACTCATGCACCGCCATCCCCGCATGTTGACCCAACGCCGTGCCGAACTGTGCCGCCGGCAAGCCCTGTTCGTAGAGTCCGTGCCCCGTCTCGTGAATCGAGGCAAACAACGAGCCCAGCGGCTCGTCGACTTTGAACCGTGTCGTCATCCGCACATCGCTGCCCGTGCCCGAACAAAAAGGATGCAGCGATACATCGATCCGTCCGCGTTCGTAGTCGAAACCGATCTGCTCGGTGACCTCGCGCAAAAACGCCCGCTGCCCCTCCACCGGAAATCCGCGCAACTTCGTCTCCGCCGCCTTCGCCCGTCCCGCCGTCGGCGAGGCCGTGATCGCTCGCACCAACGGCACGAGTTCGCTCTTCAGTTCACCGAAAAGCCGGTCGACCGCGACGGCGGTCAGCCCCGGGTCGTGCTTATCGAGCATATAGTCATATTCCCGCCCACTCCAGCCGAGGTAGGCCGCCTCCCGCTTCGCCAACTCCACATTTTTCTCCAGCACCGGCACAAAACTCGCGAAGTCGTCGGCCGCCTTCGCCCGCACCCACGCGTGATAGCCCCGACTGCTCTGCGCCGCCTTCTCGCGCACAAATTCCGCCGGTAACTTCGTCGCGCGGTCGTAGTCCTTTCGCGCGTGGGCCACGACCAACTGTTCATCCGGCGTCAAGACACTCGCCCCCGCCTGCAGCGCCCCGAGCAACTCGCCGATGCGGCCCGCACTCGCTGCGGCGTGGTGCACCTCCGCGACCGCCGCGTGTTGGGCCGCGCGCTGCTCGGCCCCGCCCGGCGGCAGGTTGACCTGCTCATCCCACCCCAACAACTCCGCGACCGTCCCGAGCGTGTGCGTGCGTTTGAGCAGCGTGGTCAGTTCCGCAAAGGCCGGGTCGATCGTCATGCCCGCCAGCTTGGAGCGGCGCTCCTCGTCGAGGCGAGCGCGTTGTCACCACTCCACCATCACCGATCGGCCCCGACCCCATTCCACCGCGCCGCACAGGGGGCCGCGCCCAGTGGTCCGCTCCCCGCAGCGAGGCGCGTCCGCTCCGGTCGTTCCTAGCGCGTCCGATGACGACATTACCGCCACTGGAGCGTAGCTTGGGCCGGGAACCACCGCCGTTGACCACGCCCATGAGCTGCGTGCGGCCACGGTTCGATTTCTCCAACGTGATGGTCAACCCGTCGGCGTCGACGCCCGACCGACCTCGGTTATCAGCCTCACACCTTCGCACTGTTATCGCACTTAAAGTGGACTTGGGAGCGGCGCATGGCGTGCGCACGCAGGGCCGAGGTCTGGGCCGGGTCTCGCGACTTGATCAAAAACCGCCGCTGGAGCTCAGCCTCCTCCGCGGCCGCCGCGGCCGCTGCAAAACACAGCAACGTTTCAGCCTTGGCCGCGAGTCGGCTCGCCGGAAAACACGTGTGCGCGGACAACCAGAGCACGGTGTCGCGCAACGGATCGGCAGAGAGAGCAGTGGTTGAGTTCATTTGGGCAAGAGTGCAGCCCCCCACCCCGCCTCGTCAAACCCGACGAGCGCCACCCCACCCCCGATCAAGAATGGCCGTTTCACCACATTCCCGTTGCCCGCCAGCAACGCGAGTGCCGCGGCCTCGCTCAGCGCGGGCAGTTTCTCGCCGAGTTTCTGCTCACGGTAGTCGCTCCCGGAAATATTGAAGAGCCGTCGCAGCTCGCCCGGGTAGGCCGCCAACATGGCTTTCAGCTCGGCCTGCGTGGGCGGGGTCTCGCGGATCGCCCGCTCCTCGAAGGAAATTCCCTGCGCTCGCAACCACTTCACCGCCTTCCGGCACGTGTCGCAATTCGCCAAGGTGTAGACTTTCAGCGCGCTCATCTCACTCAACGTGAACCATGGTTCACGAATTGCCAGCGCTCCTTGGAGTGCCCGCGCTCCCCGAAAAATCGCCTCGGCGGCTCCGCTTGAAAATCAACCCGGAGCTTCTTCCGAAAATCCGCGTCATGGCTGAACACATCGTAAGTCTCGCCGAGGAACTCCACCGCGAGCCGTGCGCCTTGAGCCACTACGCCGTCCACCGTGACGATTTCCCTATTTAACCTCTCCGTGCACAGGCTGGCAACGCGAGGCAACGCGGCGGCCGTGAACGCGACTGTCGTCACCACCCGCGCGATGCTTGGCCGCGTCGTCAGCGCGTGGGCCCGCGGGTAGTTTCCCAGGGGGTCGTCGTCGTAGTTCGCCACGCCATCAAGGTCGAAGAGGTTTTCGACGTTGGCAGCCACGACCGTGAACGGCCGTGCTTGGCCCCTTGCGACGCCTCCTCAGACGCGCAGGAGAAACCCAAAAAACGTATCGCGCTCAGCCGAGGGACGCGATTGACCGGCGCAACCACCCGCGCGCAATCTTCGCGCGATGAAGCCCGTCCTCGAAGTCACCGGCCTGCGCGCAGAGCGCGGGAGTACCACGATTCTCCGCAACGTCGATTGGCGCGTCGCCCCGGGTGAACACTGGGTCATCCTTGGCGCCAACGGCTCCGGCAAGACTTCCCTCCTCAAAGCCCTCACCGGTTTTCTCTCCCCCACCGACGGCGAATTCTCCGTGCTCGGCCGGCGCTACGGGGCCGCCGATTGGAGGGAACTCCGCCTGCACATCGGCGTCGTCACCAGCGCGTTCACCGCCTCGATTCCCCTTTCCGAAGTGACGCTCGATACGGTGATCAGCGGCAAATACGCCCAACTCGACCTCTGGCATGCCGGCACGCGCACGGATCGCGTCGCTGCGCTGCGTCTCCTGCGCTCCGTGGGTCTCGCTCGCATCGCCCACCGTGAGTGGGCCTACCTCTCGCAAGGCGAACGTCAACGTGTGCTCATCGCCCGTGCACTCATAGCTCGCCCGCAGCTCCTCATTCTCGACGAACCCTGCGCCGGGCTCGATCCGGTCGCGCGGGAAAAATTCCTGCGTTTTCTCGAAACGCTCGCGCGCCGCCGCCGCGGCCCCTCCCTCGTCCTCGTGACCCACCACGTCGAAGAAATCACCCCGGCCTTCACCCACGCCTTGATGCTGCGGGCCGGCCGCGTCGTCGCCGCCGGCCCGCGCGCGGACGTCCTCACGTCGGCGAACCTCTCGAATACCTTTCGCGCCTGCCTCCGTCTCCGCTCCACCGCCGGCCGCTACCGCCTCGGCTTCGCCGGCCTGTGAATCCCCTGCCGACATCATCGACGGCGCCGGACTCCCCCAACGTCTGGACGTTTCTCGGCCGCTGCTTCGCTGCAGCGCTGCTGATGATCCAGCGAACGGGATACTCTCGGTTGAAGCATGAACTCAAGGGCATCGCGCAGGTGTCACCCGGCAGGTGAGCCGCTCGCGCGTTTCATTTCCTCCTGACGTGCTCCGCGCGCTCCCCGCGCTCCGCGTTGCAGCGGCCGTTTTTCGGTTGAGGGCGTCGTCCGCTCCCGCGTCGCCGCCTTACGTCGAGGCGCCGCCGGCAATATAGTTCCGCAGGTGCTCGGCCTCGGCGCGGTGCGTATCCGCCATCCAACGCGTGACGTCGCCAATCGAAATGACTCCGAGCAACTGCCCGTCCCGCACCACTGGCAGATGGCGGCAACGCCTCTCCGTAAAGATCGTCATGGTCTGCTCGATCGTCGTGTCGGTCGCGATGGTGATGACACCCGTGCTCATCACATCGGCCACGAGCGCCCCGCGCGGATCGATCCCGGCACCGACGACCCGGCGCAGCACATCGCGCTCGGTAAAAATGCCGACGAGACGCGTGCCATCGAGCACGACGATGGCACCGATGCGGTGCCGGTTCATTTCCGCCACCGCGTCATAAATGCTAAAGGCGGGAGGTATGCAGTGCACGACAGCACCCTTGCGCTCTAACAAGGCAGAGATCGGTGTATTCATAATTCTGGAAGAAACGCGCAGTGACCGGACGTGAGTGCTCTGGGGTAGGACCTAGCGTGCGGCGCTCACGCTCCGCAGCAATCGCAAACGCGGCCACCCCGAGAAAACTTTCCGTTGGCCACATCCCCTCGGATCGCCCCCGGTCAAACCCACCGTCCGCTCCCTGGATCGTCGACGCGCGCGGTTTTCCCCTTGCGGACGAAGACGGAACACCGGCATCGACGACTCTTTTTTCCATGGCGCCCCAAGAACTTTCCCTCCACTCGATCAACATTTTCGGCGGCACCCAAGCCCGCGTCCAAATGACCGACGAAGCCGTGGAGAGTTACGCGGACGAGATGACGCAAGGTACGGACTTCCCCCGATCGACGTCTATTTTGACGGCGCTACCTACTGGCTGGCCGACGGTTTTCACCGCTACCTCGCCACCAAACGCAACCAACTCCCGACGATCCCTGCGACCGTCCAACCTGGCGGCCGCTCGGACACCCTGCGTCACGCCCTCGGCGCAAACGCCACCAACGGCGTCTACCGCACCAACGCCGCCGAAATCGCCCTCGACGAATGGCCCGACAAGGCCAACCCCGTACTCGCCGAGCTATGCCGTGTATCCATCGATCTCGTTCGCCGCTGCCGCTACGAAATGGCCAAGGCCGGCAAGCTCGACCAGCTGGAGACCGTGACGGGCCGAGACGCAAAGAGTATCCGGCGCAGCTCCAGCGCCAGCCGCGCGGCAAGACCGAGGGCTAGTCGAGCGATGCTTCCGCAGGGGGCGGCGGCGGATTCTCCAAAGGCGAATTTGACCCCGGCGCCGCCGGCGGCAGCACCATGAAGCTCGAGCGGGAAGCCCGCGCTATAATCCGCAAGGGCGAGATCGACCCCTTCGAACTGCCGACGCTCCTCACCGCCAATGCCCTCGATTACTCCGAGACCGTGATCAATCTGCTCGGGACAATGAAGCGCGAAGATCCCCGCCGTAGTGAGGGTCTCACCCGCATCAAACGCTGGGTCGATCAAGCCCTCGCCGGCGACGTGGCGACCCTCACTTCGGTCGCATCCGACCCGCTCGACGCCGAGCCGTCTCGCGCCACGTAAGGGCTCACGCCCGCACGGCCCAGCGGAGTTTCGCCGAGGAGCTGCGCGGGTTTGCCCGCCGTTCTTCCAGACCCGCGCGGCCCACCTCGTCGTTCGCCGCAGAAAAAATCCCCGCGCTTACGCCGGCGCGAAAAGCATGTTTCACCCGGCGATCCTCACCGGAGTGAAACGTCAAAATCGCCACCCGTCCGCCAGCGTTCAGGCACAAAGGGAGGTGGCGTAAGAAGAGATCAAGCACGCCAAACTCATCATTCACCGCGATCCGGATCGCCTGAAAAACGCGGCGCACACAATCGTCGTCCGCCTCGGGGTCGCGACGCCGGGAGTGCCTTCGGAGAATCGTCCGGATCAGGTCGGCGAGTTGCAACGTGCGCGTGATCGGCGCCGCATTTCGGCCTGCCACCAATTCGCGTGCGAGTAATTCGGCCTGCGGTTCATCGGCGTTTTCCGTGAGCGCCACCGCCAAATCGATCGCCGCCACCCGCGCGAGCCATTCCGTCGCCGACGGCGCGCGCGACGGATTCAGCCGTAGATCAAGCGGACCGTCGCTCTTGAACGTGAAGCCGCGCCCCGGATCATCGATCTGCATCGAGGAAACGCCCAGGTCGGCCAAAATGGCGTCCGCTCCACCCAGCCCGAGTTCCGCGAGCACCTTCGGCAAGCCCGCGAAATTGGAGCGGACCGCCGTAAACACCTCCTCGCCGCAGCCGGCCTCGCGCAGGCGCGCGGTCGTTTTCGGATGCTCGACCGGATCGACATCCAAGCCGATCAGCCGTCCGCCGGGTGCGAGCATGGCCAGCATTTCCCGCGCGTGTCCGCCAAAGCCGAGCGTGCAATCCACCGCCAGATCGCCCGGCCGCAACGCGAGCACTTCGAGAATTTCCGCCACCATAATCGGCCGGTGGCTGCCCGCCGGCGTCTTGCCGGACGCGATCACCTTGGCCACATCGGCCGCATAACGCGCAGGATCACGCTCTTTGTATTTGTCCTCAAACCGCCGCGGATTCTTGCCCGCGTAACGGGGACGCCGCCGGTGCGGAACGTTCGACTCCCCCGGAGCGGGCGGCGTAATTTCAGGAACGGACATGGCGAATTTTATTTTCCCGTGAACCACGGTTTCGCCAGCGGATCGGTCGTACAAAAATCCAACAACAGTTCGGCGACTTTCTGCCGCCCCGCATTGCTCGGATGCACGCCATCTTCGCCGAAGTCACCATGTTCCCACACAAGCCCGTCGATCTTTCGGCCCCGCGCACCGTCAGCCCAGAGATACGGTCCCCAAAGGAGCAACGGCACCTTCGTGAGCGCAAGTTCCGCGTCGCCCTTCACCTGTCGCTGGATGAGCCAGCGCGCGGCGAACCCGCTTTCAAATGCATAGGGCTCGGGGTTGAGCCCGCCCGTCGCGTAACCGCCGTAGGTGCGGCTGCAAAGGTAGGCGATGCGGAGATTCGGAAACAAAGCCCGCGCGTGCCGCAGAACCGCGAGCGTGTCGCTCTCCAGCTTGCGCCCATGCTCTTGTAAGGAGCCCGACGGACCCACGTTCGCGAGCTTGATCCACGCGACCTGCACCTGTGACGGGGAAACTTTCGCCGTCGCGAGCCGACGCTTCGCCTCCGCCCACGGCCGCCCGTCCGCCGGCACCCACTGCGCCATCGCCTGCCCGCCCTGCGCACAGTCGACGATCGTGACGCGCGCGGATTTCAGCGGCGAGCCATCGGCGATTTGTTTGAAACGGGAAAACTCCTGCGTCGCGTTCGACATGCTGATGGCGACGAACCCGATGATGCCGTCGTCCGCCGGTTCGCCGGTCGCAGTGAGCGGGCGGATCTTCGCGAGCTGCTCCAGCGCCGCGCGCCGCTGCCCCTCCGGCGGAGTGTTTTGCCCGCCGCCGTAGAGCCCGCCGTCTTCGCCTTCGTAGCGACCGGCCGCGCCAAGGTCGGTCAGCGGCGTGATGCGCTCCGGTGCCTTGCGTTGGTTGGCCGGACGGCCCCCGCCGCCGGCGTTGCGGGCCGCCACGGCGCGGGCGACATAGGCCTTTTCGTCGGCGCTCAGCGTCGCACCACTTCGCTGGCGCTCCATGAGCTGGCGCGCGTGGTTGAAATCAATGGGTTCGTCTTTGGCCTGACCAAAAAGTGAACCGAGAGCGACGAACAGGAACAGGACATGCCGGAGGGAGGTTTTCATAAACGCGGGAGACCCGCCATTTGGCGGGCGGAGCAGCCTACGGTCATAGCCACCCGCCGACCATCGGCAACCGCCATTCTCCCCCCACCTCCCGCCCAGGGTGTATCAGGAAATGAGGTCGGCGGAAGGCGCGGCTTGAGTGGCACGGGCGTCTCGTCCGTGAGCGAGCGGGCCTCCGATCCGCTCGTTTCCAATCCCATGGGCGAGACGCCCATGCCAATCGCTCCGCCGACCTCACTTCCTGTTACATCCTTCCGCCCAACCGACACGGCGCACGGTTCTCTAGCCCGACCTTCGTGGCATCGTCATCAATCAGGAGAATTTTTTGCGGATTCGGCATTTCTGGTAATCCGTCGACAACGGAGGCACCTGGCAGTTTGGCGAACGGCTACTCCGGTCACGCCGACGATGCCCTCGCCCGAACCGCGAGCTCAATCCCGACGACGGTGATCGTCCGATCGCCGCCATTCTCGACCGTGATTTCGTTCCAGCCCTCGCGCACGAGCGAAACGGGGAATTTGACCTCGTAGCCGCGGTTCGCCGCCGCGTGGTGCGTGAAGGCGCCACACGGAAACAACAGCCGGTCCGACTCCGTGTGCTCGCGGCGCGGCCAGCAACCGTTGAACGCCACCGGCAGTTCCCCCACGACATCGTCCGCCTTGAGCACGACTTGGATCACCAGCTCCAACCCCCGATCCCTTGGCTCGGTGCACATCGGCAACGTAAACGCCTTGATCCAACCGCGCTCCAACACCACCGGGACCTGCGGGACGCGCTCAAACGGAATCTGCACGAACGGACTCCCCTGGTCGGAGAACGCATAATGCTTCGGCCGGCCGCGCAACGCTTCCAGCCGGTGGAGGTCGCGCAGCGTCGCGTAATCCGAAATCACGCCGGGGATCTTCGCCTGGTCCGTGCAGCAAAAATTGTAGCACTCGATCCCGTCCGCTCCGAGCGCGAGTTTGCCCGCCGCGTTGCCCCGCATCAACTCGTGGCTCGCCGAGATGTAGCGCATGTCGCGCGTGAGCGGAATCGTCGGCACCGCCGCCGCCATGCGGTTCACGCCGTCCTCGATCACGCCGTAGATCGCGACGCGTTCGCCCACCTGCCGGCGCAGCTCGTCGTGCGGCATGTCCCACGAGGTCCGCCAAAAATGCGACGGACAGATGAAATCGAGCGTCCCCTCGCGGCACAGCGTCACGACATCGATCCCGATCGACTTGAGCGCATCGAGCCGCCCCGGCATCCGAAATCCCAGCGGAAACGGCCGCCCGGTCCGCTGCGCGCGGCGTTCGGTCAGCGCGCGGACTTCGCGAAACCAAGCGTTCATCATCTCGACCGTTTCCGCTGTCGCGTCCGGCTCGCAGCAGAGCGGGTTGCGCCACCAGTCCAACTCCAGCCCCTCGTAATCGTAATCCTCGACGACCTCCCTGATCTGCGCCATCAGGTAGGCTCGCACCTCCGGCCGCGCGTAGTTCAGCCCCTCGCGGTAATCGGGGATCCACATCGTCGGCGAATACGCGCTGCGCGACAGCCGCATCTCCTTTCGCTTCAGCAACGGCGCATTGAAATGGCTGCCCTCGTAGTTCCGGTGCCCGTGCATGTCGTTCATCCGAATGCTCACCCACGGCGACACCCCGCGCCGCCGACACGCCTTCGCCGCCTCCGCCAGCCAGTCTACGCCCGCGTCCATCAGATCCACATAGAGGTTAAAAAACGCGACGGTGCTGTCCAAAAACTTCTCCACCGCCGCCGGCTCGGTCGCGCCCGCGCAGATCGCATGCCCGCGAAAAAATTCCCGGTCGCCGCGCCGGTAGCCGTCAAGGATCGTCGGCAACGTCTTGCTGGGATACCACGCGTTCGACGCGTTCGCGTTGACGAGAAACGTATCGACGCCGTTGTCCGCCAGCACGTCTACATAGCGGTGGATCGCCTTCGCCGAATAGGGCCCGCCTTCCGGCTGCCATTTCTCCGGGTTGTAGAAGAACACACAACTGTCGCCGTTGAACAAGTTGCGATGCCGCGCCGTCACAGAGTTTGCCGCCGCTGGCCGGGCCGCTGGCGCACCGGCCGGCATCGCACGCGAAGCTTGGTCCGCACCCGCCACCAAGCGGGGCCAACCAGTGGCTGCGGTCGCGCCGACAGCGGTCGCGCGCAGGAAATCTCGACGAGTTTTCATAGTGAAGTATTCGCGGACACCGCAGCCTTTACTCGGAGTGCTGAGTTTGGCGAGCAAGATGAGGCCAACGAAACCGTTTGCCGCCCCCGCCGCGATGCCCGATTGCATCGGCATGACCGCCCATGTCGTCCGCTCCAAAAAATCCGTCCGCCCGGTTCGCCCGCAGCGGGCGGCGGCGGACCGCTGGATCACTGCCGGGCAATCCACCATCCACGGTCGCGGAGTTTACGCGTGCGAGCTTATCCCCGACGGCACGCCCGTGATCGAATACACCGGCGAACGGATTACCAAGGCCGAGGCTGCCCGCCGCGAGACGCAGCGCCTCGCCCGCCAGCGCCGCGGGGGCGACGACTCCGTCTACATCTTCAACCTCACGCGCCGCCACGACCTCGACGGACGCACGCGCCGCAACGTCGCGCGTCTCATCAACCACTCGTGCGCCCCGAACCGTCGCATTGAGGTGACCCGCGGCCGCGTGTGAATCACCGCGCGCCGCGACATCCCCGCCGGCGCCGAGCTCACCTTCGATTACGACTTTGCCTTCGCCGAGTGGCCGCTGCATCCGTGCCGCTGCGGCAGCCCCCGGTGCCCCGGCTTCACCGTGAACAGCGCCCAACGCTGGCGCCTGCGCCGCATCCCGCGTGCCGAGCGGGCGCAGCGGGCCCAGCGGGTAGCGGGCAGCGCGTGACAGGAACATCCGTTGTGCGTCATGCCCGCGAAGCAAACTGAATCCCCTGCGCTCATCGAAACCCGCAAAACAGACTCCCGCAACGCGCCGCAGTGGGCGGGCTGAAGTCCGCCGTACTTTCGACGGCCACTCATCGAACGATTGGCGAGTCTCCCTGAAGGATCGGACCCACCACCCAAGGTCCGCTGGGTCGCACCCCGTTTGATTGCCGCGACGTCTCCGACAACGAGTCTAAGTCAACACCCTGCGCTCCACTGAACTTTTTTCCGGTGCCGGCGGACTGGCTCTTGGGCGGGAGCGGGCGTGATTCCCTTCAATCGCGCGCCTCGAGCGTGATGCCGATGCCTGCGCCGCCCTCCGTCACAACCCATCATCACGGCTTGGCGAGCGCGGCGAGGCCGGCCTGCGCAATGACGCCGTCCTCCGATGATTTGGCACCGCTGATGCCGATCGCGCCAATGAAGGCACCGTCAACCACCAAGGGAAGGCCACCCTCAATCGCGACGACTCCGGGGAGGGAGAGCACCGCGTTGCGTCCACCGGCAACCATGTCTTCGAAAACTCTACTGGAGCGTTTGAATTTCAAGGCGGTCGTGGCTTTTTCCTGCGCGACGACGATACTGCCGAGCTGCGTGCCGTCCATGCGTTCGAGGTAAACGAGACTGCCGCCGTCGTCGATGATCGCGATCACCACGGTCAGTTTGCTCTTGGCGGCTTCGGCGTGAGCCTTGGCCGCGATCTTCTTGGCGAGTTCGAGGCTGACCGTCGGCTTACTGAGAATTTGGGCGCGAAGTGGGAGCGCGCCAAGCGCGGCCAGCGCGGTGACGAGGAGCAAGGAGCGGGTGAGGAGGAGCTTCATGGGATGGCGGCGGGAGTTTGGTTTGGGTGGAGGGTGAATGCAGGTGGCTGACGAAAAACGGAGAACGATGCAAACGCTAGCCGGGCGTGGGGACGAATGCCGATCCGAAAATTTCGTGGATTGCAGCGCGCCTCGGATCGGGAAAGCCTCGCGACCCAATCGCTCCACTCTGGTCTTAACCGATCTGCTCCGCTCCACCCCGTATCCACTATGTCCCTGACAAACTCGCTCTCCCGCCTCGCACTCCTTTCAGCCGGCCTCGTCTTGGTCTCGGCTGTGTTTGCCCAGGACACCGCCACGAAAAAATCGGCTGCCACGACTGCAGCCGCACCCGCAGCGGCAACGAAACAACTGGTCGAGCCACCGCTCGCGTGGCACAATGTGACGAGCTGGGGCGTCGAAGGCCGCGCGTGGCCGGAGATGGAACGTAAGCGCTGGTTCGACCGACTCCCCGCCGTGGCCGACGGGAAGGTGACGGCGGCCGTGTGGGGACTCAGCCGCGACAGCGCCGGCATGATGGTGCGCTTCAAGACAGATGCGACGATGATCTGGGCGGACTCCACGGTGCTCAAGGAAAAGCTCAACGGTACCAACATGACGCCAATCGGCGCGAGTGGGCTCGACCTCTACGCGCGCGACGAAGCGGGCAAGTGGCGCTGGGTCGGTGTCTCGCGGCCCGACAAGAAAACCATGCGGCAGGAAATCATCGGGGGGCTGGCGCCGGGATTCCGCGAATATGCGGTCTATCTCCCGCTCTACAACGGCGTCGAAAAACTTTCTCTCGGCGTGCCACCCAACGCGAAATTCGAAACGCTCGCGCCGCGCACGGTCAAGCCGATCGTGTTTTACGGTACGTCAATCACGCACGGAGCCAGCGCATCGCGGCCCGGCATGGTGCATACGGCGATACTGGGTCGGCGCTTTGATCGCCCCGTTGTAAATCTCGGTTTCTCCGGCAACGGCCGGATGGACGCGGCCGTGGGCGAGTTGTTGGTGAAGATCGACGCGGCGGTTTACGTGATCGATTGCCTGCCGAACATGGACGCGGCGGCGGTGCGCGCGAAGTGCGTCCCGCTCGTGCAACAACTCCGCGCCGCACGCGCGGACACCCCCATTGTATTGGTCGAGGATCGCCGGAATACCAATGCGTGGATCTTGCCGAAACGAAATCAGCATCACACCGAAAACCACGCGGCGCTGCGCGAGTGTTTTGAACAACTGAAGGCGGCCGGCGTGAAGGGCTTGTTCTACGTTTCCGGCGACGACCTGCTCGGCCACGATGCCGAAGGGGCGACGGATGGTTCGCATCCCAATGATCTCGGTTTCGTGCGGCAGGCGGATGTCATGGAGCCCGTGATTCGCACCGCACTCAAGGGGCGGTGACGCGTTCGCCCAGCGACGCCAAAATTTCTGCGCGCGACCGCGCTGCGCCGAAATTTTGCGCGCGCACCCGGCGATCTAGGTATAACTTTTCCCTGTGAATTCCCCCAAAGTCCTTCCTCGTATTCACAAACTGGTCACCCTCGGTGAGGCGGCTTCGGCCGTTTTTTGCGGCCCAGGCCCCGAGCCCGGCAGCGCTGCCGGCGCTCCAGCCCCCACCAAAATATCCGCGCGAAGAGGCGACCCTCGCTCAAGGACGGACATGGTTCACGCAGCTCTGCGCCTCGTGCCATGTGCTTGACCGCGATGGCATCGGACCGCCTCTCGGAGCGGTGACTCGTATCCTGACGCAGGCCGAACCTCTGCGCCACATCCGCGATCCCGCCGCCGTGATTGCAGCGGGCAACCTACGCGCGAACGCGCTCTTTCGGCGTTACAAAGTCGCGATGCCACCGTTCGGATCTTTGCCGAGAGATCAGCTCGTGGCGATCCTGGCCCACCTCGACAGCGAGACGGAGAAATCCAAGCTCACGCCTTTCGCCGTCGAGCTCACGCCGCCGACCGGAAAAGAGGTCCAGCTGATTCCGCCCGCGGAGAAATCCTCGCTTGTGATCGAATTGGAAGAGTGGGCGCAAATCCCGCTCGCGCCTAATCGCCGCCCCGACAAGGGCATCGCCACACTGCGGGCCAGTCCCCCGGAAGGACGGTGCGGTGTTCATCAGTGATCAAATAGGCGTGATCTACCGCGTGCAGGACCGGAAGGCCGAAGTGTTTCTCGACATCCGCGGCCAGTTTCCCGCCTTCGTCTTCGATCCGGGGATTGCCACGGGCTTGGGCAGCTTCGCGTTTCACCCCGACTTCGTGCGCAATGGACTCATCTACACGGCGCACGCCGAGATCACTCCGAGCACACCCGCCATCAACGAGGCGTTGTATGAGCAGGTCGTAATCCCGAACCTGGGCACACCTCCCCTTTACTGGGTCCTGTCGGAATGGCACGCGACCGAGCCGACGGGCGACCGGTTCGCCGGGACCCGCCGCGAAGTGTTGCGGCTCAAAACGCCCACGACTGCCCATGGTTGCCAAGATATCGCCTTCGCTCCCGTGACGAATCGAAACGATCCCGAATACGGCCTGCTCTTCATCGGCGTCGGCGATGGCGGCACGGTCAATTTGAAGATGCCGGCACTCGCGCACACGCCGCGTTCGCTGCTCGGTACGCTCTTGCGGATCGATCCGCGCGGGAAAAATGCTCCCGGAGGCGGCTATGGAATTCCCGCCGATAATCCGTTTGTCCACAGCTCCGATCCGTTGGCGCGTCGAGAAATCTGGGCCTACGATTCCGCAATCCTCACCGCATGTGCTGGGACCTTTCGTTTGGAAAACGGCTCATCGTCGTCGACATCGGCGAAGCCAATGTCGAGGAAATCAATCTGATCGACAAAGGCGGGGATTATGGCTGGAACCAGCTCGAAGGCCCGAACCGTGTAGACGTCATGCGCGACGCGAAAGTCGTCCCACCCGCGACGGCCGCCGAGCTCGCGCCTTATCGCCTGCCCTTCGGTGCCTACGATCACACCGATGGCCGGGCGATCTCCGGTGGCTTCGTCTACCGCGGCCCGATCGAAGCCCTCCAGCATAACTACATTTTCGGTGATATCGTGACCGGTCGCCTCTTCTTCATGCGAATGGATGAGAGACTGACGGACACCACAATCTACGAGCTGAATGTCGAGCGAGAGGGAGTCGCCACGAGCATCGCCGCGCTCGCGCACACGAAGCGGGCACACCTCCGGATCGGCTACGACGAGCAAACAGGCGATCTGTTTTTCATGACCAAGGAAGACGGCCGTGTGCGCCGCGTAACGAAAGGTTTTACCCGATGATCTCCTTTGCTGTAACCGAGCGGAGGGAAACCACGGATGAACACAAATGGACACAGATCCGGCGAGGACGGACGGCGGTCTCTGGAAAGCTGCAGTGTCGCCGAGCAGTGACTGCCATAAATCGGCGCGCTCGGGCGCGATTCACTTCGGGTATTCGTGTCTATGCAGCCTACCGTGTCCGAGGATCGCGCGTTTTGCAGAAGACGTCCGTAGGCCGCGCGCAAGCCCCACGTCGGAATGACGCCCTGACATCGGCCACAAATCGCTCGGTCTTCCCTCTGCGCTGTGCCCGCGCCCTGCCCCGGCAGTTCTCGCGGCGGCGCTTCCGCCGGTTTGAAAACGTTTCGTACCCATGGAGTCTACCTGCCTAAAATTCGGTCGATCCAAGGGCAGGAAGATTTTCCTAGGAGGAAACTTTTCCCAAACCCAAGCCCACTCGCATTGGAGCGAGTCTTGTTGCGCCGGTGCCACGCTGGGCTCAGCAGGGGTTCAATTGCATCGGTCCAGCTTCGCCCGAACGCTTGTTTGGTGCGCGCTCGCGCTGAGCGCCGCCGCGGTTTCATCTGCGGTCGCCGCCACACCACCGCGTTATTCGCTGCACGAAACGACGACGGCGGAAAACTTTCCGCTCATCGTCTTGCGCGATGAAACGAGTCGCCTCGAGGCCGCAATCGCACCCACCCAAGGCGGCGAGTTGTCCGGTGTGGCCGTCGAATTCAAGGGCCGTTGGGTGGAGTTGCTTTAGCGCGGGCGCGACTATCGGCCCGCGTCGGGGTTTCGCGGCAAAGCTTCGATCCTCTGGCCGGCGGTCGGTTCGAGTGTCCCGGCGGGGGCGACTCCGGTTAACGGCAAAGTCGCCAGCGCCTATGACTATCAGGGAAAACGCTACCCGATACCGCAGCATGGCTTTGCGCGGCTCAAACCGTGGCAGGTGGTGCGGACCTGGACCAACGAAACGGAAGCGGCGGTTGAGTTGGTCTTAGAAGACGATGCGGAATCCCGCGCGCAGTATCCCTTCGGTTTTGCCGTGCACGTGATCTACCGCGTGACAGCAGGGCGCATCGAAATCCACCACGAGGTGAAGGCGGC